>NZ_JABWQS010000001.1:0-344888 GCF_014268545.1 Pseudomonas sp. SWRI81
TTCCCCATGTGAGAGTAGGTCATCGTCAAGATTAAATTCCGAAACCCCAATTGCGAAAGCAGTTGGGGTTTTGTTTTGCCTGCGAGAAAGTTCTTACAGCATTCGCAGACGCCGTCCGGCTGTCACAACCTGCCGACAATGCTAAGGTTCTGCCCTGGCTTTCGTACTTCTCCAAGGAAACCTCTATGCCGGACGCCCAGTCCCTCAACGCTGCATTCATGGTGGTCCAGAGCAACAGCCTGGACGAACTGCGCAGCCTGGTGGTCAGCATCATGCGTCGTTACCCATTGGCGCCACTGGAGAACGAGATTGCGCTGGTGCAAAGCAACGGCATCGCTCAATGGCTCAAGTTGGCCTTGGCCGAAGATCCGCAAGAGGGCGACCTGGGTGGCTGCGGTATCGCTGCGGCGATCGATGTGCAACTACCTGGCAGTTTCATGTGGCAGCTCTATCGCATGGTTTTGGGGCGCGACGAAATTCCAGCCAAATCCCTGCTCGATAAGGCGCCGCTGACCTGGCGTCTCATGCGGCTGCTCCCCCAGGTGATTGACCGCCCGCATTTCGAGCCGCTGCAACGCTTCCTCACCCACGACACCGATTTGCGTAAACGCTATCAACTGTCCGAGCGCCTGGCGGATCTATTCGACCAATATCAGGTGTACCGGGCCGATTGGCTTGAAGACTGGGCCGAAGGGCGGCACCAATTGCGAAATGTCCGAGGCGAAGCCAAAGCGCTGCCTGCCACCAGTTGCTGGCAAGCCGAACTGTGGCGCGCATTGCTGAATGATGTCGGCAAGCAAGGCATGGCGCAAAGTCGTGCCGGCGTTCATCAACGCTTTATCGAGCGAATCAACACCCTTGCCGAGGCGCCGGCGGTACTGCCCTCACGGGTGATCGTTTTTGGGATTTCTTCGTTGCCGGCCCAAGTCCTTGAAGCACTGGCCGGGCTCGCGCGTTTCAGTCAGGTTCTGCTTTGTGTGCACAACCCTTGCAGACACCACTGGGCGGATATCGTCGCCGACAAGGATTTGCTGCGTCACCAATACAAGCGCCAGTCCCGCAAGAATGGAATGCCTGTTGTACTTGATCCCGAGACACTGCATCAACATGCTCACCCGCTGTTGGCTGCATGGGGTAAGCAAGGTCGGGATTACATCAATCTGCTCGACAGCTATGACGATCCCGACAGCTATCGTGCAGCCTTCCGCGATGGCCGCATCGACCTGTTCAGTGAAACCCGGCCACAGAATCTGCTCAATCAACTGCAGGACGACATTTTAGAACTGCGCCCACTCAACGAGACGCGCGAGCACTGGCCTGCTGTCGATCTGCAAAAAGACGAGTCGATCCGTTTTCACATCGCCCACAGCGCTCAACGCGAAGTGGAAGTCCTGCATGACCAGTTACTCGCGCGTTTCAGCGCCAATCCGGACCTGCGCCCTCGCGATGTTATTGTGATGGTGCCCGATATCGACAGCTATGCACCGCATATCCGCGCGGTGTTTGGTCAGCTCGATCGGCACGATCCACGTTTCATTCCCTTCACCTTGGCGGATCAGGGCCAGCGGGGCCGCGATCCGCTGCTGATTGCGGTCGAGCATCTGCTTAAACTCCCCGACAGTCGTTTTCCCGTCAGCGAGATTCTCGATCTGCTCGACGTCCCCGCCTTACGCGCCCGTTTCGGTGTGGAGGAGCGTGACCTGCCCACATTGCATCGCTGGATCGAGGGCGCGGGGGTGCGCTGGGGCATGAACGCCGAACAACGCGCAGGGCTGGGTTTGCCGGAGGAACTTGAGCAAAACAGCTGGCATTTCGGTCTGCGGCGGATGCTCCTCGGTTACGCCGTCGGCAGCGCCGGCGCCTGCGCAGGGATTGAACCCTATGATGAAATTGGTGGGCTGGACGCCGCATTGATCGGTCCACTGGTTGCCCTGCTGGATGCATTGGAACTCGCCCATCAGCAGCTCATGCAACCGGCTCAACCCAAGGAATGGGGCCAGCGCCTGCAAGCGCTCATTCAGTTGTTCTTCAAGGCGAGCAACGAGCACGACGATTACTTGCTGGCTCAGTTGGAAGAGCTTCGCGAAACCTGGCTGGAAACCTGTGAAGCGGTCGGTCTGGTCGATGACCTGCCGTTGACGGTCGTTCGTGAGGCTTGGCTTGCCGGTCTGGACCAGGGCCGCTTATCTCAGCGTTTCCTCGCCGGGGCGGTAAATTTCTGCACGCTGATGCCCATGCGCGCCATTCCGTTCAAACTGGTGTGTTTGCTGGGCATGAACGATGGCGATTACCCCCGTGCGCAACCGCCGCTGGACTTCGACCTGATGGGCAGCGACTACCGCCCGGGCGATCGATCGCGGCGTGAGGACGACCGTTATCTGTTGCTTGAGGCGCTCCTTTCCGCGCGCGATCAGCTGTATATCAGTTGGGTCGGGCGCAGCATTCGCGACAACAGCGAGCGGCCTGCTTCGGTACTGATCGGCCAGTTGCGCGATCATCTCGCCAGCGGCTGGCGTCTGCTGGAGGAAGGTCAGGATCTGCTCGGGGCGATGACCCAAGAGCACCCGCTGCAGCCGTTCAGTGCGCGTTATTTCCATGAGGGGGACCCACTGTTCAGCTATGCCAGTGAATGGCAGGTGCTGCATCAGCAACAGGCAACCGATAACCACGCAGAATTACTCTCCCCCTTTGTGCAGGAAGAGCCGCTGAGCCTGGCCCTGCTGCAGGATTTTTTGCGTAACCCGGTAAGGCATTTCTTCACGCAACGACTAAAAGTGTTTTTCGAAGCGGCCGAGGCACCGCTCGCCAACGAAGAACCCTTCGTGCTGGACGCTTTGCAGCGTTATACGCTCAGCGACAGCCTGCTCGAGGCAGCGCTCGGGCAACCGGACAATATCGTCCAGGCGCTCGAAACCCAGGCACGACGTCTGCAAAACAGCGGGCTATTACCAATGGCCGGATTTGGCGAATGCCTGCAACGCG
Source organism: Pseudomonas sp. SWRI81 (assembly GCF_014268545.1). Taxonomy (NCBI): domain Bacteria; kingdom Pseudomonadati; phylum Pseudomonadota; class Gammaproteobacteria; order Pseudomonadales; family Pseudomonadaceae; genus Pseudomonas; species Pseudomonas sp. SWRI81. The sequence goes on from NZ_JABWQS010000001.1 coordinate 2,983, forward strand.
AATTGATCGAACCGCTGCCCGATCTGGTGCAGCGTTATCAACAGTTGCTGACGTTATGGCCGATGCCATTGACCAGCGCGATTGCGCTCAATCTCGACCTTCAGGGTTTACGTATCGACGGATGGCTTTCAGGTCTGCATCAACGCGCCGACGGTGGCCAGCTATCAGTCACGACCATTCCCAATAGCATCGGCTCGATCAAAAGTCGCAAGTGGCATCGGTTGACCAAACCGTGGGTCAATCACCTTGTGGCCTGTGCAAGCGGACTGGCATTGACCACGGCACTGGTTGCCAGTGACGACACCTTGCTGCTTGAACCGATGGCGCAAGACCGTGCGCTGGGGTTGCTTGGCGACCTGCTCCTCGCCTGGCAGGCTGGCATGCGTCAACCTTTGCCGATCGCTGTGAAGACCGCTTTTGCCTGGTTGTCCCAGACCGATCCGCTCAAGGCCGAAGCCGCAGCCCGCAAAGCCTATGAAGGTGACGGCCAGACCAGCGATGGCGAGCGCCGTGAGAGTCCGGCGCTGTCACGCCAGTTTGCCGACTTCGATGCATTAATTATGGATGAGACATTCTCCGGTTGGTGCGACGCCTTGTATCGACCATTGCTCGAAGCCCCTTGGCGTTCATTGTCCAGTGAAGGGGCATGTGCATGAGTACGAAAACACCTTTGGCGCTGGCATTTCCTCTGCGTGGCAGCCAGTTGATCGAAGCCAGCGCCGGCACGGGCAAGACTTTCACCATATCGGCGCTTTATCTGCGGCTGATCCTGGGACACGGTGGTGAAGCCAGCAGCTTCGGCCGCGAACTGCTGCCGCCGCAAATTCTGGTCGTGACGTTCACCGATGCCGCGACCAAAGAACTGCGCGAGCGGATTCGTACACGGCTGGCCGAAGCCGCACGTTTCTTCCGTGACGAGACGCCGGTTCCGGACGGCTTGATCGCCGAACTGCGTGGTCAGTTCGATCCTCAGCAATGGCCAGGTTGCGCCAATCGTCTTGATATTGCTGCGCAGTGGATGGACGAAGCCGCCGTTTCGACCATTCACAGCTGGTGCCAGCGCATGTTGCGTGAGCATGCTTTCGACAGCGGAAGCCTGTTCACCCAATCGCTGGAGACCGATCACAGCGATTTGCTCGGCGAAGTGCTGCGTGATTACTGGCGGTTGTTCTGCTACCCGATGCAGGGCGATGCCCTGAACTGGGTTCGCAGCAATTGGGGCGGCCCTGCGGCTCTGCTCCCGCGCGTTCGCGGTCTGTTCGCCAGCGCGCGCGACAGTGACGAAGACAAGACGCCCGCCGAGCTGATCGACGCCTGCTTGCTGGAACGACGTGCGGCCTTGAGTGAGCTGAAAATGCCGTGGCGCCAATGGGCAGACGAGCTGCTCGCGATCTGTCACCAAGGCGTCACCAGCAAAACTGTCGACGGTCGCAAGATGCAGGCGCGCTACTTCGAACCGTGGTTCGAGAAGCTCAAGGCATGGGCCGAAGACGAAGCTCTGGAACAGTTGGACATCGGCACCGGTTTCAGTCGGCTGACTCCCGATGGCATGGCTGAAGCCTGGAAGGGCCAGGCGCCGAACCATCCGGGGCTGGACGCCATGCCCGGACTCAAGTCGAGTCTCGACGCGTTGCCGACCCCTGATGCGGCAGTTTTGCAGCACGCGGCCAAGTGGGTCGGCACGCGCTTCGAAGAGGAAAAGCGCCGTCGCGCCGAAATGGGTTTTGACGACATGCTTTTGCGCCTGGATGCCGCGCTGCAATCGGAGGGCGGTGAGCGTCTTGCGACATTGATTCGCGAGCAATTCCCGGTGGCGCTGATCGATGAGTTCCAGGACACCGACCCGGTGCAGTACCGGATTTTCGAGAGCATTTATCGCATCGAAGAGAACAGTCCCGACACCGGCCTGTTTCTGATCGGCGATCCCAAACAGGCGATTTACGCCTTCCGTGGCGCGGACATCTACACCTATCTGCGTGCGCGCCAGGCCACCGCCGGACGCTTGCATACGCTGGGCACCAACTTCCGATCCAGCCATGGCATGGTCAAGGCGGTCAATCATGTATTCGAGCGCGCCGAGTCCCGCGAGCAGGGGCGCGGCGCGTTTTTGTTCCGGGAGAGTAGCGGCGAAAATCCCGTGCCGTTCCTGGCCGTCGACTCTCAGGGACGCAAAGAAAAATTGCAGATTGCCGGCAAGGACGTCGCGGCGCTCAGCGTCTGGCTGTTGAGCAGCGACCAGCCATTGTCAGGCGCGGTGTATCGACAACAATTGGCGGCGGCCTGTGCCAGCGAAATCACCGCGTTGCTTAATGGCGGGCAGCGCGGCAGTGCTGGATTCGTTCGGGACGGCAACGATTTCGTCGGCCTGCGCCCCTCGGATATCGCGATCCTCGTTCGTGATGGCAAGGAGGCGCAGGCCGTGCGCAGTGAGCTTGCCGCCCGTGGGGTGCGCAGTGTCTACCTGTCTGACAAGGACTCGGTTTTCGCCTCGCAGGAAGCGCACGACCTGCTGTCCTGGCTCAAGGCCTGCGCCGAACCTGACGTCGAGCGCTTGCTCAAGGCCGCATTGGCCTGCATCACGCTGAACCTGCCTTTGGCTGAACTGGAACGACTCAACCAGGACGAGCTGGTCTGGGAGGCCCGCGTCATGCAGTTTCGCGGTTATCGCGACATCTGGCGCAAGCAGGGCGTACTGCCGATGCTGCGACGCCTGCTGCACGACTTTCATTTGCCGCAGACCCTGATGGCTCGCAACGATGGCGAGCGAGTGCTGACCAACCTTTTGCACCTGTCCGAACTGATGCAGCAAGCCGCCGCCGAACTCGATGGCGAACAAGCACTGATTCGCCACTTGGCCGAGCTCCTGGCCTTGTCCGGTCAGGCCGGCGAGGAGCAGATCCTGCGTCTGGAAAGCGACGAGCAGTTGGTCAAAGTGGTGACCATCCACAAATCGAAAGGGCTCGAGTATCCATTGGTGTTCCTGCCATTCGTGTGCTCGGCAAAACCGGTCGACGGCAGTCGTTTGCCGCTGCATTACCATGACGCGACGGGCACGGCGCAGGTCAGCCTGAAACCGACCGCCGAGTTGATCGCGCAAGCGGACGAAGAGCGTCTGGCCGAAGATTTGCGCCTGCTCTATGTCGCCTTGACCCGCGCGCAGCATGCCTGTTGGCTGGGAGTGGCGGACCTCAAACGCGGCAATAACAACAGCTCGGTGCTGCACCTTTCAGCGTTGGGCTACCTGCTCGGCGGTGGGGCATCTCTGGAGGAGTCGGCAGGACTCGGACGTTGGTTGCAAGACCTGCAGCAAGACTGTCCGGTGATCGCTATTGATGAAATGCCGCCGTCCACCGACGAATACTACCAACCTGCGCGCAGCGAAGCTGTCCTCAGTGCCACGCTGTTGCCCAAGCGCAAGGCGAGCGAGAACTGGTGGATCGCGTCCTACAGCGCCCTGCGTATCAGTGACATTTTAAGTAGCGGCAGCGACGAAGCACCGGACAGTCCGCAAGCACAAAAGCTGTTCGATGACGAACGCCTCGACCCTGACGCCCCGCGCGAAATCATGGCCGGCGGCGCCGATATCCATCGTTTCCCCCGTGGCCCCAATCCTGGGACGTTTCTTCACGGTTTGCTGGAGTGGGCGGGGAGTGATGACAGCTTCGTAGTAACGCGCGAGGCACTGGAGGATGCGGTCGCCCGTCGCTGCAACCTGCGTGGCTGGGAAGGCTGGATTACCACCTTGAGTGACTGGCTGCAGCATCTGCTCAAATCCCCCTTGCCGATTGCCGACGGGCAGCCGCCGGTGATTCTCGAGCAACTGAAGCAGTACCGCGTAGAAATGGAGTTCTGGTTCGCCAGCCATAAAGTCGATGTGCTCAAGCTCGATGAACTGGTCCGCCAGCAGACCCACAACGGCGTCGCTCGCGTGGCGGCAGAGCCGGTGCAACTGAACGGCATGTTCAAGGGCTTCATCGACCTGACCTTCGAACACCATGGCCGTTATTACGTCGCGGATTACAAATCCAACTGGCTGGGTGTGGATGATCTCGCCTACACCAGGCAAGCGATGGAACAGTCGATTCTCGACAACCGCTACGACTTGCAATATGTGCTCTACCTGCTGGCACTGCATCGTCAGCTCAAGGCCCGCTTGCCCGACTACGATTACGACCGGCACGTCGGCGGGGCGCTGTATCTTTTCCTGCGCGGTACTCGCGCCGACAGTCGCGGCGTCTTTTTCGCCCGTCCGCCTCGTGAGTTGATCGAACGGCTGGACCGGATGTTTCAGGGCCAACCCGAACCCAAGGCCGAACCCGCATGGGAACAGGGAGTCCTGCTATGAACCGCACCTTTGCCGATCTGTTGCCGACACCGTTGACGGCCGAGAGTCTCTCTGGACTTGCGCCACTGACCCGCGCCGATGATCTGCTGCTGTTGCTGACCCGCTGGGTCGAACGCGGCTGGCTTCGCGCGCTGGACAAGGCATTCGTTGCCTTCCTTCACGAGCTTGAGCCGGATACCGATCCGTTGGTGCTGCTTGCCGCTGCGTTGACCAGCCATCAACTGGGTCACGGACACGTCTGCCTCGATTTGTTCGAAACCTTGAAGGCCCCGGATTTCGCCCTGTCATTACCGCCCGAGGGCGACGTGCAAGGCGGCGTGTTGCTACTGCCTTCGCAGTTGCTTGAAGCGCTGGATGGTGCGCATTGGTGCAAAACCCTGGCGGGTAGCCGCCTGGTGGCGCTCGCCGTCGATTCCAGTGAAACAGCGCAAGAGCGCCCGCTGGTGCTGTCCGGCAAACGCCTGTACCTGCGCCGTTACTGGACTTACGAAAGGCGCATCGACAGCGCGTTGCGCCAACGTCTCGCCCAAGGTGAGGCGCCACCGAAGGATCTGCCGAAACGCCTCGACGAGCTGTTTGGTTCGGCCAGAGCGGGCGCGCCGATCGACTGGCAGAAACTCGCCTGTGCCCTCGCCACCCGCGGTGCCTTCAGCATTGTCACGGGCGGTCCGGGCACCGGTAAAACAACAACGGTGGTGCGCCTGCTCGCCTTGCTGCAAGCGCCGGCGGTGGAGTCCGGTCATCCGCTGCGCATCCGTCTCGCTGCCCCGACCGGCAAAGCCGCTGCGCGGTTGACCGAGTCGATCAGCCAGCAAGTGCAATCGTTGAAAGTCGCCGAAGACGTGCGGGCAAAAATTCCCTGCGATGTGACCACCGTGCACCGCTTGCTTGGCAGCCGTCCCGGCACACGGCACTTCCGTCACCACGCGGGCAATCGTCTTCCGCTGGATGTGCTAGTGGTCGATGAAGCCTCGATGATTGACCTGGAAATGATGGCCAACCTGCTCGACGCATTGCCCGATCACGCCCGTCTGGTGTTGCTGGGTGACAAGGACCAACTGGCGTCTGTGGAGGCCGGCGCAGTGCTCGGGGATCTTTGCCGTGACGCCGAACACGGCTGGTACAACCCGCAGACCCGAGAGTGGCTGGAGTCGGTCAGTGGCGAGCGCCTGCAGGGCAGCGGCTTGTTCGAGGACGTCGATGGCTCGCATCCGTTGGCGCAACAGGTGGTGATGCTGCGTCACTCGCGGCGCTTTGGCGAGGGCAGTGGGATTGGCCAGCTCGCGCGCCGGGTCAACCAGCAGTTACCGGATGAGGCGCGTCAGTTATTGGCGGGCGGGCATTATGAGGATGTTTATTCACTGCCGCTCAAGGGCGAGCATGACCACACGCTGGAGCGTCTGCTGCTTGAAGGGCACGGGGAGGGGCCGCAAGGTTACCGGCATTATCTGAGCGTGCTGCGCAATCAGCGTCCGGCGCAGGGCCGGCCGCTCGAGCATCCGGACTGGGTCGGCTGGGCTCGCGAAGTCTTGCAGGCGTTCGACACCTTCCAATTGTTGTGCGCTGTGCGCAAGGGACCGTGGGGCGTCGAAGGCCTGAACCAGCGCATCACTGCCGCGTTGCTCAAGGCGCGTTTGATCGACAACGACCAGCAGTGGTACGAAGGCCGTCCGGTGTTGATGACCCGAAACGACTACGGCCTCGGCTTGATGAATGGCGACATCGGCATCGCCCTCAAGCTGCCCGAGCGCGAAGGGCCGGAGGCCGGCAAAACGGTTTTGCGCGTGGCCTTTCCACGCAACGATGGGCAAGGCGGGGTGCGCTTCGTCCTGCCCAGCCGGCTCAATGATGTGGAAACCGTCTATGCAATGACGGTACACAAGTCGCAGGGTTCGGAATTTGCCCACACCGCTTTGATCCTGCCGGATGCTCTGAATCCGGTGCTGACCAAGGAGTTGATTTACACCGGCATCACCCGGGCCAAACACTGGTTCACCTTGATCGAGCCGCGCGCCGGGGTCTTCGAAGAGGCGGTGCAGCGCAAGGTCAAACGTCTGAGCGGGCTGATGCTGGAGCTGGAGGAGGGCAGCGAACCTCGCGGATGAGAACCTCGGCGCGCCGTGGCGATTGCTGACCAGCCGGTCAGAGGTCGCCGCCTCGCTGGTGTTTCAGCGCTGTGCTATCGTTGCGGCATCATTTCGCTACAACCCAAGAGAATCCCTGCATGAAGGTGTCTGTCTCGGCGACAGGGCGCGTCATTGGCGGCAAGCACGTGTTGCGCGTCGGTTTGCTCTGGTTGCTGGCGAGCGCGGCCTGTGCACAGCCGTCAACATCGCCGGGCATGGCGGAGCAGCGAGCCAAATCAGTCACCCAAGTGGTTCTTGGCATCCTCAGTTATGCGCGCTGGCCGGTTGAGCCAGCACAATTGCGCCTGTGCATCGTCGGCCCTACCGAATACACCGACGATCTGGTCAAAGGCACCACGCAGGCGACCGGTCGACCGGTGACGGTACGTCGCCTGCTGGCCGACAACCCGGCCATCGTCAATCAATGCGATGCGGTCTACATCGGCAAACTCACCGCCGATGAACGCAGCCGGCTGTTCGCCGCGTTGATCGGCCATCCGGTGCTGAGCATCAGCGAAAGCGATGACCAATGCACCGTCGGCAGTCTGTTCTGCCTGCGCGTGGGGGATGAGCAGGTGTCCTTCGAGGTCAACCTCGACTCCGTCGCCCGCAGCGGCGTGCGCATTCATCCAAGCGTGCTGCAATTGTCGCGTCGCAAAGCGGCGGCACCATGAGGCTGTTCACATCGAAAACCCGCCCGACCCTGGGCTCGGTCATTGGCCGTGGACATCTGATCGTCGCGCTGGTGGGGGTCGCGATGGCCAGTGTTTCGCTGACCTTGCTTGGCGTGTTGGCGCTACGGGTTTACGCCGATCACAATCTGCACCTGATTGCTCGCTCGATCAGCTACACCGTTGAGGCCGCTGTAGTTTTCAACGACAAGGCGGCAGCCACTGAAGCGCTGGCCCTGATCGCCGCCACCGAGGAAGTGGCAGATGCCAAGGTGCTGGACGCTCAAGGCCAATTAATTGCGCAATGGCAGCGAGCTGAAAGCGGTCTGTTCTCCGAGCTGGAAATGCAGATCACCCGCGCCGTCCTGGAAAAACCGGTCAGCCTGCCGATCGAGCATCAGAATCGCGAAATCGGCCGGGTATTGCTCATCGGTCACGGCGGTAGCCTGATGCGCTTTCTGCTCAGCGGCCTGGCCGGCATTGTGCTGTGCACCGCGATCAGCGCCTGGGTTGCGCTCTATCTGGCGCGGCGGCAGTTGCGCGCCATCATCGGCCCGTTGCACGGCCTCGCTAAGGTGGCGCATGCCGCGCGTAGCGAACGCGCGCTGGATCGGCGCGTGCCGCCGGCGCAGATTGCCGAACTCGACAACCTCGGTAACGACTTCAATGCTCTGCTCGATGAACTGGAGTCCTGGCAGACCCACCTGCAAAACGAAAACGAAACCCTCGCCCATCAAGCCAGCCACGACAGCCTCACCGGTCTGCCGAACCGGGCGTTTTTCGAAGGACGGCTGATTCGTGCCTTGCGAAACGGCAAGAAACTGAATGAGCGTGTCGCCGTGTTGTTTCTCGACAGTGACCGTTTCAAAGGCATCAACGATAACTTCGGCCACGCCGCCGGCGACGCGGTGTTAGTGGCTGTCGCCAATCGCGTCCGCGCGCAACTGCGTGAAGAAGATCTGGTGGCGCGGCTGGGCGGTGACGAGTTCGCCGTGTTACTCACACCGCTGCACTCGGTCGAAGACGCCGAGCGCATTGCCGACAAAATCCTCGCCAGCATGGACATGCCCATTGCGCTGCCGGGTGACAGCAGTGTCGTGACTTCGCTCAGTATCGGCGTCGCGGTTTTTCCCGATCATGGCACCACGCCCGGTGCTCTGCTCAATGCCGCCGACGCAGCGATGTACCAGGCCAAACGCCTGTCGCGCGGTGCGCAATTCACGGCCGGGTCGGAGGACCCGGTCGATCCCGTTCAATCCAGGAGCTGAACCCGTGTTTATAGTGTCCAAGCGATCTTTTTTTGCGTTGCTATTGATGGCGGCGCTGGCCCTGAGCGGCTGCCAAAGCACGCCAAAAGGCCTTTCTCCTGCACAGATCGCCGTGCTCAAACAGCAAGGTTTTGAACTGACCGACGAAGGTTGGGAATTTGGCCTGTCGGGCAAGGTGCTGTTCGGCAGTGACGTCGAAAGCCTGAATGCGCCCAGCACGCAAATCGTCGAACGCATCGGCAAGGCCTTGCTGGGCGCCGGCATCGAACGCGTACGGGTCGACGGTCATACCGATGCGTCAGGCAAGGAGATCTACAACCAGCAATTGTCGCTGCGCCGGGCCAAAAGCGTCGCCAACGTGCTGGGCACAATCGGCATGAAACCCGAGAATATCCAGCTGCAGGGCCTCGGCAGCAGCGAACCGGTGGCGCCCAACGACACCGCCGCGGGTCGCACGGAAAACCGCCGGGTGTCGATTGTGGTCAGCGCCGGTTAATCGGCAAAGCGCATTTCCCGCGTCTGCCCCATCAGTAACGCCTGATTACGCTCAGTCACTTCCCGGATGTAATCCCACAACAGGGTGATCCGTTTCAACTTGCGCAGATCCTCCCGGCAGTACATCCAGAACTGCCGGGTGATATCGATTTCCTCCGGCAGCACCGGTAGCAGACGCGGATCTTGCGCGGCGAGGAAGCACGGCAGAATCGCCAGCGAGCGCCCCTGCTGGGCCGCAACGAATTGCGCGATCACGCTGGTGCTGCGCAAATGCGCACTGGCACCGGGCAGCACGTTGGCCAGGTAAAGCAGCTCCGAGCTGAACGCCAGATCATCCACATAACTGATGAATTGATGCTTGCTCAAGTCAGCCGGGCGGCGGATCGGTGGGTGTTTGTCCAGATAGTCTTGAGTCGCGTAGAGCTGCAAGCGGTAGTCGCAGAGTTTGCAGCAGACATACGGCCCGTGTTCCGGGCGCTCCAGCGCAATGACGATGTCGGCCTCGCGCTTGGAGAGGCTGATGAAGTGTGGCAGCGGCAGGATGTCCACTGAAATCGCGGGGTAGGCGTCGACGAAATGGCTCAACTGCGGCGTGATGAAAAAACTGCCGAAGCCTTCGGTGCAACCCATGCGCACATGCCCGGACAGCGCCACGCCTGAGCCGGAGACCTGCTCGCAGGCCATGTGCAGCGTGCTTTCGATCGACTCGGCATACCCGAGCAAACGCTGGCCCTCGGCTGTGAGGACGAAGCCGCTGGTGCGGGACTTTTCGAACAACAGCGTACCGAGCGCCGCTTCCAGTGAACCGATCCGCCGCGACACTGTTGTGTAGTCGACGGCCAGGCGTTTGGCGGCGGTGCTGGCCTTGCGGGTACGGGCGACTTCGAGGAAAAACTTCAAGTCATCCCAGTTCAGCGAGCCTAATGAGGTGATGTTTTTTTGCATGATGGACGGGCTTTTATGTGCGTTCTTATTAGAAGTTTGCACATCTATACTCCAAAAACAGTCCGACAACCAATTCGTGACACACGCCTCATCTCAAGGCGAACCTTTCGCCTTGGCTCCTACGATAAAAACAAGTTTCGGAGACCAGCATGAACGCATCGCTTACGCCCAACGAAACCACGGTCCAGAAGGTCAAGCTGTTGATCGACGGCGAGTGGGTCGAATCGCAGACCGCCGAATGGCACGACATCGTCAACCCGGCGACCCAGCAAGTGCTGGCCAAGGTCCCGTTCGCCACCGCCGCTGAGGTCGATGCCGCTGTCAGCGCCGCCCAGCGTGCCTTCCAGACCTGGAAACTGACCCCGATCGGCGCGCGGATGCGCATCATGCTCAAGCTGCAAGCGCTGATCCGCGAGCATTCCAAGCGCATCGCCGTGGTCCTCAGCGCCGAGCAGGGCAAGACCATCGCTGACGCTGAGGGCGATATTTTTCGTGGCCTGGAAGTGGTCGAACACGCCTGCTCCATCGGGACCCTGCAAATGGGCGAGTTCGCCGAGAACGTCGCGGGTGGCGTCGACACCTATACGCTGCGCCAGCCGATCGGCGTCTGCGCTGGCATCACGCCGTTCAACTTTCCGGCAATGATTCCGCTGTGGATGTTCCCGATGGCGATCGCCTGCGGTAACACCTTCGTGCTCAAGCCTTCGGAACAGGATCCGCTGTCGACCATGCTGCTGGTCGAACTGGCGATCGAGGCCGGCGTTCCTGCTGGCGTGCTCAACGTTGTTCATGGCGGTAAGGATGTGGTCGATGGCCTGTGCACGCACAAGGACATCAAAGCCGTGTCGTTTGTCGGTTCGACCGCGGTCGGCACTCACGTTTACGATCTTGCCGGTAAACACGGCAAACGCGTGCAGTCGATGATGGGCGCGAAAAACCACGCCGTGGTGCTGCCGGATGCCAATCGCGAGCAAGCGCTGAACGCCTTGGTCGGCGCCGGTTTCGGTGCAGCCGGGCAACGCTGCATGGCCACCTCGGTGGTGGTGCTGGTCGGTGCCGCAAAACAATGGCTGCCGGATCTGAAAGCGCTGGCGCAGAAACTCAAGGTCAACGCCGGCAGCGAGCCGGGCACCGACGTCGGTCCGGTGATCTCGAAAAAAGCCAAGGCGCGCATTCTTGAGCTGATCGAAAGCGGCATCAAGGAAGGTGCCAAGCTTGAACTGGACGGTCGCGACATCAGCGTGCCGGGCTACGAACAGGGAAACTTTGTCGGTCCGACCCTGTTTTCGGGCGTGACCACCGACATGCAGATCTACACCCAGGAAATCTTCGGCCCGGTGCTGGTGGTGCTGGAAGTCGATACCCTCGATCAAGCGATTGCCCTGGTCAACGCCAACCCGTTCGGCAACGGCACCGGTCTGTTCACCCAGAGCGGCGCGGCGGCGCGCAAATTCCAGAGTGAAATCGACGTCGGTCAGGTCGGCATCAATATTCCGATTCCGGTGCCGGTGCCGTTCTTCAGCTTCACCGGTTCGCGCGGTTCGAAACTCGGCGACCTCGGCCCGTACGGCAAGCAAGTGGTGCAGTTCTACACGCAGACCAAAACGGTCACGGCGCGCTGGTTCGATGACGACAGCGTCAACGACGGCGTGAACACCACCATCAACCTGCGCTGAGGAATCGATCATGAAAATCGCATTTATCGGGTTGGGCAACATGGGCGCGCCTATGGCCCGGAACCTGATCAAGGCCGGCCACTCGCTGAACCTGGTCGACCTGAACAAAACCGTGTTGGCGGAACTGGAACAACTGGGCGGCACTGTCCGCGGATCGGCGCGCGAGGCGGCGGAAGATGCCGAACTGGTGATCACCATGCTGCCGGCCGCTGTGCATGTGCGCAGCGTCTGGCTGGGCGAAGAGGGCGTACTCGCCGGGATTCGCCAAGGCGTACCGGCGGTGGATTGCAGCACCATCGATCCGCAGACCGCCCGCGATGTGGCCGCCGCGGCGGCGAAACACGGCGTGGCCATGGCCGATGCGCCAGTCTCCGGCGGCACTGGCGGCGCGACGGCCGGAACGCTGACCTTCATGGTCGGCGCCACCCCGGAACTGTTCGCGACGCTGCAACCGGTGCTGGCGCAAATGGGCCGTAACATCGTGCATTGCGGTGAAGTCGGCACCGGGCAGATCGCCAAGATCTGCAACAACCTGCTGCTGGCGATTTCCATGGTTGGCGTCAGTGAAGCGATGGCCTTGGGTGATGCACTGGGCATCGACACTGGCGTGCTGGCCGGCATCATCAACAGCTCGACCGGGCGTTGCTGGAGTTCGGAGATGTACAACCCGTGGCCGGGCATCGTCGAAACGGCCCCGGCTTCGCGCGGTTATACCGGCGGATTCGGTGCGGAACTGATGCTCAAGGACCTCGGGCTGGCGACGGAAGCGGCAAGGCAGGCGCATCAACCGGTGGTGCTCGGTGCCGTGGCGCAGCAGTTGTATCAGGCGATGAGCCAGCGCGGTGACGGCGGGAAAGACTTCTCGGCGATCATCAACAGCTATCGCAAACCGCAGTAATCGCGATCAGGCCTTTGTGGCGAGGGGATTTATCCCCGTTGGGTTGCGCAGCAGCCCCCTACATTGTGTCAGGTAAACCGAGTGTTCAGGTTTCGCGACTGCTGCGCAGCCGAGCGGGGATGAATCCCCTCGCCACAGGGTTCTCTATTTCCACAGGTAACACTGGGGTGTGTTTAAAAAATTGCAGTAGGTGTTGCCGGGAAATCACGTCGGGTGGTTCCCGGCTTTTTTGCATCAAGCAAAGACGAAATATTTACGCACGGTCTCGACCACTTCCCACGTGCCTTTCATCCCAGGCTCAACCACGAAGATATCGCCAGCGCGCAGGTGAATCGGCGCCATGCCGTCCGGGGTGATCACGCAGTAACCTTCCTGGAAATGGCAGTATTCCCATTTCACATATTCGACGCGCCACTTGCCCGGTGTGCAGATCCATGTGCCCATGATCTTGCTGCCGTCTTCGCTGGTGTAGGCGTTGAGGTTGACGGTGTGCGGGTCGCCTTCGAGTTTTTCCCACTTGCAGGCGTCGAGTACCGGCAGCGGGTGAGTGTCGCGCAGAACGGTGATAGGGGCGGTCGCGGTCATGGGGACTCCGGGGCTAGTGGACTTGAGAGTTGAAGTCGCACCCTATAGCGCCCGGTTATCGTCCGGTTGTCTGGGGTCGACATCGGGGTGCTCAGAAACGCGCGCATCGATGAGCGCTTGTAACAACGCCTGGGCATAACCTGGCAGCGCCGCGAAATCTCTTGCGCAGAGCAACAACGTGCGGCGGGCCCAGGGCTCATTGAGTGTCACGCGCTTGAATCGGCCGACTGTCGCGCGCTGCACCGCTGCCAGCGGCACGATGCCCAGACCGGCGCCACGCGCGACCATGCGCATCACGCCATCGAAACCGTCAGCGCGGATGCGCACCTGCATCCGCGCGCCGCTGTGCAGCGCCTGTTCTTCCAGATAAATCGCCAGTGCACTGTCGGCGCTCAGTCCGACAAAGTCGTGTTGCAACGCATCGCTGAAATTGACCTCGTCGACGTCAGGCAACGGGTGGTCGAGCGGCAGAATCAGCACCAGCGGATCGTCACGAAACGCCTCAGTCTGTAGGCCGTTGGTGTCGACCGCGTCGGAGACTATGCCCAGATCCGCTGCGCCTTCACGCAAGGCATGGATAATCCGCGCGCTCGGCAATTCCTGTAAATCGATGTCGAGATTAGGCTGGTCACGCAGAAAATCAGCGAGCACTTCCGGCAGGTATTCGGTGATTGCCGTGGTGTTGCACAACAGCCGCACCTGACCTTTGACGCCTTGGGCGTATTCGGCGAGATCCTGCTGCATGCGTTCGGCCTGTTGCAAAAGGATGCGCGCGTGGTGGGCGAGGGCCTTGCCGGCCGGTGTCGGGGTGACACCACGGCGTCCGCGCTGCAGAAACTCGGTGCCCAGCGAGGCCTCCATCGCACGGATTCTGGCGCTGGCGGCGGCGAGGGACAAATGGCTGCGCACGGCGCCGGCGGTGATATTGCCGGTGTCGAGGATGTGCAGGTAGAGGCGCAGGTCGGTGAGGTCGAAGTGCATGGGGCTAGCCTCTGGTTTTTTTGTTGTCTGGGCTGGCCTCATCGCGAGCAGGCTCACTGCTACAAGGGATCTGCTGCGAACACGAAACTGTAGGAGTGAGCCTGCTCGCGATAGGGCCAGCCCAGACGAAAATATCAGCCTCTTGCGTAAAAAGAGGCAGCCTCAGTATATGGCAGATTTCCACCCAGCCCCGATCAGCGCACATTACCCCCATGCACACGCTAACCAACTTCTACCAAACCCTCGGCCTGACCCTATCCCTGCTGGTCATCGCCACCTTCCTCCTCGCCGGCATGATCAAGGGCGTGATCGGCCTCGGCCTGCCCACCGTCGCGATGGGCCTGCTCGGTGTGGCTATGGCGCCGGCGCAGGCAGCCGCACTGTTGATCATCCCGGCGACCCTGACCAACCTCTGGCAGCTAGCCTTCGGCGGTCACCTGAAAAGCTTGATCAAACGCCTCTGGCCGCTGCTGCTGATGATCTTTCTCGGAACGGGCATCGGCACACTGTGGATTGGCATGTCCGGCGGGCACTGGGTGGTGCGCGGACTCGGCGCGGCGCTATTGCTGTACGCATTGAGCGGACTTTTCCTGCCCACGCTGCACGTCAAACCGCGCCATGAAGCGTGGCTCGGCCCGCTGTGTGGCTTGATCACCGGCATCATCACCTCGGCCACCGGCGTGTTCGTGATTCCAGCGGTGCCGTACCTGCAGGCGTTGGGGCTGAGCCGCGATGAACTGGTGCAGGCGCTCGGCCTGTCGTTCACCGTCTCGACCCTGGCGCTGGCTGCCGGACTGCTCTGGCACGGCGCACTCGGCGGCGCTGAATTGAGCGCCTCGCTGCTGGCGCTGATCCCGGCCATGCTCGGCATGTGGCTCGGCCAATGGCTGCGCCAGCGCATCAGTGCCGTGCTGTTCAAGCGCGTGTTCTTTGTCGGACTGGGCGCGCTCGGCGCCCATTTGTTGATCAGCGGCTAGCCGAGGATTCGCTGAGCATGTCGATCGGGCGGATATCGAAATCACGCTCCAGATACTCCATGCGTTTGGCGAAAAACGCCTTCATGTGCGGTAACGCCGAGTGCACATCCAGATGCGCCTGGCTTTCCCAAATCTCGTAAAAGATAAACAGCGTCGGATCTTCCTTGTCGCGCAGCATGTGGTACTCGATGCAGCCGGGTTCGGCGCGGCTCGGTTCGACGTAGGCGCGGAACAGCGCTTCGAACGCGGCGGCTTTTTCCGGGCGGGTCTTGGCGTGCAGGATGAAACCCTGGCGTTCACTCATCACAACTTCCTCGAATTCAGAAAGCGGCGAATGCTACGGCAACAATGCGCTGTCGATTCGTGCGTTTTGATCAATTGTATTTTGCGTCGGCGTGGCTGTTTCCGCGCGAGGTCGATGGTTAATCTGCCGCCATTCCATTTC
Source organism: Pseudomonas sp. SWRI81 (assembly GCF_014268545.1). NCBI lineage: Bacteria > Pseudomonadati > Pseudomonadota > Gammaproteobacteria > Pseudomonadales > Pseudomonadaceae > Pseudomonas > Pseudomonas sp. SWRI81. The sequence continues at coordinate 18,395 of NZ_JABWQS010000001.1, forward strand.
CTGATTCCAACCAGCTCAAGGGCTGCGCCGAGGTTTTCCGATGAAAAAAGTCCTGTTGCTCAATGGCGGTAAAAAATTCGCCCACTCCGATGGCCGCTACAACTCCACCCTGCACGAAACCGCACTGAGCGTGCTCGATCGCGGCGGTGTCGACGTCAAGACCACCTTCATCGATGAGGGCTACGACGTTGCCGAAGAAGTGGCCAAGTTCCTTTGGGCTGACGTGATCATTTATCAGATGCCAGGCTGGTGGATGGGCGCGCCGTGGACGGTGAAAAAATACATCGACGAAGTGTTCACTGAGGGCCATGGCAGCCTCTACGCCAGCGACGGCCGCACCCGCTCCGACGCTTCGCAGAAGTACGGCAGCGGCGGTCTGATTCACGGCAAACAATACATGCTGTCGCTGACCTGGAACGCGCCGCAGCAAGCCTTCGATGACCCGACGGATTTCTTCGAAGCCAAAGGCGTGGACGCGGTGTATTTCCCGTTCCACAAGGCCAATGAGTTTCTGGGCATGACTGCGCTGCCGACCTTCCTCTGCGTCGACGTGATGAAGCGTCCGAACATCGAGAATGATGTGGCGCGCTATGAACAGCATCTGCAGCAGGTCTTTGGTCTCAAGGCGTAAGGCGATTCAGCTACTATCGAATAGCTCGACCCACTCTGTGGCGAGGGAGCAAGCTCCCTCGCCACAATGAATATGTATTCGATTAGAGAATTTCTGTGAAAGCCAGATCCGATGAGTTGCAGATTTTCGTCTGCGTGATCGAGTGCGGTTCGATTTCCGCCGCTGCCGAGCAGGTCGGCCAGACGCCGTCGGCGGTGAGCCGCACGTTGTCGAAGCTCGAAGCCAAGCTCGACACCACGCTGATCAACCGCACCACGCGGCGCATGGACTTGACCGAGGAAGGGAAGTATTTCTTCGAACAGGCCAAGCTGATTCTCGATCAGATGGAGCAACTTGAAGAACGCCTGTCCTCGCGCCAGCAAACGCCGTCCGGGCGCCTGCGGATCAACGCCGCGTCGCCGTTCATGCTCCACGCCATCGTTCCCTACATCGACGAATTTCGTGGGCTTTACCCGGACATTCAGCTCGAACTCAACAGCAACGACCTGATCATTGACCTGCTGGAACAAAGCACCGATGTCGCCATCCGCATCGGCACCCTTGCCGATTCGACGCTGCACGCGCGTTCGCTCGGCTGCAGTCCGTTGCTCATCGTCGCCAGCCCCGCGTATTTGAAAAAACACGGTGCGCCACGACAGGTCGCGGATCTGAGTGAGCACACGCTACTCGGTTTCACCCAGAACGAAGGCCTCAATCAGTGGCCGCTGCGCTACGTGCACGGCGACCGCTGGCCGATCACCCCGGCGATCAGCGCCTCCAGCGGCGAGACCGTGCGCCATCTGGCGCTGGAGGGGCAGGGCATCGCCTGCCTTTCGCATTTCATGACCATCGACGACATCCGCGCCGGGCGTTTGAAGGTTTTGCTTGGCGAATTCAACAGCGGCTACCGCCAGCCAATCAACGCGGTGTACTACCGCAACTCGCAACTGGCGTTGCGCATCCAGTGCTTTCTCGACTTTATCCAGGGCAAACTCGCGGCCTACGCCAGCGCTGATTTCAAAGGCTGATTCGTGATCCCAGCGCAAGATTGAATTGGCCTGTGGCGGGTTTTTCGCCGAGGTTCATCGGTCGATACTCACTGCATCAATTACTCACGCAGGGAGTTTCTCCATGAACGTATTCATCACCGGCGCTGCCGGATTTATCGGCGGTTCCATCGCAACCGGTCTGGTGCAGGCCGGGCACAACGTCACCGGTCTGGTGCGCAGTGTCGAGCAGGCTGACGAGCTGAAGGCATTGGGCATGAATGCCGTGATCGGCACCCTTGAGGACAGCCAATTGCTGGCTGAGCAGGCGCGTGTCGCTGATGCTGTGATCAACGCAGCTAGCAGTGATCATCGCGGCGCGGTTGAGGCGTTGCTTGGCGCCTTGCGCGGTTCCGGCAAAGTGTTTCTGCACACCAGCGGTTCGAGCATTGTCGGCGATGCCTCGGGCGGTAAATCCAGCGACGATATCTACTACGAAGACAACCTGCCCGAACCTACCGTCGACAAGGCCGATCGCGTGGCCATCGACAACCTGGTACTCGCGGCGGCGAAGGATGGCGTGAACTCGGCGGTGATCTGCAACACGCTGATCTACGGCCACAGCCTGGGCGTTAAACGCGACAGCGTGCAATTGCCGCGACTGCTGAAACAGGCGCGCAAAAGCGGCGTCGTTCGCCACGTCGGCAGCGGCCAGAACATCTGGTCCAACGTGCACATCGAAGACGTCGTCGCCCTGTATCTGCTGGCGCTGACCAAGAACGTGCCGGGCACTTTCTACTTCGTGGAAAGCGGTGAAGCCTCGTTCATCGACATGACCACCGCCATGGCCGAAGCGTTGAACCTGGGCAAACCGCAAGACTGGCCACTCAAAGACGCCGAAGCCGAATGGGGCTATGAAATGGCCAACTACGGCCTCGGTTCGAACAGCCGGGTACGCGGCAAACACGCCCGCGAGCTGCTGGGCTGGGCACCGAAGCGCACGTCGGTGGTTGAATGGATTCGTAACGAAATGGTGTGAGTTCAGCTAGCACCGAGTGAAGCCATTCGCGAGCAGGCTCGCTCCCACAATTCGATCGCATTCTGTCTGAAGAAATGTGATCAAAAACTGTAGGAGTGAGCCTGCTCGCGATAGCGTTGTGTCAGTCAAATAATCCTGTTCTGACCCACCGCAATCGCGAGCAAGCCCGCTCCCACCGGTTGACCGTGTTCTGTCTGGAGGAATGCAATCAAAACTGTGGGAGCGGGCTTGCTCGCGAAAGCGGTGGGTCAGCCAATGAAAATGTCGGATGTGATGATCCCTTCGCGAGCAAGCCCGCTCCCACCGGTTGACCGCGTTCTGACTGGAGGAATGTGATCAAAAACTGTAGGAGTGAGCCTGCTCGCGATAGCGTCGTGTCAGTCAAAAAATTGTGTTTTGACACACCGCAATCGCGAGCAGGCTCACTCCTACAATTGACCGCGTTCTGGCTGGAGGAATGCGGTCGAAACTGTGGGAGCGGGCTTGCTCGCGAATGCGGTGTATCAGGCAGTGAAGATGTTGGATGTGATGACGTCTTCGCGAGCAGGCTTGCTCCCACAGGGTTTTGTGGTGATTTGGAAAGACATGAAAATCCAGCCCCGCAATTTTCATTAGGCACGACAACACATACCCGCCAGCGACACGCCTTACCTCTCCACGAAAATTACTTTCATGCGGTTTGAAATCTTTATCTCGAAATGATTTATGAGTTTCACAACCCATTCGAACGTGACCCTTTCGAGGAGTACCGCATGACGCCTTCCTTCGGCTATTGGCTGCTGGTCTACGCCGCCGTGGCCATCATCGCGTTGATCGTGTTGATCGCCCGTTACCGGCTCAATCCGTTCATCGTCATCACTCTGATTTCGCTGGGCCTGGCGCTGGTCGCCGGGATGCCGCCGTCGGCTGTGGTCGGCGCGTATGAGGCGGGTGTCGGCAAGACGCTGGGACATATTGCGCTGGTGGTGGCGTTGGGGACGATGCTGGGCAAGATGATGGCCGAGTCCGGCGGGGCCGAGCAGATGGCGCGAACGCTGATCGAGAGATTCGGCGAGAAGAACGCGCATTGGGCGATGGTCTGCATCGCGTTTCTGGTCGGGTTGCCGTTGTTCTTCGAAGTCGGTTTCGTCTTGCTGGTGCCGATCGCTTTCACCGTGGCCCGCCGCGTTGGCGTGTCGATTCTGATGGTCGGTTTGCCGATGGTTGCAGGCCTTTCTGTGGTGCATGCGCTGGTGCCGCCACATCCGGCGGCGATGCTCGCGGTGCAGGCCTATCAGGCCTCGGTCGGGCAGACGTTGCTGTACGCGATTGCCATTGGCATTCCGACCGCAATCATCGCCGGCCCGCTGTACGCCAAATTCATCGTGCCGCGCATTCAATTGCCGGCGGACAACCCGCTGGAAAAGCAATTTCTCGACCGCGAACCGCGCGACAAATTACCGGGTTTCGGAATCACCATGGCGACCATTCTGCTGCCGGTGGTGTTGATGTTGATCGGCGGCTGGGCCAATCTGATTGCCACACCCGGCAGCGCTTTCAACCAGTTCCTGTTGTTCATCGGCAATTCGGTTATCGCGCTGCTGCTGGCGACCTTGCTGAGCTTCTGGACGCTGGGGATTGCCCAAGGTTTCAACCGTGAATCGATCCTCAAATTCACCAACGAATGCCTGGCGCCAACCGCCAGCATCACCTTGCTGGTGGGTGCTGGCGGCGGCTTGAACCGGATTCTGGTCGATGCTGGCGTGACCGACCAAATTGTTGGCCTCGCCCACGAATTTCACCTGTCGCCGCTGCTTATGGGGTGGCTGTTCGCAGCGCTGATGCGTATCGCCACCGGTTCGGCGACAGTCGCGATGACCACCGCATCAGGCGTCGTCGCTCCGGTGGCCATCGGTCTGGGTTATCCACACCCGGAGTTGCTGGTGCTGGCGACCGGCGCGGGCTCGGTTATCTTTTCCCACGTCAACGACGGCGGCTTCTGGTTGATCAAGGAATACTTCAACATGACCGTCGCGCAGACGTTCAAGACCTGGACCGTGCTTGAGACGTTGATCTCGCTGGTCGCTTTCGCTCTGACCGTCGGCCTTTCTTACCTGCTGTAACCGGAGCCCGCCGCCATGGACATCCTCTACCAGATCCGCGCCCGCCAGGATTCCTTCAGTGCCGGCGAGGGCCGCATCGCCCGGCTGATGCTCGACGACGTCGGATTTGCCGCCAGCGCCAGCCTCGAAGACCTCGCGCAACGCGCCGAAGTCAGCACCGCCACCCTGTCGCGGTTTGCCCGCACCGTGGGTTGCCGTGACCTGCGCGATCTGCGCCTGCAACTGGCCCAGGCCTGCGGTGTTGGCAGCCGTTTTCTCGACCCGGCGGGCACGCCTGAGCAGTCGGCGTTTTACGGGCAGATCGTCGGCGACATCGAAACCACGCTGCGTCAGCATTTGGCCGGATTCGACGAATCGCGTTTCGCCGATGCAGTGAAATTACTCGGCCAGGCGCGGATGATTCACGCCTTCGGCATGGGCGGTTGCTCGACCCTGTGCAGCGACGAGCTGCAAGTGCGCCTGGTGCGTCTCGGCTATCCGATTGCGGTGTGTCACGACGCGGTGATGATGCGCGTCACCGCCGCCAGCCTCAACGCCGAACAGGTGCTCATTGTCTGCTCGCTGACCGGCATCACCCCGGAGCTTTTGGAAACGGTGGAGCTGGCGCGCAACTACGGCGCACGCATTCTCGCCATCACTCGCGGCGATTCACCACTGGCGGAACTGGCCGACGTCGTCCTGCCGCTGCAAGGCGCGGAAACCTCGTTCATCTACAAACCGACAGCCGCGCGCTACGGCATGCTGCTGGCCATCGACGTGCTCGCCACCGAGCTGGCGCTGGCAAGCCCCGAAGACAATCAAGAACGTCTGCGGCGGATCAAACTCGCCCTCGACGAATACCGTGGCGGCGACGATCACCTGCCGCTGGGAGACTGACATGCAGTACGACACCCTGATTCGCAACGCCATGGTCATCGACGGCAGCAACACGCCCGGCTATGAGGCCGGCGTGGCGATTATCAACGGCCGCATCGAGCGCATCGGCGACCTCCACAATGCCAACGCCAGCGAAGAAATCGACGCCGCCGGCCGCGTGCTGGCACCGGGTTTCATCGACGTGCACACCCACGACGACACCGTGGTGATCCGCCAGCCCGACATGCTGCCCAAGCTCAGCCAGGGCGTGACCACGGTGATTGTCGGCAACTGCGGCATCAGCGCTTCGCCGGTCAGCCTGAAAGGTAATCCGCCGGATCCGATGAACCTGCTCGGCAGCGCAGCGGCGTTTATTTATCCGCGTTTCAGCGACTACCGCGCAGCCGTCGAAGCGGCCAACACCACGCTGAATGTTGCGGCACTGGTCGGCCACACGGCGTTGCGCAGCAACCACCTCGACGACTTGTTCCGCACTGCGACGGCTACGGAAATCTCCGCTATGCGCAAGCAGTTGCGCGACAGCCTCGAGGCCGGCGCGTTGGGTTTATCCACAGGTCTGGCCTACGCCAGCGCCTTCAACGCCTCGACTGATGAAGTCATGCAACTGACCGAAGAACTGACGGCGTTCGGCGCGGTGTACACCACCCATTTGCGCAGCGAATTCGCCCCGGTGCTGGAGGCGATGGATGAAGCGTTTCAGATCGGCCGACACGCGCAATCACCGGTAATCATTTCCCACCTCAAATGTGCCGGCGCGGGTAACTGGGGGCGCAGTCCGCAGTTGCTCGCAGCGTTGGAGGAAGCGGCGAAAACCCACCCGGTCGGCTGCGATTGCTATCCGTATGCAGCGAGTTCTTCGACGCTGGATTTGAAGCAAGTGACCGACGCCCACCGCATCACCATCACCTGGTCGACACCGCACCCGGAAGTCAGCGGACGCGACCTGATCGATATCGCTGGCGAGTGGAAACTGTCGCTGGAGGAAACAGCAAAACGTCTGCAACCGGCGGGCGCGGTGTATTACGGCATGGACGAGGCCGACGTCAGAAGAATCCTTGCCCATCCGCTTTCGATGGTCGGCTCTGACGGACTGCCGGAAGATCCGTTCCCGCATCCGCGCCTGTGGGGCGCTTTCCCACGGGTGCTCGGCCATTTCAGCCGTGACGTCGGGCTGTTTCCGCTGCACACCGCCGTGCACAAAATGACCGGTTTGTCGGCGGCGCGTTTTGGTTTGCAGGAAAGAGGCGAGATTCGTGAAGGACATTGGGCGGATCTGGTGTTGTTTGATCCGGCGACCGTGCGCGATGTTGCCGATTTCACCGATCCGCAACGGGCGGCGCAGGGGATTGACGGGGTTTGGGTTAACGGCGTGTTGAGCTATCGCGACGGGCAGGCGAACGGGGGCAGGGCAGGGCGGTTTCTCGCGCGTCAGGGTGATCTGCGCGACAACTTTCGTTAAGGATTCGTGGCGTGCGCCACAGTGATGGCACTATGAGATTAAAGAAAGCCATCAACAAGCCGATTTGCTGACATCCTCCCCGTCTACACTGTGGGGCCAATCAGTCAGGGAGCACCCCATGAGCTTGGGCAAAACCACCCCGATCCTGCGGATCTTCGATGAGGCCAAGGCTGTCGAGTTCTACGTCGATTTTCTCGGTTTCACGATCGACTGGCAGCATCGCTTCGAAGCGAATTTTCCGCTGTATCTGCAGGTGTCGCGGGGTGAGTGTGTGTTGCATTTGTCCGAGCATCACGGCGATGCGTGCCCGGGTTCGGCGCTGCGTATCGAGACCGATGAACTGGAGGCGTTTCAGCAGCAACTGATCGCCAAGAACTACACGTTTTCGCACCCGCAGATTCAGGCGATGCCGTGGGGCAGCCAGGACATGACCATTGCTGATCCGTTTGGCAATCGGTTGGTGTTTACCAATGCGATCAGTCTTTGACCTGAACGCCCGGTAGTTCGCTTACCGCGCAAAAACAGCCCGCAAGCCCTCCATCGAAATCGCTTGCGGGCCGTCACCTCATTCCGTCGGCACCAACCGATCCAACACCCGATTCACCGCCATCTCCGCGACCATCACAATCTGCGCAATGCCCTGCAACGTCTTGCGCTGCGAGCCGTCCACCAGCCCTGCCTGATTGTTGAGCATCACCGTCGCTGACCCCAGCGTTTCGCAGGCGTCGGCCAGCAGCGATTCGTTGTCGGCCTCGGGATTGGCCATGTACAGCGTATTGGGTGTGTAGGCTGGAGCCATGAATTCAGCGCTGGACGTGCCGAGGTAATGGTCGAGGGCGCGGTCGGCGGCTTCGTGGAATTTCTTTGAGTCGGGGGATTCGTAGGGGGATGCCGGGTCGGTGGTTGGCGGGTTTGGGGTTACTTTGAACATATCCAGATCCTCATTTTGGCTGGCCACCGCTTCCCTACTAAAGGAAATGGAGGCAGCTGTGCGCAGGTTAGTAGACCGGGGATCTGGGAAACCGGCGCGCCCGAAGGCGCCCTGCGCACAGCCACCATAAAGTTCAGGCGAGACCTGACTGTCTGATGAGCTATGCACCCCAAATATTCCGGGCTACTAAACCCGATCACTGATGGCAGTGACGCAATCACAGTAGCGGTGAGGTTTGAGGCGCACAAGCCGGCGGATTCTGGCGCAGGCGTGGGCAGCGGCGCAAGGAATTGTGGGTGGTTTCGCGGAATGCCGGTGCGGTTTAAACGGATGTGGCAAAGCTTGTTTAAACGGTGTAGCGGCTGGCCTCATCGCGAGCAGGCTCACTCCTACAGTTGATCTCGGTGAACGCGAATTTTGCGTACGCCGCAAAACCTTGTAGGAGTGAGCCTGCTCGCGATAGGGCCCGCACATTCACCGCCGATTCCGCAGCCGAAACTCCCCCGGCGGCATCCCGCGCCAGCTCTTGAACGTGCGATGAAACGAGCGCGGTTCGGTAAACCCCAGATACTGCGCAATGTCCTGAACCGGCAACGTGCTGTTGAGCAAATAGTGCTCCGCCAGCTCCTGTCGCAGCTCATCGAGAATCTGCTGATACGACGTCCCGACCTGCTGCAATTGCCGCTGCAACGTGCGCACCGAAACGCAAAGCTGTTCGGCCACTTGCTCCTTGCGCGGCAGACCTTCCTTGAGCAGTCCGCGCAAAATGTTTTTCACTTGCTCTCCAAGCGGTGCATCTTCCAGCGTCGCCAGCAAACCCATCGCGTGTTCTTCCAGCGTTCGCAGCAATTGCGCATCGGCCTGGCGCAGCGGCAGCTGCAAATAAGCCAGCGGCACCACCAGCGCCGAATACGCCTGATCGAACAACACCGGGCAACCGAAAAACGCCTCGTACTCGGCCAGCGTCACCTCATTCGGTCGCGAATGCTCCAGCCATACGCAGTCCGGCGACAGCTGCGTGTCGGCGATCCAGCGCGCGTAGTGCAGCCACGAACCGAGCACGTTTTCCACCAAGTGCCGACGAATCCGTGGTCGCTCGTAACGGCAGGTCCAGATCAGATGCACGTGATCGCCTTGCACCTCGGCGCGGCTGATGCCCATGTCGCCGACCAGTTTTTCGAACGGCATGATCCGGCTCATCGCATCGCCCAACGTCGCGCAATTCATGGTGATGTACCCGAGCACGCTCCAGGAGTTGGGCAGGACGAAACTTGCCGCATGCAGCCCGAACAACCCATCGCCCGAGTGCTCGCAGAAATAATCCAGCAAGCGCTCGTGAGCCTCGCCCGGCAGACGCAAGGTGTTGTCGTTCAATTGCTGCGAGTCCAGCCCGGCCGCCGCCAACGCAGGCTCGATGGCCATGCCCAACTGTTCGGCGTGGCGCAGGTATTTGAGCAGCGGCGGAACGGAGGTGAAGCCGAGCGATGGCATGTTCGCGGTCCTTTGATCGACGGCGTGTGAGCAAATGAATGCCGCAAGGTAAGTGGATTGCGCGGCGAAAGTAAATGGCCTGATGTTTGGCGCCATTCGCTACAGGATCTGGCCGGAAGCGACCGTGACACCTTCCCAGCGCTGACTAGTATGGAGGCTTGATCCAACGGCAGAAAAGGACACACGCATGCGACGCTGGAACGGCTGGGGAGAGGCAGGCACGGTGGTCGAAATGCCGGCCCAGGGCACGACATTTCTCCATGAACGCTTGGGCGCTGGCCGCGCGTTGCCCGATGCCGCACTGGAAGCGGCATTGGCGCAAGTGCCGACCTCGCGCCTGGTGCCACATCGTCTGTACAGCGTCGATCCCCACGATCGCCTGCTGCACGCGCGCGGCCAGAGCCTGCCGGACTGGCTGGCGTTGCGCGAAGGCGCGCTGGGCACTTATCCCGATGCCGTGGCCTTTCCCGAAACCGCCGAACAGATCCGCCAATTGCTGGCGCTCGCTCATGATCAGGACCTCTGCCTGATTCCCTACGGCGGCGGCACGTCGGTGGCCGGGCACATCAACCCGCCGAACTCCACGCGCCCGGTGCTGACGGTGTCGCTGGCGCGAATGAATCGCCTGACCGACCTCGACGAACAGAGCCTGCTGGCGACGTTCGGCCCCGGCGCGACCGGGCCGCAAGTGGAAAGCCAGTTGCGCGCACGCGGCTACACGCTCGGGCATTTCCCGCAGTCGTGGGAGCTGTCGACGCTGGGCGGTTGGGTGGCCAGTCGTTCCAGCGGTCAGCAGTCGTTGCGCTATGGGCGGATCGAGCAGTTGTTTGCCGGTGGCACTCTGGAAACCTTCGCCGGGCCTCTGCAGATTGCAACGTTCCCGGCGTCGGCGGCAGGTCCCGATCTGCGTGAGGTGGTGCTCGGTTGCGAAGGCCGTTTCGGGATCATTTCCGAAGTCAAAGTGCGGGTCAGCGCGTTGCCGGCGGACGAACGTTTCTACGGTGTCTTCCTGCCCGACTGGGCGCAGGCGCTGCGAGCGATCCGGCAACTGGCGCAGGCGCGCGTGCCGCTGTCGATGCTGCGCCTGTCCAACGCAGTGGAAACCGAAACGCAACTGGCGCTGGCCGGCCATCCGCAACAGATCGGCTGGCTGGAAAAGTACCTCAAGCTGCGCGGCGCCGGTGACGGCAAATGCCTGCTGACCTTTGGCGTGACCGGCAATCGCCAGCAAAACGCACTGTCGCTGAAACAGGCGCGCCAGCATCTGAAAGCGTTCGGCGGCGTGTTCACCGGCACGCTGCTCGGCAAGAAATGGGCGCAGAATCGCTTCCGTTTTCCCTACCTGCGCGAGAACCTGTGGAACGCCGGTTACGTGGTCGACACCCTCGAAACCGCCACCGACTGGAGCAACGTCGATCACTTGCTCAGCCTCATCGAAAACAGCCTGCGCGACGCCCTGGCCGCCGAGGGCGAAAGGGTGCATGTGTTCACTCATCTCTCGCACGTTTACGGTGAGGGCTCGAGCATTTACACCACCTACGTGTTTCGCCCGGCAGCGGACTATGCCGCTACGCTGGCGCGCTGGCGGGTGCTCAAACACGCGGCCAGCCAGACCATCGTCGACAACCACGGCACCATCAGCCATCAGCATGGCGTCGGCAAGGATCACGCACCGTATCTGCTGCGCGAAAAAGGCCCGCTGGCGATGCAGACGTTGCAGGCGCTGAGCGAACATTTCGACCCGGAGGGGCGCCTCAATCCGGGCACGTTATTGCCAGAGTCGCGGCCATGACGGCGAACTGGAATGCGCAGTGGCGCGAGCAGATTCTGCCGACCTTGGCGGATGATATCTGGGACCTGATCGTGATCGGCGGCGGCATCAGCGGCGCCGGAATCGTCCGCGAAGCCGCGCGCCGGGGCTGGCGCTGTCTGCTGCTGGAGCAGCGCGATTTCGCCTGGGGCACCTCCAGCCGATCATCGAAAATGGTCCACGGCGGTTTGCGTTACATTGCCAAGGGCCAGTGGCGGCTGACCCGCGATTCGGTGCGCGAGCGTCAGCGCCTGCTCGACGAAGCGCCGGGGCTGGTCGAGCCGATGAGCTTCATGATGCCGCACTATCGCGGCGGTTTTCCCGGGCCGCGCGTCATGGGCGGCTTGCTCTCGGTGTACGACGCGCTGGCGGGGCGGCGCAACCATCGGTTTCATGACGCACAGCAACTGCGTTTTCTCGCTCCGGGGGTGAAGGAAAATGGCCTGCTGGGCGGTAGCTGTTTTGTCGATGCACTGACCGATGATGCGCGGCTGGTGATGCGCGTATTGCGCGAGGCTAGGGCCGATGGCGCGGTGATTGTCAGTGGTGTGCGGGCCACACAACTGCTGCGTGACGGCGGGCGAGTGAGTGGGGTTCAGGTCGAAGATGGCGAGGGCGGCGCGACGCTGCAATTGCGCTCTGGCGTGCTGGCCGTGGCTACCGGCGCGTGGGCTGAGCGCTTGCGGCCAACCGAGGCACCACGGCAATTGCGACCGTTGCGTGGCAGTCATTTGTTGCTGCCCGGTTGGCGTCTTCCGGTGGCGCAGGCGTTCACGTTTTTGCATGAGCGCGACCGGCGGCCGGTGTTTGTTTTTCCGTGGGAAGGCGCGACCGTGGTCGGCACCACGGACCTCGATCACCGCGAAGATCTGGACCAGAGCGCGCGCATTTCCAGTGAAGAACTCGACTATCTGCTTGCCGCGTGCCGGCAGCAATTTCCAGGTGCAGAAGTGGGCGTCGGCGACGTGCTGTCGACCTGGTCGGGCGTGCGTCCGGTGGTCGGTCGTGCAGCAGGTGCGCATCAGGACAAACCCTCAAACGAAACCCGCGAACATGTGCTGTGGCAGGAGCCGGGTTGCGTGACTTTGGCCGGTGGAAAACTGACTACGTTTCGCCCGCAAGCGATCGAAGTGCTCACGGCTTGCGCGGCGATGCTTGGGCGTTCCTTTGTCGATGACGGCGCGCCGGTGTTCGCCGCTGTGCAGCCGCTGACAATTCCGGGGCTGAGTACGAGTCAATGGCGACGGTTGGCCGGGCGTCATGGCCGGGACCTGCCGAGGCTGGCGCAACTGCTCGCCGAAATCGGTCAGGAAACGGTCGGCGTCACCGATACGTTGTGGGCAGAACTGGCGTTTGCCTGTGAGGCGGAAATGGTTGTGCATCTGGATGACTTGCTGCTGCGGCGGACCCGGTTGGGCCTGTTGCTGCCGCGCGGTGGCGAGGATTATTTCCCCGCGATTCGCACGCTCTGCCAGTCACGATTGGGCTGGGACGATGAGCGCTGGCAAGCGGAAATTCAGCGTTATCGTTTGCTGTGGTTGCGCGATCACGGGTTACCGGAGACCACGCCATGACGGACGTCGCAAATAAGAAATACCTGCTGGCCATCGACAACGGCACCCAGAGCGTGCGGGCGTTGCTCTTCGATCTGCAGGGCAACCTGCTCGGCAAAGGCAAAGTCGATCTGCAGGCGTATTACTCGACCCAGCCCGGTTGGGCCGAGCAGGATCCGGAGTATTACTGGGCGAAACTCGGCGAGGCCTGTCAGCAACTTTGGCAGCAGACCGGCATCGACCGTGGACAGATTGCCGGCGTGTCCCTCACCACCCAGCGCGGCACCGTGATCAATGTCGATGCCGGGGGCGAACCGCTGCGCCCGGCAATTGTCTGGCTCGATCAACGCCAGACTGAAGTCGAGGGCGGCATCAAAGGGCCGTGGGGATGGCTGTTCAAACTGGTCGGCGCCAACGCGACGGTGGATTATTTTCGCGCCCAGGCCGAAGCCAACTGGATCGCCCGCCATCAGCCTGAAGTGTGGGCGGCGACCGACAAGTTTTTGCTGCTCTCGGGTTTTCTTACCCATCGCCTGTGCGAGCGCTTCGTTGATTCGGTCGGCTGCTGCGTAGGCTATCTGCCATTCGATTTCAAACGGCTGAAATGGGCCGCGCCGACTGACTGGAAATGGCAGGCGTTGGCGGTTCGCCCCGAGCAGTTACCGACCCTGCACAAACCCGGCGAAACCCTCGGCCACATCACGGCCGAAGCCGCCCGCCACACGGGTATTCCCGAAGGCCTTCCGTTAATTGCCGCAGGCGCGGACAAGGCCTGCGAAGTGATCGGTTCCGGCGTGGTCGATGCGAGCACCGTGTGCCTGTCCTACGGCACCACCGCGACCATCACCAGCACCCGCTCACGCTACCTGGAAATCGTCCCGCTGATCCCGCCATACCCCTCGGCCGTGCCGGATCAGTACAACTGCGAAGTGATGATCTATCGCGGTTATTGGATGGTCAGTTGGTTTAAAAATGAATTCGGCCTGCGCGAAATGCAGCAGGCGAAAGAGCAGGGCATCGAGCCGGAGCAACTGTTCGACGCACTGGTCGACGCCGTGCCGCCGGGCTCGATGGGTTTGATGCTGCAACCCTACTGGTCACCAGGCATCCGCGAGCCGGGCGTGGAAGCCAAAGGCGCGATGATCGGCTTCGGCGACGTGCACACCCGCGCGCATATCTATCGGGCGATTCTTGAAGGCTTGGCGTATGCGTTGCGTCAGGGCATGGAAAATATCGAGCGGCGTTCGAAGGTCTCGATCAAGCGACTGCGCGTGGCTGGCGGTGGCTCACAAAGTGACGCCGCGATGCAGTTGACCGCCAATATTTTCGGCCTGCCGGCAGAGCGGCCGCATGTCTACGAAGCGTCTGGGTTAGGTTCGGCGATTTGCTGTGCGGTGGGGTTGGGGCTGCACAAGGATTTTTCCACGGCCATTGCGGCGATGACTCGCGTCGGTGCGGTCTTCAATCCACAACCCGAGGCGCAGAGGATTTACGAGCAACTGTACAAAGACGTCTATCTGCGCATGTATCGACAGCTCAAACCGCTGTACCAAAGTATTCGCAAAATCACCGGATATCCCGAATAGCACTGGCACCCTAGACCCCTGTGGGAGCGAGCCTGCTCGCGAAGGCGCAGTATCAGTCAGCAATGTTTTTCCTGACCCACCGCCTTCGCGAGCAAGCCCGCTCCCACAGGTATTTGCGGGTTGATCAAAAATCGGGGGGTACCACCAAAACCCAGTGTGGGAGCGGGCTTGCTCGCGAAGGCGGAGTGTCAGCCAACGTTTATTTAATTGACCCACCGCCATCGCGAGCAGGCTCACTCCTACAAGGGTTTCGAGGTGTTCACACATGTTGTGTTCGACCTGGACCCTGTAGGAGTGAGCCTGCTCGCGATTGTTTTTCAGCCTCAGCGCAAGACGAACATCAAACGCGGAAGTGGCTGACCATCTGCTGCAACTGACCACCCAGGCGCGCCAGTTCAACACTCGACGCAGCAGTCTCGTCACTCGCCGCTGCGGTCTGCTCGGACACGTCGCGTACGTTGATGATGCTGCGGCTGATCTCTTCGGCCACGGCGCTCTGCTGTTCGGCAGCGGCGGCAATTTGCTGGTTCATCGACTGGATATTCGACACCGTGCGGGTGATGTTTTCCAGCGATACGCCAGCCTTGCGCGTCAGGGCGACGCTGCTGTCGGTCAGCGCGCGGCTGTTGTTCATCACCGCCGAAACTTGCTGGGTGCCGTTCTGCAGACCGGCGACCAGACCTTCGATTTCCTCGGTGGATTTCTGCGTACGCTGGGCCAGGCCACGAACTTCGTCAGCCACTACGGCAAAACCACGACCGGCTTCACCGGCACGCGCCGCTTCAATCGCGGCGTTGAGCGCGAGCAGGTTGGTCTGTTCGGCAACTGCCTTGATCACGTCCATGACGCTGCCGATCTTGTCGCTTTCCTGTTGCAGCACGCTCATCGCTTCGGTCGAACGCACCACTTCGCTGGCCAGACGCTCGATCTGCGCGATGGCCTCGTTCACTACCTTGTCGCCTTCACGGGCTTCGCCATCCGCAGCAGCGGCGGCTTGCGAGGCTTCTTCGGCGTTGCGCGCGACTTCCTGCACAGTGGCAGTCATCTCGTGCATGGCGGTGGCGACCTGATCGGTCTCGATCTTCTGGCTGTTCACGCCAGCACTGGTCTGCTCGGTCACGGCCGACAGCTCTTCGGCGGCGCTGGCAATCTGAGTGACGCCATCGCGAATACCGCTGATCAAGCCACGCAGGGTCACGCCCATGCGCGCGATGCCTTGCTGCAACACACCCAGTTCGTCACGACGGGTGACGGTGACGTTCTGGGTCAGGTCGCCGCTGGCGATGCGTTCGACCACGGCCAGGGTTTCGCGCAACGGACGGGTGATCTGACGGGTGATGATCACGGCAGCAATGATGCCCACCAGCAGCGCCAGCAACGTGCTGATCAACTGAAAGGTGCGCGCCTGGGCGCTTTCGGCATCACGACGGTCAAGTTGAATCTGATACAACTGCTCGCTCAGGGCGACGATAGTCGTGCCCTGATCGGTCATTTCCTTACGCGCCTGCACGGCCTCGGTGTTGGCGTTCTTGTACGCCATCAACGCGCTGCGATAGCTGGTCAGCGCGGTTTCCAATTGGCGCAACGCGTCTTGTTGAGTCGCGGCAAATTGCGCATTCAGCGGTTTGAGGCTGGCGATGGCCGCGTCGATCTGGCCGACGGCTTTCTGTTCGGTGTCGGCATTGCTGGTCGCGGTGTAACCACGCACTTCATAGCGCGCGAGGATGAACGCTTCCTTCGCCGCAGTGACGGCCTGGAACTGCTCGAAGCGCTGATCGCTCAACTCCATCTGTTGCACACGCTGGCTGATCGATTCGATCAGGTTGTACGCGGTCTGGGCGTTGGCACTCATGGTGTCGCGCGCGCTGTTGCCGGTGCGATAGGCGTTGCGCATTTTGTTCAGCGAGGTCTGGTATTCAGCGATGGTCGCCGCCTGCTGCTTGAGCAGTTTGACGTTTTCCGGACTCTTGAATTTGCTGATCAGCGCCTGCTGCTGAGCAGCGAAGCCTTCAAGGGTGGTCTGCACGTTTTGCGCGGCGGTTTCATCGCCGTTGGTCAGCATATACTGCAGACGCACTACGCGCAGTTTGGTCAGCCCGGAGTTGAGCTGAGTGATGTCGCTCATCCAGTTGCTGCGGTCGATCAGGCCACCGAGGCTGGTCCAGCCGGTCAGCGCCAGGATGCAGGTCAGGGCCAGAACCAGGCCGAAGCCCAGGCCGAGTTTCATGTTCACGCTGATGTTACCGAACCAGCTATTCATGCAAATCCTCCAGAAACGTTGGGTTTCTTGTCGTCGGTTAGGCTGGAAGATTGTTGTTCTTTTGAGCCAGCAGGGGTGTTAGCAGGTCTGTATCGGCCGCAAATCCGAGAGCTGAAAGGTTTTTGTCGGATGGCGTTCATAGCAGCCCATCCCAAGAACTTTTTCACATGGCTTTCACTGGCTGACCACGCGCGTCTGCGTACCTTCGCCGCATCGAATGACCTGCAATGCAAAGCGGCGAGGCGTTTTTTGTGGAATTGAGACTGAGTCTGTTTGGCATCAAACGCTCGATCGACCTGAGCGGTCTGGCGCGTTTGCGCGATACATGGGTGGTGCTGGCGGCATCAATACTGGTCATCCCGCTGACCCTGTGGTTGCTGGCGCCCAACGCAGTGCCGGACCTGGCCCACGGTAATATTGCGGGTGCGCAGGCTTTGGCAACAGGGTGGGCCAAAGGCGAGATGATTGTGCTGGTGCGCCACGTCGAGCGTTGCGATCACTCCAAAGCTGCGTGCCTGAGGAGCAATGACGGCATCACCGACCGCTCGCGCAGTGTCGCGGTGGCAGTCGGCGCCCGGTTCGAGCAACTGGGCCTGGCCAACGCTGACATCTATAACAGCCCGTCAATGCGCACGGTGCAGACGGCCGGTTACATGTTCAACCACGCCGCCAGTGGCGACGACTGGCTGATCAACTGCAGAGGTCGCATGCTGCAGGATGCGCTGGCGCACAAGATCCCCGGGCGCAACCTGATTCTGGTGACCCACAGCGAGTGCATGGCGCAGATCGAGAAAGACCTCAAGGCGCCGGCCTCGAACATGGGCTACGGCTCGTCATTGTTTGTCTCCGCTGCCAACCCGGCGACTCCGAAGATGCTCGGCTTCATCGAAGCCTCCGACTGGCGCACGGTAACTACCCAATGAAATCCCGTTTCTACGCGTATAACGTCGGCATTCCGTTGGTCTGTGCGGCCGTCGTGTTTCTGATGTTCGACATGACCCGAATCGACATCGCCTTCAGCAATTTACTGTTCGACCCGCTCACGCAAACCTTCCCGATCGATAAAATCCATTTTTTCGAAAAACTGACCCACAAGTGGGCGCGGATCATTCCGAACTGGACGGCAGAAATCGCCTTGATGGGCGCGATGCTGTCGCTGGTCTGGCCACTGATCAATCCGCACAAACGCCCGCGACTTGGCGCCTTTCTGGAACGCAATAAAGTCGCGCCCGTGCTGCGCTTTACCGCAAATCACCGTAGGGATTTTTTCTTTGTCGTGGTCGCGTTCGCGCTCTGCACGGGCGTGATCCACTTCCTTAAATCCCACACCAGCGTTTACTGCCCGATCGAAACCACGTTGTACGGCGGGAAAATGCCTCACATCGAGTGGTACAGCAACTTCCAACTGTTCCATGAAGCCGGGAGTGGCCGCTGCTGGCCGGGCGGCCATGCGTCGGGCGGTTTCACCATGCTGGCGCTGTACTTCGTGGCGCGCCGGTATCAATGGCGTTTTTCCAGCGCAATCCTGTGGGGCTCGCTGCTGCTGGGTTTGATCTACGGCACCACCCGCGTCCTGCAGGGCTGGCACTACATGTCCCACACGTTCTGGGCGGGAATCTTCGTATGGCTGACCTGTTTGCTGACGGCGTTGGCCTTCTACGGACGCACGCGGTTGGAACTGCCGGTAGTGGGCAAACGCACACAGAAAGTCTTTAGCGCTCAGCCTGAAGTCTTGCTCTGAACGCGTTCAGAAAAACGTGGGTTGAAGGTCAGCCAAGGCGCCGCGACCAACGCTGATCCGGCGCCTCGAAACCGGGATTGACCAGCGCCGTCAGCACATGGTCCTGCCAGCGCCCGGCAATGTTCAGATAATCCTTTGCGTAACCCTCGCGCTCAAAGCCCAGGCGCTCAAGCAACCGCGCACTGCGCTCATTGCCAGGAATGTAATTGGCCATGATCCGGTGCAGGTTCTGCGTATCGAACATGTAACCGATCCCGGCCTCCAGCGCCTCCTGCATCAAACGCTGGCCCTGATGGGCCTCATCGATGTGATACCCCAAATAACACGCCTGAAACGCCCCGCGAATAATCCCGCTGAAATTGCAGGCGCCGATCATTTGTTGGCCGTCCGGAGTCAGCAGCGCGAAATGCATGGCTAGGCCGGCCTCAAAGGCACTGGCCTGGATCTCGAGGCGACGGCGAATGTTGGCGGTGGAGAAGTAGTCGGTGGTGCGGATGGGGGACCAAGGGGCGAGGTGGCGCAGGTTGCGTTGGTAGAAAGCGGTTTCCAGCTCGGCTTGATCGGGGGAGAGGATGGCCAGTGTCAGGCGCGGGCAGGGCAGGGATAACAGCGGCATCGAGCGATCCTTGGCGAGGGGGGATGCTGGCAGAGTCGCGCAAATGGTGGGGGGCGGCAAGGTGTGGGAAATAAAGGGCGAAAAAAAGCCCGCTAGGAGCGCGGGCGAACCGTAGTTTCTTGAATGAGCAGGAGGACTTTACCGGTTCGCGGGGCAGGGGGCGGTGAAGAAAAATTCATCTCGATTTGAGGGGCGGGATCGGCAAGGAAATCAGGCGCGAACCCAATCATTTTTTCGCCATCCCCCGGCGTTCACTCCCGTAAATCCAAGCGGTGTTCTCCAAAACATCTTTGCTCACAAAATCGCGCATGGCGAGATTTTGATACTACACGTCGGATTGGCGGGAGCGACGAAAGACAGACGACGATTATTGTTTTCGCACAAATGCAGGAAACAAAAATCATGCTGCGGTTGATTGAAAGAACAGACAGTCACGTTCATTTTTTTACTTCGCAGGACCTGCGCCGCGTTGCAGGTTCGCTGCCCTATACATTACCGGAACCGCACTCGCTGACGGCTTATCTGGATAACTTGATTGATGCCGGTATTGCTCCGACGCTAATCAATAACGTCCATCTGAGTATTCTGCCGGACTCGGAAAACGTATTTGCCTCGTTTGACGAACTTCAGAATCTTCAGGCGGCCAACCCTCAGCGTTACGGCACCGTGAGGTTAGTGGGGACGATCAAGGCGGAACCGGCTTACGCCACACAAGAGCGTCTTTCGCACCCACAAGTGATTGGCGCCCGCATCGTTTTGCACGATGCACGACCGCAAACCATTTCTTACACCCGGTTCAGCGATAAGCAATGGCTGGCGTTTTATCAACGCCTGCAACCGCACCAGCATCTGCACATTTACGCAAAAGAAGCCGAGACGAATTTGCGCGTACTGCGCCAGATCCCTCGCGATGTGCGGGCCATCATCGATCACCTGGGTACTTGTCACCGTGAGCGGGGCATCACCGAGCCTGCCTGGGTCGCGCTGCTTGCTGAGGCCAAGGCACGCGGCAATGTCTGGTTCAAGGGGCCCGGCTATCGCACGAGTAGCCATCCCGAAGAAACCGCTCGTTTCGTGACGCAAATTGTCCGCGCCGTTGGCGCGGACAAGATCCTACTGGAAGCAACCGATGCCCCTCATGTCGGAACGGACAACGAGGGAGTCAAGTATTCCGAGCTGTTCGATCCGAACAAGGCGTTCAACTTTGTTGATGCCGTTGCGACGCATGTTTCCAAAGCAACCCAAATCCCTGTTGGCCAACTTCTGCGAGGAGCAGTCGGCCAGTTGGCAAGTTGATCTACGCCCACACTCTCCCTTCGAGATCACCAGCAATGACGAACATTACAACAAGAGACATCAACTTCAGCGTCAAGTACGGCGATGAAACACTCAACCTCAAAGGCACGGTATTTCAGCCGGAACAACGCGACGCTGCGTCGCAAGAACTGCCGCCGGTAATTTTCAACTCCGGCTTCACCGGCGGGGTCACGATGTACGGCCAGCTGTTCGGTCGCGCCTTGGCGGCCCAGGGGTATCGCGTCATGACCTATGACGTGGCGGGATTTTTTTCCAACAAACACATCCGTAACACCATCGAGTCAGGCGACAAGGTCATCACCAACGTCATTCTTGAAGACCAGAAGGATGAAGTGCTGGGGGCCGTTGCATGGGCACGTGAGAATTTCGGTGAAATGCCAGTAGTCGCGTCGTGGGCGATGGGCTCGGTGGCCAGCCTTGGAGCGGTGGCAGAGCTCGCCGCAGCCGGTGCTGAGCAGATCCGTTTTTGGGTGCCGATGAGCTACACCAACATCCGTAAATTGCAGGCCTTGCGCGCAGATCCGCGGGCGGCCGATGCGGCCATTGCGCAACTCGCCGATGATGCGCCGATTCCGCCGTTCGACACCGGCACCGATGAGACCCGACTCGGTTACTACCCGCTGGATCCTGAAACCCAAGCCTATGTGGACCAGCAACTGGGCGGCTACACCGACGCGGGCGGCGCGGACCGTTGGCCGGGTTGCACTCACGTGACGGCGAAGTCCTATAAGTCCTATGTGCAATATGACCCCGAGCAATCCATCGAAGGTGCAACAGGCTTCCCGCCGGCGCTGATCATTCATGGGGCCGACAACACCTTGCACATGCCATCGGAGTCCGTGCGTCTGCATCAAAACTACCCGGGCGATGCCGGCGCGCATGCGTTGATCATTTCGAAGATGCAACATGGTCAGCAGAATCAGGCTGACAACCCGGTGTTCAAATCAATGATCCAGAGCATCGACGAAGCCATCCGCGCACGGGGCTGATCCGCTCGCCACTCTCCTGCGAGACCTCGAATATCGAAGTCTCGCAGCGATTCCCCCAGCCTTGCGGGGCTTGTTCCTGTATGGCTGAATGCGTGCCCAGCCCCTAACATGCGGGTCGAAAGCCGTTCGCTCGGACGGCTGGCCCCCACGAAAGGATCTGGCGATGACAGCCCCCATCGATTCAGCGACGTCTGTGAATAACTGTACGACCAAGCGAATCGGGCTGCTCATTCTTCCGCAGTTCTCCATGATGGCATTGGCGGGTGCCAGCGAGCCGTTGCGTGCGGCCAATCGGCTGTCCGGCAAAACGCTTTATGAGTGGACCCTGCTGACTGAATCAGGCGGACCGGTCAGCTCCAGCAGCGATATTGAAATCAATACCGTGCCGGTTGATCAGGCGCCGGAACTGGATCGCGTGTTTGTCCTGGCGAGCCTGGACACCGAGCATCAGAAACCACCGAAAATGCTGCGTTTCCTGCAACGCGCCGCATCGCGCGGGATCACCGTCGGCGCACTCAGCACCGGCACGTTCATCCTCGCCCGCGCTGGGTTATTGGAGGGCAAGCGCTGTACGTTGCATTGGGAATCCATCAGCCAGTTTTCGGAAGAATTCCCTACGATCGAAGTCACCCGGGAGCTCTACGTCAACCATGACAACCGCTGGACGTGTGCCGGGGGCACGGCGGCCATCGACCTCATGCTGGCGCAGATCGCGCTCGATTTCGGTAATCCGCTCGCGGCAAGTGTTGCCGAACAGTTTCTGCACGCCCGGATACGCGCACCGGAAGAGCATCAGCGAATGTCGATCCAGTGGCGTTTCGGCATTCATGATCGCCGGCTGACCGCCGCCATCGCGTTCATGGAGAACAATCTGGAGAACACCGTCGGCATCGAAGACATCGCCGACCGATGCAATCTGTCCCATCGGCAACTTGAGCGTCTGTGGCACCAGCATTTCGGCATGACGCCAAAAAAATTCTATCTGGAGCTGCGGTTGAACGAAGCACGCCGGTTGCTGCGTGAAAGTACCCAGCCCATTGCGTCGATTGCCTACAGCTGTGGGTTCGTTTCGGCATCACATCTGGGTGCTGCTTACCGCCGTGTCTGGGGCTGTACGCCCGGAGAAGAGCGGCGGAAATTTGATGATGCTCATTCCTGATTTCGTTGCACGGTGCATCCACCGAACCACGTCACTCCGCAAGATCCCATAGCTAGCTAATGACTCCGCCCGCCAAGCGAAGAACTCTGGCGAGTCTCTTCATTTGACGACCGCGCATACAGCCATCTGCCATCTATCCAAAGCGCTGCACTTCATGCGAGCTGGTTGCGTCACGTCGATTTTTTGATAGAAATCGTCGAACTCCAAGCTCAGAGTGCTTGCACGGGCGCGGTACTGTTCCGTCCAGACACGGCGCTCAATCCAGATGTTCGACCGATAAAAACAACAATGACGTACAGAAGGCACAACCCTCATGGAAACATTGA
The DNA here is from genome assembly GCF_014268545.1 of Pseudomonas sp. SWRI81. Classification (NCBI taxonomy): domain Bacteria; kingdom Pseudomonadati; phylum Pseudomonadota; class Gammaproteobacteria; order Pseudomonadales; family Pseudomonadaceae; genus Pseudomonas; species Pseudomonas sp. SWRI81. The sequence continues at coordinate 41,246 of NZ_JABWQS010000001.1, forward strand.
GTTTCATTCTGGAAAACGCTGGGCTGATCGGTCTGCTACTCGGCCAGCACCTGCTCATCGTGGCGATAGCGGTGGGGCTGGCAATTCTGACCGGCGTGCCTGTGGGAATCGCCATCTCCCAGCACCCCAGAACACGCCGGTGGGTCCTGGCCTTCGCCGCCGTTCTGATGACCATTCCCTCCGCCGCGCTCTTCGGGTTGATGATTCCAGCGCTGTCGCAGATCGGCTACGGGATCGGCGTGGTGCCGGCGGTCATTGCGCTGTTTCTCTACGCCCAGTTGCCGATCATCCGCAACACCACCACTGCGATCGCCAACATCGATCCGGCCTTGCGTGAAGCCGCAATCGGCATGGGCATGTCGACCGGGCAGAGACTGCGTAAGGTTGAGTTGCCGATTGCGGTGCCGCTGATCATGGCCGGCGTGAGGATGGCCACCGTCATCAACATCGGCATCGCTGCCATTGCGGCTTACATCGGCGCCGGTGGCTTGGGCAGCTTGATCATTCGTGGCATTGCGCAATCGGACACGCGACAGCTTTTGGCCGGTGCGATCGTCATCAGTGTCATCGCCGTTGCGGCCGATTATGCGTTGTATGGCTTGCAGCGCCTGCTGACACCAAACGGCTTGAATAAAAACAAACTGGCCACCGGCCGAATGAAGGAAGCGACGACGTGATCCAGATCGAAAACCTGAACAAGCAATTCGGCGCTGTCACGGCGGTAGAGGATGTCTCGTTCAATGTCGAAGAAGGGCAAATCTGCGTACTGCTCGGACCGTCGGGCTGTGGCAAAACCACGACGCTGAAAATGATCAACCGACTGATCACGCCCACGTCCGGCACAATCAGAATCAATGGTCGCGACACATCCGAACTGGACAGCGTCACCCTCAAACGTTCCATCGGCTATGTGATTCAACAAGTCGGTCTGTTCCCGAATATGACCGTTGAGGAAAACATCTGCGTCGTCCCCAGTCTGTTGGGCTGGGACAAAAGCAAAAGCCGTAAGCGCGCAGCCGAGTTGCTGGAAGTGGTCGCGCTGGATCCGGCGAAATTTCTCAAGCGCTATCCGTGTGAGCTTTCCGGTGGGCAACAGCAGCGCATAGGCGTCGCCCGTGCCCTGGCAGCGGATCCGCCGGTGATGCTGATGGACGAGCCCTTCGGCGCCATCGATCCGATCAATCGCGAAGTGATTCAGGACGAATTCATGCGCATCCAGCGCCTCGTCAACAAAACCGTGTTGTTCGTCAGTCACGACATCGATGAAGCGGTGAAGATGGCCGACTGCGTCGCCCTGTTCCACAACGGAAAAATCCAGCAATTCGGCAGCTCGGATGATCTGCTGGCCCGGCCCAATAGCGACTTTGTCGCGAACTTCATGGGCGGCGATCGGATCATGAAACGCTTGCGCCTGCTGCGCGCGGCGGACGTCGTCAGCAAGATCGCGCCGCGCGAACACATGCAGGTCGTCGGCAGCAACAGCGGCATCGCGGCGCACTCGCACTTGATCGTCAAGCCCGGAGACGACCTGCGCCAAGTGCTTTCGCAACTTCTCGGTCGCGGGCAGGACTGGGCGCTTTGCAACGAGAGCGACGGCCGCTTTATTGGCTATGTGCATCAGGCTGACATCTTGGCGCGACTGGTTGAAAACATCACTCCGGCGGTGAACTGACGATGTCTGACTTACTCATCAGATTCTGGCAGGGGCTGCAGTTCTACTGGGGCGACATCAGCTACCTGACAGTCCAGCATTTGCAGATCGTCGCAGTCAGCGGGGTGTTGGCCATCGCCATTGCGCTTCCATTGGGTGTCTGGATGAGCCGTCCGGCGAACCAGCGTTATGCCATGGCGAGTCTGCAGGTGCTGAACGTGGGGCAGGCGATCCCCAAACTTGCACTGTTGGCATTGGCCATGAGCTTGATCGGCATTGGCAGCGGGGCGGCGATCATCGGATTGTTCGTCGCGACCTTGCTCCCCGTCGCGGTCAACACCTACGAAGGGCTGCGCGCGGTGCCGCAGCACTTGGTCGAAGCGGCCGAAGCCATGGGCATGACGGCACGGGAGACACTGTGGAAAGTTGAAATTCCGAACGCGCTGAACGTGATTTTCGCAGGCATCCGCACGGCGCTGGCGATCAACGTCGGCACCGCACCGCTAGCCTTCCTGGTCGGTGGCGGCGGACTGGGTGAGTTGATCTTCACCGGGATCGACTTGAATGACTTCGGCATGATGCTGGCCGGCGCCGTATCGACCGCGCTCCTGGCGATTGCCGTCGATCTGGGATGCGGCTTGATTCAACATGTTGCCGTCTCTCGCGGCTTAAGAATGGTCGGGCGCCAATGAATCTGAACACCCTCCACCTAAACCAATAACATGAGGTGCACGATGATTTATCGAATGCTAGGCAGTCTGATCTTCAGTTTTAGTCTTGTTGCCGGTGTAGTCGGCAACGCTTCAGCCAACAGTGCAATTGTCGTCGGCGGCAAGAAATTTACCGAGCAGCAATTGGTCGCCGAAATGACCGCACAACTACTGCGCGCCAATGGCTACAAGGTCGATAAACGCGCGGACCTGGGTTCATCGGTACTGCGCGCGGCGCAAGAGAACGGCCAGGTCGATGTGTACTGGGAATACACCGGCACCTCCCTGATTACTTACAACAAAGTCACCGACAAACTCAGCGCTGAGGAAACCTATAAAAGGATCAGCGAACTGGATGCGCAAAAGGGCATCACCTGGCTGAACCCGTCCAGGGCCAACAACACCTACGCACTTGCCATGCGCAAAGTGGACGCCGAAAAGGATGGCGTCGTCTCGATCAGCGATCTGGCAAAAAACATCGAAGCGGGAAAATCCTACAAATTCGCATCGAATGCCGAATTCTTCTCCCGGCCCGATGGGCTGCGTCCGCTGCAGGAGGAGTACGGGTTTGAATTCGAGCGCAAGAACATTGTGCGGATGGATGGTGGGCTGACGTATCAGGCGCTTAGGGATGGTCAGGTGGATTTGGCGTTGGTGCTGTCGACGGATGGGCGGATACCGGCGTTTGGGTTTTTGGTGTTGAAGGATGATAAGGGGTTCTTTCCTGGCTATGCGTTGACGCCGGTTATTCGTACAGACGTACTGGAGGCGAATCCGAAGGTTGGGGAGTTGCTGAATGCGCTTTCTTCCAAGCTGGATGATGAGACGATTGCGGGGCTTAATTCGCGGGTTGATGTGGGGCGGGAGTCGATTGAGCGGGTGTCTAAGGGGTTTTTGCTGGAGAGTGGTTTGCTTTAGTTAGGCTGCGGTGGCGGTGAAGCCACTGGGTTCGGCGTGACTATTCGGACTTACAGGCTGGCCGGGCTAGGCGCAGTGAAGAAAAAATCATCTCGCTTCAGCCTGTTTAATAGGCGTCCCGACAGTTTTTCTTCAACTCGTCATGAAAATATCAGCGCCCATACAGCACCGTATTCATCAACGCATTGACCTGATTTGGCATCGTGTGGATGAACCAGTCGAAAGCGAGACCCGAGGCGAGCAGGTACGCGAGAACCAGCAAGATCGGCATGAAGATGATGTTTTTGCGCAGATTGGCGTACTTACGGGTTTTTCTGGAAAGCCATGGTTCGTGAGTGCCATTATTATTGGCATGAGCACCCGCAACGATGAAGTAGGTTGAAAAAAGCATCATGCGAAGGCTGGTGTAGATGAACAGCATTACGCCTGCCAAGTGCAGCAAAAACCAGTGCATGTCTAGCAAGACGAAATATTTTTTTATCCCCGTCAGGCCCTGCTCATTGATGATCTGCTGGCTGTACTGAAAGTTTTGTGGCGCCAGAGTAGGCGTAAAGGCTTCGTCGGTGATGAAGGTGGCGGCCACGCAGAATGCCAAGGAAAAAAACAGCGCAACGACCCACTGACTGCCCGCGAAGAAGCCCCGGTAAAGGCTATGCAGCGCTCCTCCAGCCCACAGTGAAATAGTGAACAGCGTGATCCAGGAAAGCAGGTTGAGTATTTCAACCCTGAAAAACAGATAAATGAGCCCGGCAACCACCATCATCATCCAGATGACCGGGGTCATATCTTGGTTTGTGCTGGCGGCGTTCACGCCCGGCGGCGGATTTACCACCGTGTTGAAGGTCAGGTTTACAGAGTGGCCTGGCTGATTGGCGGATTGTGGTGCGCTGCCTTTCAGGAATCGATCCAGAATGGCGCCCAGAAACAGGCCGAGGATAGTGAAGAAAAGCGATATGTAGATATCGACTTCCTTGGATTGAATTGTTTCGATGAAGCTCATGTTTTGTCGCCTTCCTTGTGCAGGTTGAGTATCCCATGTGCCAACCGGTTTTCTCTGCGAGGCATCCAGCCAGCCGCGGGATGGTAAAGGGATGGCTGTGGTTTGGCTATCTCCGGGATTTTTTCGGGCCTGTGTTGGCTGATCCTTGGGGGCACGACGCTTGTGGATGGGTATGGCCGTTCTGGTCAGGGAATAGGGTGTTGCGGTTCCGAAGGGCAGGTGCGACGAAGCCCGCACTTGGCGGGCTTCGTCGTTGAGAGTTGGGCCGGGGTAATTTGAAGTCGCTCAGTAAGATATTGATTTATAACATTAATATCTGTTTTTATTTTTAGTTGGAATACCAATTGGAATACTGCACTCCACTTGACCACCCATTTGCTTCGATCTGACCACCGATTGCATCGGAGTTGACCAGCATGCTTCGTAATCATGATAGGCAGAGAACTGCCCGAAGCGGACATCCCTGTGGCAAGCTTAGTGTGAGATTACGTCGTCTATATCACGAACTTCGCCCAGTCCCTCCCCAGTGATGCGTTCGGTCATGTGGGACCGGGCGCAGTCTTTAGGTCCCCGTCGCGTCATAGTGCTCCTTGATCAGCACTAACATCTGCGCCTGGTGCCGGTTGATAGCAGGCGCATCCCATTCCATCTCGGCTTTGCCACTGAAGATGTGAGCAAGTTTGAGCGAGTCGTAACGGGGCTTGCCCTTGAAGTCTTCTCGCTTCTTACCGACGCGCTGGTTGCTATAGGACGAGTTTTCGCCAGGACTCAGCAGCACCAGGTTGCCAAAGCTGTCGAGGTGAACCTTAGCCAACTCAACGCCAAACTCCTCCCGCTGGGGATGGACATGCTCCACAGAGTTCTTCGAGGTGATTCGGTAGGCCGCCAGCTTGGACGCGTCAAAGAAACCGAAGCGGCTGCGCTCTCGCCAGAGAATGTATTCCAGTTTCTGGAACCAGTAATGTTCGAAGCGAGTGCCGTTGGGCTCGTTCAAGTCATCGATAACTGTGTCGATGCCCCGCATGGCGAAGTCGTGACCGGCCAACAGCGCAAAACTGGCTTCCTTCTGACTGTCTTCGGCCAGCGACAGTTGATTGTCAATGCGCTCCAGCAGCGCCACGACCTGCGCTTGCGTCTTTGCCTCGCCAGCCACCAACGCCCCGAGAAACGGCGTCAACCAATACTGCGCGCTTCGCTCGCCGGTGAAGTTTCGCACACTCTGCAACTGGCTCAGGTCGCTGCTTTCCAGCCGGGTGCGGACAAGCCGCCAGCCGTTGTCGGAGCGGCTTCGGCTGACGCTGGTTTGACGCAGATTCCATACCTGGCTGTCAGCCTCCGGCAGCCATTTTACTACCCACAGGTCGAACTGATAACGCACCGCCCACAGGCATTCGATGAAGGTCTTAGCCTGTCTTTCGGTGGCGTGGGCGATGAAGTCGGCAAAGTAGTCGTTGAGCCGACTGTCATGCAGGCGCACCTCGACATCGTCCTGGCTGTGCTCCTTGAGATAGATGCGGTAGGCGTGCATCAGCAGGAGGCCAAAACTGATAATCGGGCGACAATAACGTACGGGCTCTTGCCGTGCTTTGGACTCGTCCGATTCGACCACTGACAGTTTGGCTAACTGTGCAATAGTCTTACCCTGCACATCCCCGGCGGGGACGCGTTTGAGAGGGAAGGTCGTCACACAATGCCTGGCCAGGTCATCCTGTTTCAGGCGTTTCCAATCCGCATCCGGAAAGACCTTGCGCAGATTGCGCTCGAAGAAATCTTCCATGTTCTCACAGGACTGCCAGATAGCATCGAAGCGCAGCTTCTGCGTCTCGATCACAGCCAGCAGACGGGACTTGAGAATGTCACTGTGCTCCAACTGCACGCCGCTGTTATTCATGGTCGAAAACAGTCGGTTCAGGTCCATGCCCGGGGGCATGATGTTGTTCACCCATCGCACCTTCGCATACAGGTACTCGGCCACCTCGGCCAGATACGTCTCCCCCCGCTGGCTGCGCAAAGCGCCCAACCGATCGGCAAGCGCCTTGCGGGCAGCGGACAAGTGCTTGATGTAAGCTTCGTCCGACTCAGAGGCCCTGCCCGTATTTTCCTCGGCATCAAGCCCGGCCCACGCCGCAAACAGTCGCTGCACTTCGTCACGAATGGCAAAGGTCAGCCGGGGCTGCTTGTTCCATACGATGAACTTCGCCAGGGCGTTGTCGGGCACCACCGCCGTCAGCGCGAGGGCAAGCAGCATCAAGGTGGTCATGCGCTGCTGACCGTCGATCACTTCATAGAGAGTATGGGGGTGTCCTGAGTCGCGTGGGGTGACGGCGGACGTCAATACCGTGCCGATATAGTAATGCGGCGCGTCGGTGTCGCAGGCCACCATGATCTGCTCCAACAGACCGACAACATCCTCGCTCGGCCAGACATAAGGACGTTGGTAGCTGGGGACGACCAGGGTAATCTCTGCAGCGCACAACAAGGCTGGCGCCTGGACATAGGAACGGACACTGGTACTCATTGCACACCTTCCTGGCTGGAGGAGAGTTTCTCGAGCATGCGGTTGATGACATGCTTGAGTTCACCATCAAAGTCCGTCTGAAGCGCTTCGCCCGGCTTGCTCGATCCCATCGAAAAGTACGCCTGCACAGTACGCACGAACCGGTACTTCACACTATTCTCATCCAGTCGCTCGGCAATGGAATAACTGAACCTCTGCAAGATTTCGATCAGCTCGTCATGGGTGTAGCTGTAGGCGATCCAGTCCAACACCGGATTGTGCTTGGCAAAGCTCTGCGCTGTGCTTTCACGCACGGCCTTTTCATTGCTCAACCGCGGCGAGAAAATCACCCTGAACAACCAGCACGCCGCCTCCAACAGCCCTTGTCGACCAAACTGGCTGACATACAGCAACACCGCACAGTCAAATAGCTTGCGTAAAAATTCGCTTCCGTTGGCCTTAACCACCAACTCGTCGTACAGCTGATGAAAAGACGCAAGGCTGTTGTCATCACGCCTGATCAATACCGTCCGACGCAGTTCATGGAAATAATCGAAGTAGTGAATGGCATTGGTACCGGCATTGATTGGCTGACGCATCGCATATCCACTGTCCACCTGCAAAGCCTGGCCCTGGCCAAAATGGCTGACCCGCGCGGTGCGATACGCCATATCTAGGCCCTGCCCGGTGCGCTCGGCCAACTCCGCGACGATCTCCTCACGCATCTGCAGTGGCTGGCGGTGGCTCGAGAGACTGCGCCACTTCAGGTGTTGCCAGTGACGCGCCTTCATCAACGCATCCATCGTGTCGTCCAGCTTGCCCCAGGCCTCCCAGCGCCGCGCGTGCTTGTCCTGCTCTTGCCGCGACACCCCGCGCAAGTGATGTGCCTTGAGGATCGCTGGGCCGTCCAGTCGGACCCCGCCGGTGTTCTGCGTCTCGAAAAAGCGGTAGGCGTCATCTTCACTGCGGGTGACGACCAAGGTGATGTTCATCCGCGAGAAGTCCACCGATGGCAACGGCTGTTGCTCAAGCCAGCGCAGATTGCCCAGGGCGCGGGTCTGGGACTCTGGAGAGGCCAATTCGATGCCTTGGGCGAGATCTCGTTGCTTCAGCACATGTGCCAGCAATGCCAGGGTAATCAGGCGCTGCTGGCCATCTATGATGTTCAAGACGTCGGTGCGCATTCTTGTCGGGCGCGATTGGTGGACGATGATGCTACCCAGGTAGAAGTCGTGCTCAGGCGGTGTTGCACCGGTAGGCGGTGAGAAGTATTCGGTGAGATCGTTCAGTAGGCGTTGCAGATGTTTGATCTGCCAGCGGTAAGGGCGCTGGTATTCGGGGATGGTCAACCGGCCTTCTATGTGGCGGTCGTCGCTGCCGCGGATCGACTGGCCGCCTAGCAAGGCGGCAACGGAGGTGCTGGCTACGACGATATCGGGGGTGACGAGGCCGCTTAGCAGCGTTTGAACTTCGTCCTTGATCGGCTGCGTCATGTGTAGCGTTTTTCCTGGAGTTGGCGGAACCTGCGGGAGGGGTGGAATGACAAGTCTCATCCCAAGTGATGGCTTGATGATGTCAGTGAGGCGAGGTGGAAACAAGCAGGCGATGCACGCAGGGGGACGCAGCCATCAAGGGCCACCAAACGTCGACAACATTTTCCGGGACCGTGCTGCCTCTGACTTTTTGAAAAACAATGATTTAGGTGTTTTGAAAAACGTTCTGATCCCCCATTTGTTCCCCCACTTTTTTGTGGTTTCTTGCACGGCATTTGAGCGGTTTTTTTCGTCGCTCAGCCCACAGCGTCCTCGTTGGGGGATTTCTGCTCAGCTGTATAACCAAGGCTCCAACTCAGTCAGGTTTTTCACGACAATCTGCTGGGCTTCAGGTCGAGGCTCCATTTTTGTAGGATCGATCTGATATCGCTGCAATACATATTTTACCAGCGCCCTGCGGGTCGGAATCAGCAATTGGCCATTCAGCATCCCAAAATCAGCTTCGATGATTGCCTTCTGTGCCGGAGTCAATCGGGAGTCGGGCTCTATGATCACTGTTACTTCAGTATTCCAAACCTCATCCTCATCAATCCCGTTTTCGGACTTCCCGTCCAGTGCTGGTTCGCCGCGCAATCGGCTAAGCACAAAATCGCGATACTGGCGGTTCTTCTCGCAGTAGGCGCGTACGTGCCAACGCATACCGGTATAGACCAAGGTATGCGGCGCGATGAGCCGGCCTTCTGGAATGGGGCTATTCAGAGATACATAGTCGACCTCCAGGCACAGGTGGTCACGGCAAGCCTTGAGAAGCGGTCGAAGAATCTCGGCCTTGATTGAGCGGTCCGGCACCTCCAGCACCTTGGTGTGGGCATAGGCCAGGGCCAAACCTTCGATGTGCGGAGCTCGCTCGTTGTTCTGATAAAGCAGGTGCAGATAGGCGCTGGCGCTGTCGTCGATGAACAGCGGTTTGAACAGTTTGCTCGGCACATAGCCCTTGAGCTGCTTGTCATATGTCAAGTTTCGGGGCGCATGTTCGGTGATGTAGGTATTGATGTCTTTGGACGCCTGCTGACGGCTGATGCCGAAGCTCTGGATCAAGTGTCCCGTGGTCAGCCGGCCCTCCCACCAGACAACGGTCTCAATCAAACGATAGCGAAGTGCCAGATCCCAGCGGACTTGTTCGATGGACTGCTTGCGTTTCATAACCTCTCCATGTGCGTGAATACTTTACCTGTATAAGTCTACATTCTAGACCTGTCGTAAATCACTACATATCTTATGTCTGTCTTCGAAATGAATCGAATTCACGAAAGGAAGTGGACATGAGTATGTCGGAAGCGGTTTCGACAGCGGCATTGGTGATGATGGGGGTAATCCTGCTGGTGCTTCTGCTGCAGTACCTGAGGTTGCGTGAACTCTGGCAAATGACTCTTGCCTGTCGAAAGGATGCGCGCTGGGCACGGATTTGGGAGATGGAGATCCGGGAGCTGCGCTCGGCGCTGCGCGCTGAGAAAGCGCACATCGAGCAGTTGCAAAGAAAGCTGGTGATTTTGCAGGAATTGATTCCGGCAGAGGGATAAGGGAAAGGGCATGAACAGACTTGAACGGATCAAAGGCTGCCTGCTGGGTGGCGCCGTCGGCGATGCGCTAGGCGCACCAGTGGAGTTTCTAGAGTGGTCTGCAATCGAAGCTAAGTTCGGTCCACAGGGAATCATCGATTTTGCCCCGGCTTACGGTATCACCGGTGCCATCACCGACGACACGCAGATGATGCTTTTCACTGCAGAAGGTTTGCTGCGGGCATATGTGCGCGGCAGTTCACGAGGGACTTGCCACGTCCCCAGCATTATTCATCATGCCTTGCTGCGCTGGCTGGTGACCCAGGATTACCCTACGGCGATACCGGTGAGTAGGGATGGGTGGCTGATCGGGCAACTGGCGCTCTGGGCTCGCCGCGCCCCTGGTACTACCAGCCTCGGTGCACTCAAGGCCAGTCCGCGGCTGGGCGCTGTTGCCGAGAACAACAGCAAAGGTTGTGGCGCCTTAATGCGCGTTGCGCCCTGCGCATTCTTTGCTAACGCCTTTGACTACGCTGCCCAGTCAGGGCGCCTGACCCACGGGCACCCTACGGGCTACCTGGCGGCTGGGCTGTTCGCAGATATTCTCCAGCGCATTGTCGATCGGCAAGACAGCCTAGAGCACGCAGTCACTCAAAGCATGGCCAATTATGGGCAAAAGCCCGGTATGGAAGAAACCCACAGCCTCATCGAGCGCGTGCTGTTCTTCTTTTACGAAGGCTACCAGCCCACCCCACAACGCATTGGCGAACTCGGTGGTGGTTGGGTCGCCGAAGAAGCCCTGGCCATCGGTCTATGGTGCGCGTTGTTTGCGGACTCATTGGAAAGCGGCGTCATCACGTCCGTAAACCACGGCGGCGACAGCGATAGCACCGGCCTGATAGCAGGCCACCTGCTCGGCGCCCAATACGGCGCTGCCGCTATCCCGGCGCGCTGGCTCATCCAGTTGGAACTGCGTGAGGTGATCGAGCAAATGGCCGACGATATTGACCGTGTTCCGCGTGAGTACTGTGGGGTTGGCGGGGAGTTTGATGAGCAGATCGAGCGGGCGTATCCCGGCTATTGAAACAACTTCAGGAGAACAGTGATGCCGATGCCACCGAGGCCTTTTACCTTTGTATGTGACAACTGTGGTTGGAAGCAAACCGTGGTGCCTCTGAGCGATGCACTGCGGCCTGGGGAGTGGTTTGAGCGCTGCCCGAAGTGTGGGAGCAAGGAATTGAGGATGCGGGCGGCAGGGTGGTTGGATAAAGTGGTGGCGGAGTTTTTGCGGCGGTGTTGATGGCTGTAAGTAAGGGCAGCAATTACACCTCGCGAGCGGACGTAGCGTTTACGCTGGTCTATGACTTGGTAAACGGCATTGTGAGGCCCTGAGTCTGATCAGCTGAGCACCTCAGAAGTGGGCTTACATCCCAGTTGAAGATCCGGGTCTGATCGCTTGCATGCAAGCTGTAACAAGCGATCAGGCTTCAGCTCTGGACTGGGACTCAGGCCGCTTCCAGAATAGCCATACGACCATTGGGCAGGGACAGCAGCAGCCGGTTTTCTTCCGAGTGGATCAGTTGTTTGGCTTTGTGTTCGATGCGATGGAATATTTCGGCCTTTTCGCCGATGCTGCCGCGGATCAGGCTGCGGTGTTGTTCGTTTAGGAAGTTTTTGTAGAGATTCATGGCCCCTTGGTAGCGCTCGGCGCCGTCCTCCAGGATTTGCTGGGCCAATTGTGGTTTGCCGACGCGGGCGGCCAGCAGGTATTCGGTGTGCATTCCCAGGGGCATGATTTCCAGCATCATGTGGGCGAAGTTGACTACCAGTTCATAATGCTTGTTGGTCAGTTCGTTGCTGTTATGCGCAAGGTTGAGGATATTGTCGATGAACGACAGCGCGTGATTGCGCTTGGCTGCTGCGGTGGCTAGCAGTGGGTAGGCCACTTCCCTGATCTCATGGGCCAGGCTGCGGTCCTTCAGCAGGGTGCGGGCGACTTCTATCCCGCCGATGTAGTCGGTGACTTTGTCCATGTAATAGACAATATTCTGGGCGTGCAGGTCTTTGGCGATTTCGTCTACGGTGTTCTGGATCTTGTCGAGTTTGGCGGCCAGATATTTGGTCTGGATGATCAACGCGCCGAGGATCACGCAAGTGGAAGCGGCTGCGGCCATGACGGTGGTCATTTGTGCAGCTTTGATCGCTTCTTCGGCGGACTTGATCATTGTTTCCTTGAACGGCAAGTGTTGAATGATCCCTGTCTCACCGCTGCCTGCTTTCCAGTAGGCAACGCCGTCATGAATGACGGCTTTACCCTGAGCCAGGGCGTCGAGCAGCTTTTTGGAGAAGGCGGCTTCATCGAGAACCCAGATTTTCTGCAGTAGATCGGCGGCGGCTTGCATCAGAAACGGTCCTCTTTTTCGTATTTGCGACGCATGTAGGCGATCTGGATGACCGCTGGAATCGTAACCCGGTAGGCGGTGCCGCTCAGCAACGGTATGGTCACAGCGATAGCCGCGACTGGCCCGGCGAAGGCTGCTACGGCGCGTCCGCCAATCAGAGCAGCGGCGCCACCTGCACCCATGACCAAGGCATTGCCGAAGTACTGGCGGGCGGAATTGGCGAGCCAGGCAGACCATTCGAAGGACCCTATGCCGCCTGAGCTGATAGCTTTGATGATTGCGGCCAGAGGCATGGATTCAATGGCGCCAGGAATATTCATCGATTCCATGGCCTTGCGTTTTTCGGCGTCAGACATGCTGTCCCAAGACTGCTCGACCAGGCGCTCGATCAACTTGTTTTCGATGTCATAGGCAGACGCTTTGCTGTCGTACTTGGCTTTTGCCTTGTCGCAGACGTCGCAAAGCATTTCCTTGTACAGCACGCCTTGGCGGCGAAACAAGTTAACGATCGAGTCGCCACCGAAATGCTGCAGTTCACCGGCCACCAGTTTCCAGCACTGGCGCCACTGGTCCGGCTGGCCCTCCAGTTTTTTGAATTGCTCATCGTTAGCGATCTCGCTGGCAACCCGCTTTTCGCCATCGTTATCGAGCATCAGGTACTTGGCCAACTGGCAGATGTCTGCCTCCGTGCAGTACTGGAGGAACGCCAGATCGTCATCTTGTCTGTAGGTGATACCCATTACTGGAATCCTTTATTTGTGGAGAAAAGTATGGCGAACCAGGTCTAGCGATCTTCCTGTATCACCCAACGCACTTCGATGCGCCGTTGCTGGGCATCCTCTGGTGCGATACCAGGGATAGGCTGGGAGTCGCCGTAACCGGCCACCACGACGCGCTTGGCGCTGGCCGTATCAAGGTCGCCGATGATCAGCTTGCGGGCCTCGCGTGCGCGAGCGGCGGAAAGTGTGAAGTTGTCGTCGTATACCGTGCAGAACGCTTCGAAGTTGGTGACTGGGCGCGATACCGGCAGGTTGTCGGTGTGCCCCTCGACATACACTTTGCCGTTGCTGAACGTGGCCAGGAAATCGGCGATGCGCGCTTCGATGCTGACGAATGCCTGCTTGGCCTGGTCAGTCACGCAGGCGCTGCCGCGGCCGAAAATACCGTCGCGCAGGGTCATCTTCTGGGCGTTGACATCCAGTACCACCAGCCCGTCGTTCTCACTGGTCTCGAGCGAGGCTTTGAGCTGGCTGAGGATTACGCCGACCTTTTCGCGCTGTGAGGTGCTGCTCTTTTCCATCTCCTGTTTGTGCTTGAGGTCGGAGTAGGTCTTCTGCAGCACCGACATCACCAACAGCAGCATGACCACGGCCATAACCCCGGCCATCAGGTCGGCGATGGAGACCCATTCATTTGGTTTGTCTTTCATGGAGGGCTACCTTCACGCCTCTTCGGCATCGAGACTCAACTGCTCGAGACGGGTGTCGAGGTATTCAAGCCGCTCGACGATCCGCTCCAGTGGGCCCTGTAATTGGCTAATGGCTTGCAACTGGCGCTCGTCATCGGCTGCAGACTTTAGCGCTAGCATGTGCTCGTCGAGGCGCTGCAAGCTGTGCCCGATCATATCTACCCTGCCGGCGACGGCGTCCATGACCGGTTGCAAGGGGCTGGAGTGCTGAAGGTTCTGCAGTTCGGCGACCAGTTCTTCGATAGCTACGGCGCTGCGGGCAGCCTTTTCTGTTACTTCCTTGAATTGAGAGTCGACGGCGATCATGCGCCGGCCACTTTCTGACACGGCCTTGAGGCCCGAGACGATGCGTTCGCGCAGGTCCTCGACAAGGCCTGTCATGCCTCCTATGTTCATGTTCAGGTTTTGGCTGGTCGCCAGGAATTCGATTTGGGCTTTCTTCTGGATCTCCATCGAGTCTTCGTTGGACTTTTTCATCTTATCCATCGTCTGGCTGACGCTGCTGGACAGATCGGTGACGGCCGTTGAAATACCGTCGGTGGCGTTGGCCATGGTCGCGGACATAGTGGCCATGTTGTCTGTGAAGCTGTTGCCCATCTGGTCGATGGTAGTACCCAGATCCTGCTTGATGCTGCCCAGCACATCAGCCACACCGTCCTTGAAACCACTGATGACCGACTGCAACTCACCAGCGGACTGCCCAACATCGCTGGCGGCGCTGGCCATCTGCGTGGCAGCTTCGGAGATTGCACTCAGGTTGCTGAGACTGGCTTCGACTTGCTCCAGGCTTTTTTGCGCAGTGCGGGTGGCCTTGAGTTGTAGCTGCTGTCCTTCGTTGCTCTGCTGCAGAGCGCTTGCGGAGTCGCGCAGCGTATCGAGGGCCAGCTCACTGCTGCTCTTGAGGGCTTGCACCTCGGGTACCAGAGCTTGCTGCAGCTCTTGAAGGGCGGAGTGGGTTGCGCCCAAAGTGACGCCGTGTTGCTGCAGGTTGCTGACAGTTTCGTTCAGTGCATCGCGAGCCTGGGCATTGCTGGCGTTGAGGCTCTGCACTTCGGGTACCAGAGCTTGCTGCAGCTCTTGAAGGGCGGAGTGGGTCGCGCTCAGAGTGAGGCCGTGTTGCTGCAGGTTGCTGACGGTTTCCTGCAGTGCATCGCGGGCCAGGGCATTGCTGGCATTGAGGGTCTGCACCTCGGGTACCAGAGCTTGCTGCAATTCCTGAACGGCAGTGTGGGTCGCGCCCAAAGTGAGGCCGTGTTGCTGCAGGTTACTGACAGTTTCTTTCAGTGCATCGCGGGCCTGGGCATTGCTCGCGTTGAGGCTGCGCACCTCGGGTATCAACGCTTGCTGCAGCTCTTGAATGGCGGAGTGGGTCGCGCTCAGAGTGAGGCCGTGTTGCTGCAGGTTATTGACGGTTTCCAGCAGAGTATCGCGGGCCTGCTCATGGCTGGTGTTTAGGGTGCGAACTTCTGGCACCAAGGCTTGTTGCAAGTCTTGAACGGCCTTGTGGGTCGCCACTAAGGTGATACCGGCATGCTTATTCAGCTTGCATTGGGTGTCGAGTAAGGCGTGCTGGGCTTGCCATTGGTTGACCAGCGTCTGGTCAATTCTGCCCAAGGCCTCGATCAGTGCATGTTGGGTTTGCTGACGCTCCTGCAACTGTGCCTGGCGGCTATATTCGAAGGCGGCTTTCATCTTGCCGACACACCAGCGCAGCCGTCGCTCCTCGTAGCCATTGTGCGCGGACCAGGCCTTGATCAACAGAAAAGCCATGATGCCCCACGTCGAAGTTTTGAACTTGGTGCCCAGGCCTTCCATCATGCCCATCAGGTTGGCCATGGCATTGTCCATGCCGCCACCAGCGTTGGCTTCGAGCAGGATGGTTGAGGCCTTGTTCAAGGCGATACCCAGGCCGAGGAAGGTGCCGAGCAAACCTAGAATCAGCAGAATGCCTGGCATGATGTCAGCGAGTTTTTCGCCGGTGCTGGCGACGGCCGCACTGATTTCATTGACTGAGCCATGTTCGACATCCAGGTTATCTGCGTGGTCGCCGATCTGGCCGTTACCATTCCACTTTTTTTCCCAGGACGCCGGCGTTGCACCACGCCATACACCGATCAGGGTAGCGGCGATCAGGATCAGGAAAACGCTACCAAAAACCAACTGGATGGGGTCGTTTCCCGGTATTAGAAAGGCGAGGATTTCTTCGGGATTCACACGGCCACCTCGACCAGCTTGGCCGCTCGGGCGCGACTGGCTTCTTCATAGATGTTGGCGAAGTCGATAATCAGGAATTGCTCGGATTCGCTGAGTTCCTCCCATTGTTTGCCGTGCTGAGCACACTCGATGATGATCATGCCGGCGGCGCTGCTGTCTTCGAGCAGGTACTCCTTGTCGGCGAAGTCCTCGGGATTTTTCTCCAGCATTTGCAGGAAACCTTCAGCGGCAAAAACGTAGCTGCGCATTTCATTGGTGCGCTTGCGCTTGCTGTCCATCTGGGCTTTGAAGGCTGGGACTTTAACTTGAAGGTCAGCCAGTATTGCAGCTTCTTCGGTATCCAATTCAGACAGGCGCTGGCCGATTTCTAGGCGGCGCAGCAGTATCTGATCCTTGGAGATGGCTTGGTTCTCGGCTTTCCATTCATTTTCCATGGTGTCAAGGTTGCAGCCCCAGGCCATGATCATTTCTTCAAACACGAACGGGATCAGCTTCTGCTGGAAGCGCGCGTAAACGACGTCGTCCAGGTGTTGTGTGTCGGCATCGCTGATGGTCGGGACTTTCTTCAGCAGTTCAGCACCGATCTCCATCAGGAATAGGTCATCGGCGTTGATGGCATGGATGTCCTGGGCGAGCATCAGGCGTCTCTCGGTGTCCTTGAGCAACTTCTGCGCAGCGCGCAGGCGCAGATAGTGCTCGAAATCCTCGATATTGTTGTTCTCCATTACATGCGCAATACGAGTGGAGAGCTGGGCATAGCTGGTGATCAGGCTGGCCAGGTCAATCGCCTTCGCAGCATCGCCCCGCACTTCGTTGCGGGCCTCGCGCAGAGTTTCTTCGTGTTGCGCAGCGGTGGACATTTCCTCTTTATTGAGGTTGACGTTGTGCAGGTCTTTGGCTCTCTGGATGACCCAGTGGATAGCTGCATCGAGTTTTTTCGCCATAGAGGTCTTGTCCCAGGCCAATAAGGCATCCAGGGCTTTGTCGAAGGCGGTGATGGCGCCGGCGACCCAAGGAAAGGCAGGCAGCGCCATGGCCGTCCATTGGGCTGCTACCTTGAGGGCTGGCTGCACCACCTTGGCAATGTAGGGTTTGACTTTCTGCCAGACGCTTTTCACGGTGCCCACGAAGGTTTCGGCTTTTTCCGCCATCCAGCCGATCGCTTTGCCGGCAACCTCTTTGGTTTTTTCCCACGCCGACTTGGCTATATTGACTGTAGATGTGGCAAGACTGGTTATGCCGCCCCAAACTTTTGAAAGGAATCCCATATGCTTTGCTCGTTGTTGAGTTATTGAAGGCCTAGTAGGCTCTTGGCGCGCGCCACGTCCTGCTCGCTGTGTGTTCTATTGGAAGGCGGCGTCGACACCTGGTGGTGGCTGGCCAAAACTTCATCTATGGCGGCGTGCACATGTTCGGCGTGCAAGCACGGGAGTAGGCCGTGCTTCTCGGCGGCAAGAAGCGACTTGGGCAGGGCCAGGCGCATGCAGGTACGTATTTCCCGGCCGGACAGGCCGTCGGAACGCTGGCTAGCGCTTTCGATCAGTGCTTCACGTGGCTCGGCCAGCGGAATCTGCTCGACCAGGAAGCGCTCCCAGAGCTGTTGCCGGGCACCCAAGTCGGGCAGGCAGAATTCGACGTGATAGCCGATCCGGCTGCGAAAGGCTTCGTCGTAGTTCTTGGCGAAGTTGGTGGCGAACACCACGATGCCCTCGAAGCGCTCCAGCTCGATCAGCAAGGTCGAGCGCATGGCATTGACCTCGTTGTCCACCCCTTGGGTGACTGACGACAGGCGTTTGCCCAGCAACGTGTCGGCTTCGTCGAAGAACAACAACGCGCCGGTTTGCCGGGCCTGTTCGAACGTGGCTTGAATGTTTTTTGCCGTATCGCCCATGAACTTGCTTTCCAGCTCCGCAATACCCAAGGCCATGAACGGCAACCCCAACTGGCCGGCGAGGGCTTCAGCGCAAAGCGTCTTGCCAGTGCCGGGTGGGCCGTAGAAATTCAAGATGGCGGTCATGCCCATGGGGTCTACAGCGGCAAATCCCCAGTCTTGGTAGATCTTGGTGTGAAAACGCAGGCGTGCGAGGCAC
The DNA here is from genome assembly GCF_014268545.1 of Pseudomonas sp. SWRI81. Classification (NCBI taxonomy): domain Bacteria; kingdom Pseudomonadati; phylum Pseudomonadota; class Gammaproteobacteria; order Pseudomonadales; family Pseudomonadaceae; genus Pseudomonas; species Pseudomonas sp. SWRI81. Next base: position 59,248 of record NZ_JABWQS010000001.1, read on the forward strand.
TCGTCCAGTTGCAGTCGGGTACGCGCAGGGAGCACCACATCCCGGGTGAGGTTGAAACGAGGTTCGCGCAATGGTGTTTTCGGCGCAGGGGGCGTCGCCTCCATTAAACGCCGATGGGCGCTGGAGGGGGGAGTCTCGGTCATAGGGGAGCCTGAAATGAACGGGGTAGGGTAACCGCCGGCAAATAGTGCCCGGTCTGCTCGACACCAGCAGTGGTGCTCGGGAAACAGGTACAGTAAGGCCGAAAGCCAACGTAGCGGATCCTTCGCTTTGACATGGTAACTGCCTTGTACTGCGGGCTTGGGGGATGATGTTAATTTGGACACGAGCCTACTACGAGGAGTGGCTATTTGCTACTTTCCGTTGGTCGGCTGCGCAAGGTCGGGGGCTGAGCCGCCATTCGGCGATCGCTTCGGTCACCTTTTTACCGTTCACTTAGGACTTTGCCCTCCTTGGAGTGTTTTAGTCGTTTGTGGGTTGGTATTAGAAGAGCTGACACTTTGTAGTACCCCATTCGGCGGGCTGGCGAAACGTTCTCGATGTTGACCGTCTCGCCGAAAGGGATTCATACAATGTCACTCCCTTACAGACTCATGGTAACAACCAGACTGTACTGGGGCGGGCGGTTCGACCTATACCTACTGATCCACATGCTTCAAGAATCGGTAGCACATACGTGATCACCATGGGCCCGGAACTACCACCAGGCTCTCTGCGTGCAGCCTGGCAAAGCGGACTTGCCAGCAAAGGGTCTTTATTGGACCCGATTGCGACCTGATTGGAATGCCCCTGATGTCCCTGAGTGAGCAGATAGTCCAGCGTCTGTTCAAATGCCTGCCGCGAAACACTGACAGTGCTGCTGTGTGTCGCTATGGTCACGTGAGTAGGGCTGACTGCCTGAACTTCAAAATCCGACCGGTTGGCAGGTGTATCTAAACGCTGGCCACTGAGGTTGGAAATTTGTGCCCAAAGTGCATTGGAAACTCGAGGAGTGGTCATCAATCTTGCTCCGGATAATTTTGAAAATACGCTTGTCGGCCGCTCGAAAAGTCCAGCCAAGCTCTACCGCTTCCCGATGCCCAATCCATTGGTAATCCGGCACTTGCTCGGTTCGACACCTCCCCAATGGTTGGACGGAAACGGCCCGGCATTGACCACCGTTCCATCGGCAGTTTGCACCTCCAGCACCGCATTCCACAGTGACACCCGAGGGGCTTCGAGGAATGGATCGAGGCAGAGCAGGTGGGTGACGTTGGTCTGGGACTTGGCACCCGCTACTTCTACCACCTGACCTTGATAGCCAACGACCAGCAACCAATGACCTTCGCCGCCCGGCCAGTCGACTCCGATGATGGTGGAGTAGCCATTGGTTACTGCTGCCACCAGCTCGGTCACCATAGAGCGAGTGTTGCCGCTGAATTTCTCAAGGCTGATCTGGTTGCGAAAGCAGTCGACTAGCCAGTCCAAGTCACATCCGTTGGTACCGTTATTGATCAGGCCGCCGAATTCGGCTAGGCGATTATGGAATTTGCCCAGCCGAGTGCGGCCGTCGTTCAGCCCCATGTAACTGGCCTCGAAGCGGCTGATGATGCCGTTGGCAACTAGCGCCATCAGAAGACTGTAAGGGCCGCAGGCGCCGTCAAGGTCGCCTTGACGAAAATGTACCTGCTCCCCGGCTTCGTTTACCGGGCCACAGGGAGACAGGGACAGTTGGGGCATTACGTTCATCACATTCATGGTGCGCAGCATCCGATGCAGTAGGTTGGTTCGTTCTCAATGCTTAACAGGGGCAGGGAATCAGGGCAGGTCACCGCGGTTAATGTTGGCCGCCTGGTTTCCCCAAGCGCTTCAATCATCGCCGTCTACAACCCCAGATTCGCCCGCTCCACCCCATCGGCAACTCCTTCGATACCGAAACTCCGATATCTTTGAAATCCGCCGCCGCTGGGCTTGCTGCGCCCATCCTCATACAAGCGTTCGTCGGGCCCGATGGGGGTAATCGATCAGTGAGGGCGGGTGCGACAAGGTGCGTCGTGGATTTGGCGATGGCATCGTGAATGTGAGCTGCCCGCAACGATGATGGCTAATTGCTTTGCCTCTGTCGAGAGTGCTGTATGGCTCGGTGCCGGACCTGGCGGGTGCCAGGAAGCATGAGCAGGCGTTTTCGCCGATCTACATCGGTACCATCAACGGCGGGGTGCTGGCGCTGGAGCTTGGCAGCCTAGGTGACGTCACGGGGATCCCTGCTACCGACGCTGCCCATGTCCTGGTTTGTGCAGCTGGTCCTGGATGCCGATGAGGCGCCAAGCTGGACGCAAACTACTGCCATTTTTAGCCTTTATGCAACCTGGAAGTTGGGATGAGCTGAGTGCCATCATGCAGCGCCCTATGGACTCGCCAAACTTCACCGGGCAAGCTTCGTGTTTTTGTGATGGCACGGAGATGGCAATGCCGAAAGAGATAGTATTCACCATCCGCCCACGCGGCCTTGTCAGTGCTCTGCTTGTATCGCCGTTAGTCGTCCTAGCCGCTTGGTGGATCTTCAATTGGCCTTGGGGAAATCCCAACGCGCCAGCATGGGTTCAGGCTGTGGGTTCTATCGCGGCCATACTGGCATCGGTGTGGATAGCAAATGCGAAGGATCGACGTGATGAGGAAAGGGCGCTGCGCGAAGTAGAGAAGGCAAAGGAGAAAATGACTTTTCTTCAAAATTCAATAAGCCATACCGCCCTATCCATGCACGACTTTGCTGTACGCCTGTTGGACTGCGTTCAGGGCTTGGGGGCGCTGACTAAAACAGTTGATTGGGGTCAGGTAAGGAGATCACTTGAAGGCTATTACGAGCAGCTGAATAAGCTGAGTGCATTGGATCTACCCAGCGACCAGCTGGCGAAAGCTTATCTGAGCTTGTGGGGAGCAGTTAGAGAAGCTCATGCCGAGATCAGCATTTCGATGAGTGACAGTCAGCACGAGAATTTGGTCCCTAATGCCATTTCTGGCTGCGAGCGAATCATTAAAGCTGCCAACTATTGGGCTGAGACCACGAAGCTCGATTAGCGCTGTGTATTTTCCAACCGCCTACGCGTGCATACGTGGAGAGTAAGACAAGCCGGCTTTCTGTGAGGTCGGTGATGCTGCCATGGGTGCCCCATAAGTGATACCAATTTGGAATGCGGCGCGTATCGACACCGGCGCTCCGTGAGGCGCGGGGCAGTGAGTGCTGGTCAAGTGCCATTATTCTTCGTTAAAGTTGAAATAATTTGTTTGCGCTTGTGCACATGATCGCTGCCAGAACCAGTCTAAGGAATGACGCAATGTCCCAACGCTCTAACTTCTTCTTCCTTGCCGAACACGACCCGGTTTTCAATAAGTTGGCCGCAAGCGCCGAGCAAGCTTTCAGCAGCGATCCCAACATTACGCTGATCAAGCTCCGACAGTTGGGAGAAGCCCTAGCGCAGGACCTTGCCAGCCGTGCGGCCATCGAATTTGATGTCAAGACCACCCAGGCCGACCTGCTTTACAAACTGGGCCGTGAAATCCAGCTTGATCGAAATATTGTCAGCCTGTTCCATACGCTGCGCATTGAAGGAAACAAAGCGACCCACGAGTTCAGCACCTGCCACCGGGAAGCGCTCGATGGCTTGAAAGTCGCCCGCGAGCTCTGCGTCTGGTACCACCGCGCTGTTGGTAAAGCCGACAGGACATTCAAGCCTGGCCAATTCATCACGCCAGCAGATCCCAGCGCGCCGCTGCGCGAGCTCCAAAGCGAAATTGATCAACTCAAGGCACAGCTGCGCGAATCTGATCATCGACTGGAGGATGACCAGCAACTGGCAGATCTGCTCAAGCGTGAAGCCGAAGAGCACGCAGAGCTCGCGCACCTAATGGAAATCGAGTCGCGCGACTACAAACAGAAGGCGGACGAGCAGGAAAAGCGACTGGCCGATTTGCGGGCCGAGCATGAAAGGAACCTTGAGGCCTTGCGCAAAGAGCTGGCCTCTCAAGCCAAGGTCTCTCAAGCGTTTGCCAAGAAAGCCAAGCGAGCGACCAGACAGTTCGATCTGGATGAAGACCTTACCCGTATTCTCATCGACCAGCAGCTCAATGAGGCGGGCTGGGAAGCCGACTCTTTGGATCTCACCTATACCAAAGGCGGGCGTCCGGAAAAGGGCAAGAACAAGGCAATTGCCGAGTGGCCCATGTCCAACCTGAATTCCAAGGCAGACTATATTCTGTTCCGTGGCCTGATGCCGATTGCTGTAGTCGAGGCCAAGCGCAAGCGCATCAACATTGCGGAGCGCATTCCCCAGGCCGAACGATACGCTCGAGGGCTCGATCCCACCGCACACGTGACCGCCTGGAGCGAAGCGGGTCGCTCCGACGCATGGGAAGACGGAGAAGGCGGTCGCTTCCAAGTCCCCTTCGCCTTCGCCTGCAATGGTCGCCCGTACATCCAGCAGCTTGCCGAGCAATCTGGTACATGGTTCAGAGACCTTCGCAGCCCTGCCAATACCCGTCGTGCCCTGCAGGACTTCCACCGGCCAGACGATCTGCTCGACCTGCTCAAACAGGATCGGGCAAAAGCCGAAGCCAAACTTCATACAGAAGGTTTTGGCTACCTGAAGCTGCGAGACTACCAGGAGAAAGCCATCCTGGCTGTCGAAAAGGCCTTGGCCGAAGACAAACGCAATTGTCTACTGGCCATGGCCACCGGGACTGGCAAGACTCGTACGATAATCGGCCTAATGTATCGCTTCCTGAAATCGTCACGGTTCAAGCGCATCCTGTTCCTGGTAGACCGCAGTGCTCTGGGTGAACAGGCCATCGATTCGTTCCACGATATGCCATTGGAGCAGAATCAGACCCTCGCGCAAATCTACGACGTCAAGGTGCTCGGCGATATGGCGGCTGAAGCGGAGACCCGCGTCCAGGTGGCCACTGTCCAAGCCATGGTCAGTCGTATCTTCCGTTCGGATAATCCACCACCGGTTGGCGAGTTCGATTGCATCATCGTTGACGAAGCGCACCGCGGTTATACTCTTGATCAGGAGATGACTGAAGGCGAACTTTCCGTCCGGGAGCACAGTCAATACCTTTCGCAATATCGTCGCGTACTCGACTATTTCGACGCCTGCCGCATCGGGCTGACCGCCACCCCGGCGATGCAGACAACGGAGATCTTCGGAAAACCGGTATTTACCTACAGTTACCGCGAAGCGGTCGCCGATGACTGGCTGATCGATCACGAACCACCGATCAACTACAGAACTGAGCTAAGCGAAAACGGCATTCATTTCGATAGAGGCGAGAAGGTCAACGTAATCAACACGCAAACTGGCGAAGTCGACGTCGCCGAGCTGGAAGATGAGCTGGATTTCCAAATTGAATCATTCAACCGCCGAGTGATTACACCTGACTTCGACCGGGTCATCTGCGAAGCCCTCGCTGGAGATATCGACCCAAATGGCGAAGAGAAATCCATGATCTTTTGCGTCAGTCAGGCTCATGCGGAAAGGGTGAAAAACCTTCTCGACTCGGCCTTCAAGGATATCTACGAGGAGAGCTACAACCAGGCTGCGGTACAGGTCATCACAGGCCAGAGCGACCATGTTGAAAGTCGTATTCGCCATTTTAAGAACGAGAAATATCCTAATATCGCCATTACCGTCGACCTATTGACCACCGGTATTGATGTGCCCTCGATCTGCAACCTGGTGTTCATGCGTCGCGTGCGTTCTCGCATCCTCTATGAGCAAATGAAAGGCCGCGCGACCCGGCGCTGCGATGACATAGGCAAGACCGTATTCCGCATCTATGACCCAGTGGACCTGTACGCCAGCCTGGAATCGGTCGATACGATGCGGCCACTGGTAAAAGACCCGAGCATCACGTTGGAGCAATTGCTGGATGAAATTACCAGCGACCATAGCCACGAAGCGCCGGGCAACAATGAGCAGACGAGTCATGCCCATGACGTACTAGACCAACTCAACCAGCGCATCATGCGTATCTTGCGCAAGGCCCAGCACAGAGCTGAGACGCGGCCGGACATCAAGCATAAACTCGATGAGCTACATGAACTCTGGGGAGTAGAGCCGGCTAGCCTACATCAGCATCTTCATGAGCTGGGCCCCCAGCAAGCAGCAAATTTCGTTCGTCAGCACAGCCAGCTGCTCAATCAGCTTGCCACGGTGAACGAGTTGCTCGGTACCTATCGTTATCCGGTGATCTCGCATCACCCGGATAAGCTGTTGGTCCGTGAACAAAGTTATGGTCATTACGGCAAGCCTTCCGACTATCTGGACAGCTTTCGCGAGTTCATCCACCTGCAGATCAACCAATCCGCGGCCCTGTCTGTAGTGGTAAACCGTCCGAAAGATTTGACACGTGAACAACTCCGCGAGATCCGCCTATTGCTCGATCAGAATGCATTCGGTGAAGCCAGTCTGCGTAGCGCCTGGTTCAATAACAGTAATCAGGAAATCGCTGCCAGCGTGATCGGCTACATTCGTCAGGCTGCACTGGGTGAAGCGCTGATTCCTTTTGAGCAGAGGGTCGCCAACGCCATGCAGAAAATCTATGCCCTTCAGCCCTGGAACCAGGTCCAGCGCAGATGGTTGGATCGCCTGGCGACCCAATTGGTCCATGAAATTGTGGTCGATAAGCAGCAACTGAACCGTGCATTTTCCAATGACGGCGGATTGAAAAGGCTCGACAAGCTGCTTGGAGGCCAACTGGAGCAAGTGCTGGATACACTCGGCGACAACCTCTGGTCCGCCGCCGCGTGATCAGCCGGGGGCGTCGGGATGGTCTCTTGCAATGTCAGGCAGATCTCCATACGCTCCCGCGCCACATGCTGGCCAGCTTCAGCCACCGCAAAACTTTCCTTTCGATTTTTACATAGGTCGATGACTCGCATGGGCTGCCACGCCTTTCCCGATCGACTCGATACGTTCTTTTCTCAGGGCAACCAATGACCAATAGCGATATCGTCCAGAAACTCTGGAACCTCTGCGACGTCCTGCGCGACGACGGCATCAATTACAGCGATTATGTGACCGAACTGGTCCTGCTGCTGTTCATCAAGATGGAATACGAGCAGGTTCAGAACAACGACGACTTCAACCACAAGCTGCCGGCCGGTGCCCGCTGGCCAGACCTGTCGAGTAAGTCAGGTCTGGATCTGCTCAACCATTATCGCCAAATGCTCCTCGATCTAGGCAAGAGCAGCGATCAATTGATCGCCGCCATCTATACCGACGCCCAAACCCGTCTTAAGGAGCCACGCCATCTCGAACAAATGGTAAGGAGCCTAGATGGAATCGACTGGTTCAGTGCCCGTGAGGACGGCCTCGGCGACCTTTATGAAGGTCTGCTGGAAAAGAACGCCAGCGAAACCAAATCCGGTGCGGGGCAGTACTTCACCCCGCGCCCGCTGATCGACAGCATCATCAACTGCATCAAGCCCCAGCAGGGCGAAGTCATTCAGGACCCGGCCGCCGGTACCGCAGGGTTTCTGATTGCCGCCGATACCTACATCAAAAGCCAAACCGACGACTATTACGACCTCGACGAAAAGGCCCGCAGCTTCCAGCGCAACCGTGCCTTTGTCGGCGTAGAACTTGTGCCTGGCACTCGCCGCCTGGCATTGATGAACACTCTGCTGCATGGCATGGAAGGTGACGAAGAAGGCGTGGTGCACCTGGGCAATGCCCTTGGCCAAACCGGGGCCAACCTGCCGAAAGTCGACTTAATTCTCTCCAACCCCCCGTTTGGCACCGCAAAGGGCGGCGGCGGCCCGACCCGTGACGACCTCACTTACAAGACCAGCAACAAACAACTGGCCTTCCTGCAGCACATCTATCGCGGCCTCAAACCCGGTGGCCGCGCCGCCGTGGTGTTGCCGGACAACGTATTGTTCGAAGCCGGCGTCGGCACCGACGTGCGCCGCGACCTGATGGACAAGTGCAACCTGCACACCATTCTGCGACTGCCAACGGGGATCTTTTACGCCCAAGGCGTGAAGACCAATGTGCTGTTTTTCCAGAAAGGCACTGTTGAAAATCCGCGCCAGGATCAAGGCTGCACCCAGCGTGTGTGGGTTTACGATTTGCGTAGCAACATGCCGAGTTTTGGTAAGCGCACGCCGTTTGGTGCGACGCATCTCAAGCCTTTCGAAGTGGCGTACGGGGTGGATGCCAATGGCAATAGCCCGCGTGCGGAGAATGTAGAAGGGATTGGGGAGCTGAGCCGCTTTCGGGTGTTTACTCGCGAGCAGATTGAACGGCGCGGTGATTCGCTGGATATCAGTTGGTTGAAGGATGCGGACAGTCTGGATGCTAACGACTTGCCGGCCCCGGAAGTGTTGGCGGGTGAGGCTATGGCTGAGCTGACTGAGGCGCTGCATGAGTTGGAAGAGTTGATGAAGGCGCTGGGGGCAGGGGATGAGGTCGCGGCGCAGAAGCAGTTGATGGCGGAAGTGATGGGGTTGGTGGTGGCTCAGGAGAATGGGGATGAGTGAGTTGCCTAATGGCTGGATGTGCATCGCCGTATCACAAGTGTGCGCCATCTTGCGGGGGGTGACATACAACAAGATGGAGAGTAGCCATGATCCACAACCGGGCTATGTGCCCGTGTTAAGGGCTAATAATATTCAAGAGGGCAAGCTGGTATTTTCTGATTTGGTATATGTCCCCGAAAGCTGTGTCGCCGCTCAGCAACTAATAAAAGCAGGCGATGTTGTTGTGGCCATGTCTAGCGGTAGTAAAAGCATGGTAGGGAAGGCTGCAAAAGCAGGATCGGATTGGTTAGGTTCGTTTGGAGCATTCTGTGGGGTATTACGGCCCAGCAATGAAATCGATCCTAGATACTTTTATTTTTTTTCGCAGAGTGCTGAATACAGGTCGTGCGTTTCTGAGCTTTCTGCTGGAGTGAACATCAATAACTTAAAGCCAGCACATTTTGACCTGATAGAAATTCCTGTTGCACCTCGTACCGAACAAAATCGCATCGCCCAAAAACTCGATGAGCTGCTGGCTCAGGTCGACACCCTAAAAGCCCGCATCGACGCCGTCCCCGTCCTGCTCAAGCGTTTTCGCCAGTCTGTCCTTGCCTCCGCGACCTCTGGACGGTTAACAGAAGAGTGGCGTGCACTCCGAATCAGTAGAGAGATTACAGCTGAGCAGACATGTGGGGATGGAAGTTTTCCACCAGGCTGGAAAGTGCGTCCACTAAAAAAATTAGTGACAAAAATTGAGCAAGGATGGAGCCCTAAATGTGAGTCAGTGTCTGCAAGTGATGACGAATGGGCAGTCATCAAAACTACTGCCATACAACCTATTTCGTTTGGACCATTAGAGAACAAAAAACTTCCGACAACCTTACTACCAAGACCAGAGTTAACCATTGTCGTCGGAGACATATTAATTACCCGGGCAGGCCCAAGAAGTCGGGCAGCCGTTTGCTGTTACGTAAAAGCAACGCAGCCAAAGCTTATGGTTTGCGATAAAGCGTACAGGTTTAAAGCTATCGAAGAGGAGTTCTCAGGACTTCTGCTTTGCTACTTCTTAAATTCGCCACAATTCGTTCGTGCTCTCGATGATCTGAAGACGGGGATTTCTGAAAGCGGGGTAAACTTGACCATGAAAAAATTTCAGGACCTAGAATTACCTCAACCGCCGACAGAAGAGCAAACCGAAATCGTCCGCCGAGTCGAACAACTCTTCGCCTTCGCCGACCAACTGGAAGCCAAAGTTGCCTCAGCCAAAAGCCGTATTGATCACCTGACCCAAAGCATCCTGGCCAAGGCCTTCCGTGGTGAATTGGTGCCCCAAGACCCGAACGATGAACCCGCCAGCGTTCTACTGAAGCGCATTAAAGCCCAGCGTGCCGCCGCACCCAAGGCAAAACGTGGCCGCAAGGTGTCGGCCTGAATTCAAGAAAGGAAGCAATCATGGCCATTCCCGATTTCCAATCCGTTATGCGTCCCGTGTTGGCCGTGGTCGCGGATGGCCTGCCCATCAGCCTCAGGCCTTGCGGGAGCAGGTCATCGAGCAGTTTCAGCTGAGCGAAGTCGAGTGCCATGAAATGTGCGGTCTGAACGGCAGCGAGTAATCAATACCTACCTACGCCTAGCCTAGCAACTGATCAGCAATTCTCGGCCGTTACCTAATCGCTTCCAGACCAATAGGGCGGTGAGTCGTTAGTAATACCGGGTGGCGCTGGAGTGGTTTTTCAGGTGCTGAACAAAAAACCAGCGCACATACTTGAGTCGCCAGGTCCAGGGATTGTCTCGCTGCCATCGCTTTTGGATGGCCGCTTGCATGACTCGAGCTTGCCGCAGGTGTCGTTGCTGAGTGGCCTTCGAGCCGGTCAGTACGCCGCTCAGGAACAGCGCCATATCAAAGGGCTTGCTCACGCTCGACCTCCAATGTAGGCCGATACCACATCAATCCGGTTATGCCCGAGTTCAAGGCTGATCTGTCGGCGCGCCTGTTGATCAAGATTGCGGTCAACGCGATAGCAGTGACCGCCATTGACCGGTGCGGTGTGCCCAGTGAGTTGCTCATAACGCTCGCAGGCGTAGGCCGCTCGCAGTTCATGAAAGCCCTTCAACCCTTGTTCATGCAGCGTTTCGCGGGCGGGGAGCACGGTCTGTTGCAGGAACGCGGCGTAGCTTTCGTCGCGGGCGAGCAAGTTGCGGCTGCGGGTCGGCGACACATGACGGGCCAACTGCAGCGCCGCTTTCACCGCTTCAGTGGCCACGATCCATCGCGGCGCTGAAGCCCCCGAACGGCCGCCTTTGGTGCCGTCCTGGATGTTGATACGGCCCAAGTGTTTGGCTTCGCGTTGCAGTCGTGGCAGATCCGCCAGGATCGCTTCGCGCAGGCGCATACCGGTTGCTCGGGCCAACAGGACAATCGCGGCCACCCGGGCGTGTTGCTGTTCGCCAAGCGCCTCGAGGACTCGCCGCACCTGTTGGTGGTCTTGGCCATCCGGTACGCGGGTGCGTACGCTCGAGCGCTGGTGGCCTAACGCCTGACTCGGGCTGGCGATCCTCACGTCTTGATCACCGCGCAGCGCAGCGAGAGTACGGTTGACGCTGCTCAGGCGGTTCTGCGCGGTAGCGATGCAGAGTTCACCTTGCTGGATCTGCTGGCGCAGGTAAGCGGCGTAGTCTTGCAGTGCCCGTCGATCGATCTGGCGTGCATCGTTGTAACCGGGGCCGTCCTCTGACCGACACCAACGCACGAACGCTTGCCAGCGATCGCTATGCGCTTTGACCGTGGCGAAGTGGCCGCCGGCAAACAGATCGTTTAGCGCTTGTGGGCCGGCGTAGCTCAGCTGGCGGCCATAGCCCAAGTTACGACCCTCACGCCGACCGACCAGAGCCATCATCATCACCGTTTTCGTTGTCTTGCAGAAAGAGCAGCAGGGCTTTCCAGTGAGGGCTGAGCCTGTCCATCTGTCGCCAGTGTGTCGGGCGGATCAGAAGGGTGTTCTCCTGGTGTTGCAGCAATGCCCCTTCCTCACGCAGTTGCTCGATCAGCAGGGCGAGGTTGGCAGGGTCAATTGGTGGTGTGGCGACAGCGGCGACAGTGGCGACAACCCGCGTCGTTTCTGTCCTGGCACGTGGCGACAAAGTGGCGACAGAGGCGGCGACATACCGCGAATCTGGCTGCGATTGATGTTGCGTCTGGTAGCGGCGCACCGCGTCATTGAGGCGAAACATGGCGGACCTCGAAAATTTTCCCGTCGCGGCTGATCAGCCAGCGATGAGTGATCAGCACGACCAATAAAGAGGCGGTATGTTCAGCGCTCTTGCGGGCAAAACGAGGGCCGTTTCGATTGACGTCGCGGATGGTGAAGTGGGTCCAGCCTTTCTGCACCAGCCACCGCAGCAGCCGATCCGCCTCTTCGCATCGGCTGTTGACCGGCTCTTGTTCGGTCAAGCGCTGGATCTCGGTCAGGTAGTAATCCATCAGGGTGGAGGCACGCTGGATGTGTGCTTCGTCCAACGCACTGGCCTCTTCAACGATGGCCAGCACGCCCGCGATACGCAGTACATTCGCCGCGGCCTTGCTCGCGACAGACTGGACGCCGGCCAGCTCGCCGAACTCGCCAGACTGGCACTCGATGGTGTCGTGAATATCAATCCAGGCACAACGGGCACGGGGAGTCAGCTCCAGTGTGGCCGGATGGAGTGAACCATCCAGGTGAAGCGACCAGGGCTTCTGTAGCAGGGCGGTGATCCGCTGTTGGTAGCGCTGGACTTTGGCATCCCGGCTCAGGTCGATCGCCTTGTAGAGCCGCTGGCCGGCCAGGCGTTCGGGCCAACTGATCAGGCAACGGCCGAGGATGCCTTGGCCATTGATCACCGGGTCTTTGAACAACTGGTTGGCCAGGTAGGGCTGCAGCATCAGATGTAGACTGAGGCGGCGGTCATAGGCCCGCAGACTTTCTCCGGCCATGGAGCGCGCCCGGTCGATCGGGCTGCCATCCCACAATGTCGATAAGGTGGTGATCGCCTTGAGCAGATTCTCTTTGCTCATGGTGCTGCTACCCAAGAACTGTCCACCTTCATCATTAAACAAGCCCATGCTGGGCAAACCCTGGCACAGACTTTTGACCAGAGCCTCAATGGTGGGCTCGGCAATGATCAGCCTTGGCGGTACCGGCTCGGATAGTTCGCTGCCTTCCGCCGCCGCGTGTCTCTTTGCGGTTGTGGGTTTGGCCATGATGCTGCTGGCTGCGCGATAGGCTTTGAGCTTTTCCGCATACAGGGCCCACTGCTGTCGTTCCCAGTCGCGCGCCGCTTTCAGTGCGAGCTGATCCACTGCACTTTTGCGATCACCCGAGGACGCCACCGTCAGTAGGTAGAGGGACAGCGGATAGGTTCGACCGTCGAGTTGAACATTGGCATGACCCTGGCTCACCAGGGCAGCGCTGGCCAGCATCGATTGTGCAGCCATGGCGCAGGGTACGCCGATCACCTCGGCCAGTCGCTCGACCGCAGGGCCCAATAGTTCCCCGAGTGCTTCGACCGGGTAGGGCAGTGGCGTCTGCTGGTATTCCAGCAATGGTTGTGGTGGCTCGAACGCTTCGCACAGTTGCATCGCAATTCTCCTGAGATTATCGACTTCGTCCTCACTCATCCCGCCACGGTTGTTGAGTGTTATCAGGGATCAAGGCCCCTGCGACCTGTGAGGTTTGTCCACTCACGCGGGACTGACGGCTCCTTACGGCCGGGAGCTTGGGCATCTCATGATCTGGCCTCCTGAACACTTCCGTAGAAGTGGGCGGGTGGAGGCTGCACTGGCTGACGAGACCGGCGCCGCGAGATCCTGAGTCAGGTGAAAGCAGTTATGCGATGACCGGGGCATGCCTGACTGTCAGTCAGGTGCAGTCCATTCCATGGGCTGCGGCACCGTCATTGACATCGCTGTTGCTGGTGACTTTTCGGTGTTTGTCACGCCGATTGTCACGAGGGGGAAAGCCGCAAAGACCCGTGCGAGCAGGGCTGCAGCAGTGGCAGGAGCGCCCGTCTCTTTAGGGGGCAAAGAGACGGGCAAAAGGTTGGCGCAAGAAATGGCCAAGCGGATAAGTTGCTGCAGAGCAGCCAGGAGGGGCATGAGTTGCCGCAGTGGGCATTCTGGAAGAGTGGGCATCCATCACATCGCTGTGACTGTGCGAGCCGCCGGACGCTAATCGCACTTGGGGGTGAGCCACCACGGTGTGGCGTAGCCTCAAAGGTTCTGGCTACCTGGGGGCTGTCGAGGACAGCGCTTGTACGGCTCTGATTTAGCGCTCGTTCTGCTCGCGGTCAACAGTATTTTGGGGGCGACTCTTGCGCCAATCGGTTGTGCTGGAAGGCCTTGGAGGCCGGTGGTTTCCCGTGGCTGGGTGGTCGTTCGTCGGTTTTTAATGTGAGCCCAAGCGAGTGGGAATGCGGAGCCTTCCCGCTCGCTTGGGCTTGGTCGAGAAAGCCTCAAGAGAGAGGCTTGCAGCGGCGACAGTCGCCACTTTTGTCGCCATGCTGCAGACCAGGTATTACGCGGGTTGTCGCCGGTGTCGCCGCTGTCGCCAAATCAACCATCACTCCATCTGGGGAGTTATTTTCGGTTACCGGCGGCGTCCGGTGAGCGCTCACCGTATCGGCACGACATTGCAGTTCCTGATGTCATTAATGGCAGCTGCCGACAGACTGCCCGTTGCTGCTTTTTGGATATGTTCACTCCACCAAGCCATCATCGGTCTCCGGCGTTCGATGTAGTCCGCTCGGTTGTAAGCGCTTCGGACTTCGTCCTTGTCGACATGCGCTAGCGCGACTTCGATCAGCTCCGGATCCCACCCATGCTCGTTCAGGATGGTGCTGGCCATGGAGCGCATGCCGTGGCTGACCAAGCGGTCCTGGAAGCCCATGCGCTTCAACGCCATGTTGGCGGTCTGGCTATTCGCGTGGGTGCGCGGGTTTCTATCTGCCGGGAATACGTATTCTCTGTGGCCGCTGTGGGGCTTAAGTGTCTCCAGTAACGAGAGTGCATGTTCGGTCAGCGGGATTGTGTGCGGACGACGCTTTTTCATTCGCTCCGGAGGGATGGTCCAGATGCGTTTGTCGAAGTCGATGTCTGCCCATCGGGTAGTCGCCGCTTCGGCAGGGCGGGTCATAGTGTGTAGCTGCCATTCGATCAGGCAGCGGGTCGTCCTCTTGATGCTGGCATTCGCGATTTCCATCATTAGCTCCGGAAGCTCATCAGGTGGTAGCGCTGCCATGTTCTCTTTCTTAGGTTTCTTGAACACCGCTCGAATGCCGCTGAGAGGGTTGGCAAAGATCATTCCGGAATTGACCCCGTAGGTCATGATCTCGTTAAGGCGCTGGCTCACTCGCTTAACTGTCTCGAGGCTGCCTTTGGCCTCAATCGGACGAAGGAGCTTGATGACCATTGGGGCGCTGACTTCCGAGAGAGGCGTTGATTTCATGCTCGGAAAAACATGCAGTGTGAGGGAGCGCCAAATGTCTTCGGCATACGCCGGCGTGACGGAATCCTTCTTCAGCTCGAACCAGGCTGTGGCCACGTTCTCGAAGGTGTGTTCCGTTTCCGCTCGTTTGGCTTCCTGCAGCTCATTGCGCTGAGCTTTTGGGTCGATGCCTTGTGCAAGCAGCTCTCTGGCCTCAACGGTTTTCTTCCTCGCTTGCGCCAGAGAAACCTCGGGATAGGAGCCGAGTGCCATGTTGATTCGGTTCTTGGTTACTGGATGCCGGTAGTTGAAATTCCACTGCATCGAGCGATTGACCCTGACTCGCAGCTGGAGCCCGTCGCCATCGGTGAGGACGTAATCCTTGTCTTTCGGTTTGACCGCCTTGAGCTGGCGGTCGGAGAGGCGGGTGGTTTGAGCGCACATGAGAAGTACTCCATGACACCTTTTGGTATTCCCAAGATTAGCGCCGGGTAGCCGGGAATACCATTGGGAATACCAAACCGCCTGGAACTCAAAAAACCTGGAAAGCCTCCCGCAGCCCTGAACCCCCTTATTTACCGGGTTTCAGGCACAAAAAAAGACGTCCGTGGACGTCTTTAGATGATGAAATGGTGGAGCCGGGGGGATTTGAACCCCCGTCCGCCAGTACTCCGCTGTCGGTACTACATGCGTAGCCGTGTCTATTAAGTTAACCCTCAGCGACCCGACGGGCAGGGTGCTTTGGGCGAGTTGTGTAAGTTTTAGCCGCTTCGTCCACAACGTACTGCACGGCGATTCTGTTCTATATGACAATCATTTTGGGTTTACAGACATCCCCTGATGATTGCTGGACCCGAAGGTACCAGAAGGGAAGGCTAAGGCTGCTTACGCAGCGAGAGCGTATTCCCCGTAGGTTTCGTCATTGGCAACTATAAGAAGTTGCAACAGTGGATTTACGAGTTCTGTTACCAACTCGGCATGCACCTAAAGTTTCGCAACCGGCGTCGAATCCTAAACGGCCCCGAACTCATTGCTCAGTACAGCGTTTGAGCAACAAGCCTGCACAGTGTACGCCAATCAGCCCGCGAGGCCAACCCGAAGGTTGGCCGGCTGGTCGGTCATTTGTTGGTGCCGTCAGAGGTCTTGCGGATTTCCAGGATGGTTTGCTGGGTTTCCGCGACGCAATCGTCGATTTTGCCTTGTGCCTTCAGCGCTTGGGCCTTTTGCACACTGGCTGATACGCGAGCATCCAGATCGGGTGACGACTGGAGGTCAGTCTTGGCGTTGTTGATGGTTTGGATGTTGGCATCACACAAGTCAGCAGGCTTGTCAGCGGCGAACGAAGTGGAGGCCATCATCGAGGCAGTAACGAACAGACCTAACAGTACAGAACGCTTCATATGTATCTCCTTGAACTGAGGGATCCAGGCTTCGCTGACCGCAGGGCGAGCCACCGAATGGAGGAAAAGCCCCGATTTGTCGGGGCTTACTCTGTGGACTACCGCCTCGCTCAAGGGTTCTATTTTTTCTTCAGGCGGTTCTCGCCTGTGTCACCCGATCCACCAGATAAACCAGCCCGTGATAGTCAATCCCGCCGTGTTGCGTCAGGCCGATTTCGCACGTGCGGCTGGTGGAAATGCCTTCGCTGCAGTGCTGCACCGCGCCCTTGAGTGTACGCAACGAATGACCGTTGAGTTCCGGTGTGGTGAAGCCCTTGTCGCCGGCAAACCCGCAGCAATGAATGCCCTCGGGAATCACCACGTTTTTGCTGCATTTGCGCGCCAGATCGATCAGCGCCTGGCTTTCGCCCAGATGCTGAGTGCTGCACGTTACGTGTACGGCAATCGGCGCTTCCTGCGGTGTGAAATCGAGGCGATCCATCAGATGCGTACGAATGAAGCGCACCGGATCGTACAGATCCAGTCGCGTTTCGCCGATGTCCTGAACCAGCCGCAACGTACACGGGCTGGTGTCGCAATAGATCGGATCGAGGCCGCCGCGACTGGCGTGGAGCAGGGCGCTGATCAGTTCCTGGCGCTTGTGCTCGGCTTGTTCTGCGTAGCCTTTCGAGGCGAAGGGCTGACCGCAGCAGAGGTTGTCTTGATTGTCGGGAAAGACTACTTGGTAGCCGGCCTTTTCCAGCAGGGCGCGGGTTTTGTCGTACAGCGACATTTGCTCTTTGTCGCCCGCCGCCGGGCCCATGACGCGCGACACGCAAGCGGCCAGATAAACCACTCGCGGGCGCTCGTCCGCCACGCTCGGGCTGAAGCGAATGGCTTTTTCCGGTTGTGGCATGGCGCTGGTCCACAACGGCACCTGGCCTTTGGACAAGCGCGTCAAGGTTGCCGAAAGTTTTGCCAGACGCGGTGCGCCGAGCAACATCCGCGCGCCGTTGGCGACGTGCAGAGTGAAGCGCGCGCCTTGCAGGGTCTTGGCGAAATTTCCTTCAATCCAGTCAGCGGTTTTCTGGTGTGTGGCGTGTCGGCCACGCAGCTTTTTCACCAGTTCGCCGGTGTTGATGCCTACAGGGCAGCGTTGCGCACACAGACCGGTCGCGGCGCAGGTGTCGATGCCTTGGTAGTCGTAGGCTTTTTCCAGTTCGGTGGTGTCGATGCCTGCGCGTTTTTTCGCCTGGATATCGCGCCAGATCACGATGCGCTGGCGCGGGCTCAGGGTCAGGCCCTTCGACGGGCAGACCGGCTCGCAGAAACCGCACTCGATGCACTTATCCACAATCTCGTCGGCCGCCGGCAGCGGTTTCAGGTGTTTGAGGTGAATCTGCGGATCTTCGCTCAGCACCACGTCCGGATTGAGAATGCCGTTCGGGTCGAGCAGGCGTTTGAGCTGCCACATCAACTGATAGGCATCGCTGCCCCATTCCAGTTCGACGAACGGCGCCATGTTGCGTCCGGTGCCGTGTTCGGCTTTCAGCGAACCGCCGAATTCAACTGCGACGAGTTGTGCGACGTCGTCCATGAACGCTTGATAGCGTGCGACTTCTTCCGGGTTGTTGAAGCCTTGCGTGAAGACGAAGTGCAGATTGCCTTCCAGTGCGTGTCCGAAAAGGATTGCTTCATCGTAGGCATGTTTGTCGAACAGCTCGATCAGGCGGTTGACGCCGATCGCCAGTTGCTCGACCGGGAAGGTCACGTCTTCGATAATGACTGTGGTGCCGGTTTTGCGCACCGCACCGACGGCGGGGAAGGTGTCCTTGCGGATGGCCCAGAGACGGGCGTTTTCCACTGGGTCTTCAGTGAAATCGACTTGTTTCTCTACGGGGAAATTGCGCAGGGACGCCATGATCTGCGCCAATTGTTCCTGCAGCAAAATAGACGAAGCCGCACGGGATTCGATGAGCAGCGCGCAGGCATTTTCCGATAGCAGTTGTACGAAAGCGGGCATGCCTTTTTTGTCCTGCACCGAACGCAGACTGCGTCGGTCCAGCAACTCCACCGCTGACACTGGTTGGCTTTTCAGCACGGTAACCGCGTTGCAGCACGTTTCCACATCCGGAAACACGATCAGCGCCGAGGCCTTGTTCGGGTGGTCGATCACGGTGTCGTAGGTCACCGCGCTGATAAAGCCGAGCGTGCCTTCGGAGCCGACCAGCAGGTGGCTCAAGATATCCACAGGCTCGTCGAAATCCACCAGGGCATTGAGCGACAGGCCAGTGGTATTTTTCAGACGGTATTTGTGGCGGATTCGCGCGGCCAGTTCGGAATTGGCGCGGGTCTCGCGGCCCAATGTCGCCAGGCGTTCGAGCAGATCGCCGTGGCTCGAACGAAACGCCGCAACGCTGGCAGCGTCTTCGGTATCCAGACGCGTGCCGTCAGCCAGCACCAGACGAATCCCGGCCAGCGTGTGATAGGTATTCTGTGCGGTGCCGCAGCACATGCCACTGGCGTTGTTGGCGACGATGCCGCCGATCTTGCAGGCATTGATCGACGCCGGATCGGGGCCAATCTTGCGCCCGAACGGCGCCAGCCAGGCGTTGGCCTGCGCGCCGATCACTCCGGGTTGCAGGCGGATCTGCTCGCCCTGGCCGCGTATCTCGCGGGCGTTCCAGTTATCCCCAAGCACAATCAACACAGAATCGCTGATCGCCTGCCCGGACAGGCTGGTGCCGGCGGCGCGGAAGGTCACCGGCACGTTGTCGCGCTGGGCCAGTTTCAGCAGCGCCACCACTTCGTCTTCGGATTCGACGCGGATCACCAGTTTCGGGATCAGCCGATAGAAACTCGCATCGGTGCCAAAGGCCAGAGTCGACAGCGGATCGTCGAAGCGGCGGTCCGCCGGAATCAGTTGCTCGGCGTCACGCAGGAAAGCAGCAGGAAGACTCATTGGTCCTCCAGAATCAGCACCACAAGGTCTTTCGGGCCATGCGCGCCGTAGGCGAGGACCTGCTCAATATCGGCGGTTTTCGACGGGCCGGAGACCAGCAGCGCGTTGGTCGGCATGCCTTGCGCCCATTCGAACTCTTGCTGCACCTGATAGAAGTTGTCGCGGATCTCGCTGGCCTTGAGCAGGGCGAAATGGATGGGTGGCACCAGGCTCATCAAGCGCGGTTCTTCGCGGGTGGGCCAGATGATCAGGCTGCCTGTGGCGGCGATGGCGCCGAGGGTGCCGGTGAGGCTGGCCGGGGTGTCGTTGAACAGCTCGGCTTTCCACTCTTCCATCGGCCGGTCGTAGGATTTCAGTGCCGGGAGATCAGGATTATTCGCCCAGTACTGTGTGATGCGTTGCCCATGCGGCGTGGTCGGTGCGATCAGCAGGCTCGGCAATTGGCGGTCACGCAGCAGTTGCGCAAGCAGCGCTGGCCACTCGGCACCTGAGGTCAGGTGGATTTCGGTGTGCACCGCTTCCATCAGTTTGCGCAGTTGCGGGATGCGTTGTTCGGGGCTGTAGGTATAAGGCTGCGTCACCAGATCGACATCGAAGTCATCAGCGATCGGTGTGGTGCCCGTCAGACTTTTCCGCAGTTTGCCGAGGATATTTTGCTTGGCGCTCATCAGCGATCTCCCTGTTTGGCCTGATGCTCGCGGGCCATGTCATGCAATGAACGCGCGGCGGGTTTTGGTGCGCTGTGGTTCTGCGTCCAGGGACCGACGTTTTTCGGCGTCAGTGCACGCAAGCGAGTGGCGAAAAAAATGAACAGTCGGTACAGCGTCGGCGAGCTATTGAGCTTGGCCCAGGCGTTCCAGATAAAACGTTCCTTGCGCGAATACTTGCTGCCTTGACCGCGCATGACCTGATGAGGCGAGTCCGGGGCTTTGACGTTTTCTTCGCGCAGACGCCGCAGGATGGCCGGGATCGGAATTTTTACCGGGCAGACTTCACCGCATGCACCGCATAGCGAAGACGCGCTCGGGTGATCTGGCACTTTCGCGAGGCCGACCATGTGCGGGGTGATGATTTTGCCGATCGGACCTGGATAGACCTCGCCGTAGGTGTGGCCACCGACGCGGGTGTAGACCGGGCAATGATTCATGCAGGCGCCGCAGCGGATGCAGTTGAGGGTCTGGCGCAACTCGCTGTCGGCAAAGGCCTGGCTGCGACCGTTGTCGAGCAGCACCAGATGCACTTCCCGTGGGCCGTCGAGCTCATGTTCCTTGCGCGGGCCGGAGATCATGTTGACGTAGGTGGTGATCGGAATGCCCAGTGCCGAGCGCGTCAGCAATGACAGCAGCGGCACCACGTCGCGCAGGTTCTCCACGACTTTTTCGATGCCGGTGACGGCGATGTGCACGGGGGGCACGGTGGTGGTCATGCGCCCGTTGCCTTCGTTTTCCACCAGCAGCAGGGTGCCGGTTTCGGCCACGGCGAAGTTGACGCCAGAGACGCCAATGTCCGCTTCGAAGAATTTCTGCCGCAGGACCCTGCGACCGATCTGAATGAGTTGGTCAACGTCCTTGGTGTATTCCACGCCAAGTTTGTCGTGGAACAAGGACGCGACCTGACCGGCATTCTTGTGGATCGCCGGCATAATAATGTGTGAAGGCTTCTCGTGGTCGAGCTGGACGATGTACTCCCCCATGTCGGACTCCAGACATTCAATGTCCCGAGCCTCGAGGAAATGGTTCATCTCCATCTCTTCGCTGACCATCGATTTGCCCTTGATCACTTGCCGCGCCTCGTGAGCGCGGATGATCGATAAGACGATGCCATTGGCCTCGTCCACCGTTTCCGCCCAGTGCACTGTCACACCGTTGCGGGTCAGGTTCTGTTCCAGTTGCTCAAGCAGATCGGGCAACCTGGACAGCGCGCGGGCCTTGATAGAATTGCCCAGTGCGCGCAAGTGTTCTCTTTCGTGGGCATCGCTGAAAGCCGCTGCCCGCTTGGTCATCAGTGAATCCATGGCCGTGCGGAAGTTGTTCCGCAGCTGCGCATCGCCCAGGGCATTGTGTGCCCGGGTGCGAAAATCTTCTTCTACGGCGACCGTAGGAATTATCGTCGAGGTGCTCATTTCGCACCTCCGGTTCGCTGCCAGAGGAAGCTGGCCAGGTGTTGGCCGCGCAACGCTTCCTGCTGTTTCTCCAGTGCGCCGTTGATGTTCATCAAACAGCCGCAGTCGGCGCTTAGTACCTTGTGCGCGCCGGATTCCTTCAGCGCTCGGGTCTTGTCAGCCACCATCGCGCCGGAAATGTCTGGCATACGGACGCTGAATGTCCCACCGAAGCCACAGCATTCGCTTTCGTGATCGTGGTTGACCCGCTCCACGTTGCTCAACTGCGCCAACAACTCGCGGCCGTGCAGGTGGGTGTTCATTTCGCGGCGCGCCGAACACGAGGTATGCAGTGCGACTTTCACCGGTTCGCCGCTGTCCTTGAGCTGCACCTTGCAGACGAACAGCAGAAATTCGGCCAGTTCATAGGTACGCGCCGCCAAGGCCTGCACCTGTTTCAACGTTTGCGGCTCGTCCTTGAACAAGTCGGCGTAATGCTCGCGCAGCATGCCGGCGCAGGAACCCGACGGCACCACCACCGGATAATCCCCGGCGAACAGCGCCAGTTGCGAGCGCGCCACCGTCCGCGCCTGCTCGGTGTAACCCGAGGTGTAGGCCGGTTGCCCGCAGCAACTCTGCCCTTGCGGGTACTCGACCCGAATCCCTTCACGCTCCAGCAGACGGATCGCGTCCATCCCGGCTTCGGGGTAGAACAGGTCGACCACACACGTGCCGAACAGATAGACCCGCGACGGTTTCTCGCTGGGGTATTGCCGAGGTTCGGGCAGTGGCGGTGCCACGCGAGTCGCGTTCGGCACAGCGTTGTAAAAAAGCTCGCTCATCAGGCGTGTCTCCGGGTGGGCCCGGTTATCCGTCTGCTGCGGCTGCTGAATATAAAGCGCGTTGCTTTCAGCAGCCTTACAGACCCGGTGGTGAATTGCTGACGCCGGATCACGGGCCGGCGTCGGTTTTTTCCGTGTTGTATGTAGTCTTAATGCACCAGCATGCCGGTGAACCAGTAGGCCTGAGCCAGGGTGATCAAACCGACAATCGTTGCAAAGAATAGGCTGTGCTTGAGGGTGAAGCGGAACAGATCCGATTCCTTGCCGACCAGACCGGTCGCGGCGCAGGCCACGGCGATCGATTGCGGCGAAATCATTTTGCCGGTCACGCCGCCGCTGGTGTTTGCCGCCACCAACAGGGTGTCGTTGACGCCGATCTGGTGCGCGGTGGTCGCTTGCAGCGAACTGAACAGCGCGTTGGACGAAGTATCGGAGCCGGTCAGGAACACGCCCAGCCAGCCGAGAAACGGCGAGAAGAACGGGAACGCAGCGCCGGTTCCGGCCAATACCAAAGCCATGGTCGAGGACATGCCGGAGTAGTTGGTGACGAAGGCGAACGCCAGCACCATGCCGATCGACAGGATCGGCCAGCGCAGTTCGTAGAACGTCTCTTTCAAAGTGGTCAGACCAGTTTTGAAATTGATCTTCAGCACCAGCATCGAAATCAGTGCGGAGAAGAAAATCGCCGTGCCGGTCGCGGAAATCGGATCAAGTTTGAATACCGCCGGGATGGCCGTCGGGTTGGCTACGATTGGCGCGGTTTTGATCACCAGTTGGTCAAGATGCGGAATGGCGAAATTGAAGACCCAGCTGTACATCGAGCCGCCCGCTGCGAACATCGCTTTGAAGGGCTTCAGTGTCCAGATCGTCACCAGCACGGTGAGGATCAGGAATGGCGACCAGGCCTTGATAATTTCACTGAGGCTGTAGGGCGAAGCCACGGTCGTGCGCTTCTGGCCGAAACCGCCGACGCTGGCGCTGACCACCGAGGCGGACACGGCGCCGACGATGTGCTGGCCGGCGGCGCGTCGGGGTTGCCAGACTTTCAGGAACAGGGTCAGGGAAATCAGGCTGGCCAGGGCCGAGGTGATGTCCGGCAGTTCCGGGCCGATGAAGTTGGACGTGAAGTACTGAGTGATGGCGAAGCTCAAGCCTGCCACCAGCGCGGCCGGCCAGGTTTCCCGCACGCCGCGCAGGCCGTCCATCATGAACACCAGCCAGAACGGCACGAACAACGACAACAGTGGCAGTTGGCGGCCGGTCATGGCGCCGATCTTGAACGCGTCGATGCCGGTGACCTGGCCTGCGACGATGATCGGAATCCCCAGAGCACCAAAGGCCACGGGCGCAGTGTTGGCGATCAGGCACAGACCGGCGGCGTACAGCGGATTGAAGCCCAGTCCTACAAGGAGAGCGGCAGTAATCGCCACCGGCGCGCCAAAACCGGCAGCACCTTCAAGAAATGCGCCGAAGCAGAAACCGATCAGCAACACCTGCAAACGCTGGTCGTCCGTTATCGACAGGACCGAGCTGCGGATGACCTCGAACTGACCGCTTTTCACCGTCAGTTTGTACAGGAACACCGCCGCGACAATGATCCAGGCAATCGGCCACAGACCGTAAGCGAAGCCATAACCGGCAGCGGCGAACGCCATGTCCACCGGCATTTGGAAGGCGAAAATTGCCACGGCAATCGATAGGGCGAGGGTGATGCTGCCGGCCACATGGCCTTTGAGGCGGAACACCGCCAGCGCGAGGAAGAAAAACACGATGGGGATGACGGCCGCGAGAGCGGAGACGCCGAGACTGCCGAGCGGGCTGTAAAGCTGTTGCCAGGTTTGCATAGTGGGGTGGCCCCTAATTGTTGTTGGTCAGGCACTGTCAGCGTTCTTGGATAATTGGTAAGACCAATTTACAATCGCTGTTGGCTAGGGTAAAAGCCTTGATGGCGGTGTGTCAATTTGCCGCCCTGAAACTTTCGTCGAAGATGCGGTGCAGAAGGCAACTGATCCGGTTTGGCGAGGTGGCGTCTGGCAGGTGTCGGCGGCGCGCGGATAGGCCAGAATAGACAGCCCGGCGAGCGGTCGGGATCGTGGAGAAATGAGTTATGGGCTTTGATCAGATTCGGCAGCGCCGTTTGTCTGACGATATTGTCGAGCGCCTTGAGGGGATGATCCTCGAGGGCACGCTGAAGTCGGGCGAGCGGCTTCCGGCGGAGCGCACGCTGGCCGAACAATTTGGCGTATCACGCCCGTCGTTGCGTGAGGCGATCCAGAAACTGGCGGCCAAAGGCTTGCTGGTCAGTCGTCAGGGCGGCGGCAACTATGTGGTGGAATCCCTGGGTTCGACGTTCAGTGATCCGCTGTTGCAATTGCTCGAAAGCAATCCCGAGGCGCAACGGGATTTACTGGAATTTAGGCACACTCTGGAGGCATCGTGCGCCTATTACGCCGCATTGCGCGCCACCGATGTTGATCGCGAGCGGCTGACCGCCGCGTTCGAAGAACTGCAGGATTGCTATTCGCGTCATGACGAAGTGAACCGGGCCGAGGAAGGCGCGGCGGATGCGAAATTTCATTTGGCGATTGCCGAGGCCAGTCATAACGCCGTGTTGCTGCACACCATTCGCGGGCTGTTCGATCTGCTCAAGCGCAACGTCGTGACCAACATTGGCGGCATGTACAAGCAGCGCACGGAAACCCGCGACATGCTGATTACCCAGCACCGCGAATTGTATCTGGCGATTATCGAAGGACGGGCGGAGCAGGCGCGTGAAGTGTCCAGCCGACATATTTTGTATGTCCAGGAAGTGCTGGAAGAGGTGAGGCAGGAGGTGCAGCGCATGGCTCGGGCGGAGCGGCGCAAGGGGATGTGATCAGGTGTATTTGTGTTGATGCTGAAATAGCTTTCGCGAGCAGGCTCGCTCCCACATGGAAATGCATTCCAAGGGTGGGAGCGAGCCTGCTCGCGAATACGCGCTAGAGGCAGAAGAGGTTAGTCTTCCTTGCCCTTGTTGCGCACCGCACGTTGCAGTTCACGACCGGCATCGCGCTCGCGCTCGGTGTCACGCTTGTCGTATTCCTTCTTGCCCTTGCCCAGAGCGATCTCGCACTTGACCATGTGCTTGCTCCAGTACCAGGACAGGCAGACGCAGGCGTAACCCTTTTGCTGCACGGCGGCGGCGAGCTTTTCCAGCTCGCGGCGGTTGAGCAGCAACTTGCGCGTGCGCACCGGGTCGGCGATGACGTGGGTACTCGCGGTCATCAACGGCGTGATGTGGCTGCCGAGCAACCATGCTTCGCCGTCCTTGAGCAGCACATAGCTGTCGACCAGCTGTAGCTTGCTCGCCCGCAGACTTTTTACTTCCCAGCCGGCCAGGACCAGACCAGCCTCGAACTTGTGCTCGATGAAGTAATCGTGTCGCGCCTTTTTGTTCTGCGCGATGGTCCCTGTTGGGTGTTTCTTCTGTTTAGCCATAGGGGCGGCATTATATGGAGTTGTTCGGCTGTCGGCTACGGTGTTGCTGCGTGCTTGAGCAGGTTGAGTGAATCCCGGACAATGCGGCCTCTTTTTCTAACGCTTGGGCGTGATAAACGATGTCGACAGACAAGGTTTCTGTCCACGGCAGTTGGGCTAGCCGCTGGGTATTCATACTCGCCGCGACCGGTTCGGCCGTGGGACTGGGTAGTATCTGGAAGTTCCCGTACATGGTCGGGGTCTACGGCGGCGGTGCGTTTGTACTGATGTTCCTGGCGTGCATCGCGCTGATCGGCGTCCCTGTCATGCTCGCCGAAACCCTGATTGGCCGGCGTGCGCGGCAAAGTCCGGCGAATGCCCTGAAGGTCCTGGCGCTGGAAGCCGGGCACTCGGCCAAATGGTCGTGGGGCGCGTTTGCCGGGATGATCACGGCGTTGCTGATTCTGTCTTTCTATAGCGTGGTTGGCGGCTGGTCGCTGGATTACATCGTCGATATGGGGCGCGGAGATTTTCAGGGCGCGACGGCTGATCAGGTTGGCGCGTACTTCGGCAATGTCATCTCCAATCCGTGGCGTCTGACACTTTGGCACACGATTTTTATGCTGCTGTCGGCCTATGTGATCGCCAAAGGCGTCGTCGCCGGGCTTGAGCGCAGCCTGCGGATCATGATGCCGTTGCTGTTTGTGATGATTCTGGTGCTGCTGGGTTACAGCATGACCACCGGGCATTTCATGGAAGGCGTGCATTTCATGTTCGACTTCCACCCGGAAAAAGTCCTCGACGGCCTGCTGCCGGCGATGGGGCACGCGTTCTTCTCGCTGAGCGTCGGGGTCGGCTCGATCATGATCTATGGCGCCTACATGCCGAAGAACACCTCGCTGTCGGGCACGGTTGTTGGCGTGGCGTTGCTGGATACCTTCGTTTCACTGGTGGCCGGTCTGGCGCTGTTTCCTATTGTGTTCGCCGCTGGCCTGAACCCAAGTGAAGGCCCGGGCCTGATGTTCGTCAGCCTGCCATTTGCTTTTGGTAATGTATTTTTCGGCCAATTGATGGGCGTGGTGTTCTTTGTGCTCGTCGCGGTGGCAGCCTGGAGTTCGGCGATTTCCTTGCTCGAACCGATGGTGGCTTACCTGGTAGAACGCACGAAAATCAGCCGCACCTGGGTGACTTTCTGGCTGGCGTTCACCTGTTGGTTCGTTGGTCTGGGCACGGTGTTCTCCTTTAATATCTGGAAGGAGGCCAAGTTTTTCGTGAACGAAGGCGGGGTATTCAGCCTCTACCAATGGGGTGCGCAGAGCGGTCTGGACTTCTTTGGCGTGATCGATTTCTTCACCTCGCGGATCATGTTGCCGTTGGGCGGCCTGTGCTTCGTACTGTTCGCCGGGTGGGTGATGGGGCGCGAAGCGGTACGTGACGAATTGTCGATCCGCAATCCGTTGCTGTTTGCCCTGTCTTTGTTCTTGATGCGCTACGTGGCGCCTATCGGCATTCTTGTAGTATTTGCCGCTCAGCTCTGGAAGTAACGCTTACATGACGACACATATTCAACGATCGGCGCTGCTGCCTTACCCGGCGCAATTTCTCTACGACTTGGTCAACGACGTGGCGCGTTATCCGGAATTTCTGCCGTGGTGCTCGGAGGCCGAAGTGCTGGAAAGCTCGCCGGAGCACATGCGCGCCAGTGTCGGCGTGGCGAAGGGCGGGCTCAGTCAGCATTTCGTCACGCGCAATACACTGGTGCCGGGGCAGTCGATCGAAATGAACCTTGAAGAAGGTCCTTTCAATCAATTGCACGGCGTCTGGGTATTCAAGGCGCTGAACGAAAAGGCCTGCAAGATCAGTCTGGATTTGTCCTTCGATTACGCCGGGCCGCTGGTGCGCGCTACGTTGGGCCCGCTGTTCAATCAGGCCGCCAATCAGTTGGTGGATGCTTTCTGCCAGCGCGCCAAGCAGATGCACGGTTGAGCCGATGATCGATATAGAAGTCGTCTACGCGGCGGTTGATCGGCAGGTTTTACGCGCGGTCAGCGTGGCTGAGGGCGTGACCGTTCGCGCGGCGGCGCAGGCATCAGGAATCGCGGCAGAGTTTCCTGAGCTGAATCTGGCGGAGTGTCCGCTGGGTATTTTTGGCAAAGTGGTTGCCGATGCCGATTCACGCGTGGTTCAAGCGGGTGATCGCATCGAAATCTACCGACCGTTGCTGGCCGATCCTAAAGAAGTGCGACGCTTGCGCGCGGCGAAAGCGGCCGAGGCCAAATCTCGGAATACTTGATCAGCACGAACGGCAGGCAATAAAAAACCCGGAATCTCCGGGTTTTTTATTGCCTCGCGAATTACTGCGGCGAGGTGTCCAGCGGCTCTGGCGTTGGAACCGGTACGGTTTCCACACCATCGACTTCTTTCTGGATCTGATCCAGCATCGAACCGGGCTTGGCCGGTTTTTCCGCTGCTGGCTTCTCGGCGTTTTCAGCAGGCGCGGTCACAGTTGTGCCACTGTCCTTGCCGAGAATGGCTTCGTCACGGCTGACGCCCGGCATGAAGTCACCGGACAGGCTGACAAGCTGGTCGTTGGAATTGAAGATAACGCTGATGCGTTCCTGTTGGCGTTCACCGCCACCCGGTTGCAGGCTGTACAGATAATCCCAGCGATCGGCATGGAACGTGTCGGCAAGCAGAGGGTTGCCCATGATAAACCGTACTTGCGGCCGGGTCATTCCCGGGCGTAACTGGTCTATCATGTCCTGCGTGACGACATTGCCCTGCTGGATGTCGATTTTGTAAACCCCGGGGAATGAACAACCGGCGAGTGCGAGCAGTCCCACAAAGGTGAAACTGGTTAGCAAGAGCTTGGTGTTTTGCATCGGTGGGCGACTTCCACTATCTTGGCTGGGACAACGTAAACGCCGATCATACCCGCATTAAGAGAAGCTGCGAAGCAGCATCGCGAGAAAGCTGACCATGGTTGAAAATAGCGAACTACGCAAAGCCGGCCTCAAAGTGACCCTGCCACGGGTCAAGATCCTGCAAATGCTCGACTCCACCGAGCAGCGCCACATGAGTGCCGAAGACGTCTACAAGGCGTTGATGGAAGCTGGTGAGGACGTCGGTCTGGCCACGGTTTACCGTGTTCTGACTCAGTTCGAAGCGGCTGGCCTCGTGGTCCGCCACAACTTCGACGGCGGCCACGCGGTCTTCGAACTGGCTGATGGCGGCCACCATGACCATATGGTCAACGTGGAATCGGGTGAAGTGATCGAGTTCTTCGACGAAGAAATCGAAAAACTTCAGAAATCGATTGTCGAGAAGCATGGCTTCGAGATGGTTGATCACAACCTGGTGCTGTACGTACGCAAGAAAAAGTAAGCATGTCGCGCGAATTTCACATTCGCGAAACGAACGAAGGCGACCCAAGGGTCGCCTTCGTGCTTTCTATTACTTGTTAAGCCTTCGCGGTCACTACCATTTTTTTCGCGTGGGCCAGGGACTCCTTGGTCAGATCGATACCACCAAGCATCCGCGCGACTTCTTCGATGCGCTCATTCTTGCTCAGCTTCGCGACGGCCGTGTGAGTCGCTTTTTCATCGCGGACCTTATGCACGAACAGATGCTGATGTCCCTGCGCCGCCACTTGCGGCAAGTGGGTCACGGTCAGCACTTGGCCACGATCACCGAGGCGCCGTAATAACTGGCCGACAATCTCGGCAGTCGGGCCGCCAATACCTACGTCGACTTCGTCGAATACCAGCGTGGGAACGCGAGACGTCTGTGCGGTGATCACCTGAATCGCCAGGCTGATCCGCGACAACTCACCCCCGGATGCCACTTTTGCCAAGGCCTTGAGCGGTTGACCAGGGTTGGCGCTGACCAGCAGTTCGACCTGCTCCAGTCCGTTCGGCAGCAGTTCGTCGCTGTTATTGGCTTTCAATTCGATGGTGAACCGACCGCCAGGCATGCCCAGTCGCTGAATTTCCTGTTCCACCGCACTGGCGAGACCGCCCGCCGCCTGATGGCGAAGGTCGCTGAGTTCGCGTGCTTTCTGTTGATAGTGGCGGGCATAGGACGCCAGCTCTTCACCCAGGCGCTCGATGGATTCGTCATTGGCGTTGAGGGTTTCAATTTCATCCAGCAGCTTCTGTTGCATCTCGGCGACTTCGGTGGGCTGGATCCGGTGTTTACGCGCCAGGGTATAGATCGCGTCGAGGCGTTCTTCCAGATATTGCAGACGCGCCGGGTCGGCGTCGAAATTGTCGAGGAAGCGGTTGAGCTCGCCGACCGCTTCTTCAACCTGAATCTGCGCGCTGGTCAGCAGACTGCTGGCTTCGCCGAGTGCACCAACCGAGTTGTTCACGCTGGACAAGCGGTTGAGGCTCGCGGTGAGTGCATTGAGCACGTTGCCGGAATCGCTCTCGCTGCATTGCTCGACCACTTGTCGGCAAATGCCGAGCAGGGCTTCGGCGTTGGTCAGGTTCTTGTGTTCCTGCTCCAGTTGTTCCAGTTCGTTTTCGCCGAGGCCAAGGTTTTCCAGTTCTTCGAGCTGATAGCTGAGCAATTGATGGCGGGCGCGTTGCTCATCGCCGGAATTGGAAAGGCGCTCCAGCTCTTGCCGGGTCTGGCGCCAACGCTGGGCGGCGAGTTGCACCTGGCGGGCCAGGTCGGTGGCGCCAGCGTATTCATCGAGCAGGCGGCGATGGGTGTCGGTTTTCAGCAGCGACTGATGTTCGTGCTGGCTGTGGATGTCGATCAGCAATTCGCCAAGGGCTTTGAGATCGCCAAGCGGGCAGGGCGTGCCATTGATATAGCCGCGCGACCGGCCCTCCGAGGTAATGACCCGACGCAGAATGCACGGCCCGTCGATGTCCAGATCGCGCTCGGCCAGCCAGGCGCTGGCTTCGGGGATGTCCGCCAGGTCGAAGGTCGCCAGAATATCGGCCTTGTCGGCGCCCGGCCGCACCACGCCGCTGTCGGCACGATCGCCTAGGGTCAGGCCCAGCGCATCGAGCATGATCGATTTGCCGGCGCCGGTTTCCCCTGTGATCACGCTCATCCCGCGATCGAGTTCGAGATCGAGATGTTCAACGATGGCGTAGTTATGTACAGACAGGTGCACCAGCATGACGGCCGCTCCCAGGCTTGAGGTCTGGTTATTTATACAGTGTTTTGTTTCGCCCTGACAATCACCTCCTTTAGCTCGATTTGCTTGAATTTAAGATCTTCTTAGCGCGTTCGGGAATGAGAAAGCGGCACTTTTTTGTAGGGTTAATTTTTCAAAGCCCTTGAAGCCTGATTTTGCGGCCCCATATACCGGGGCAGAAGCGCGAGTCAGGCTCGCGGACGAAATTGAAAGGAGAATTCCATGGCTGACGAACAGACAGTAGATACGCAAAACCCAGAAGCCAATCAGGCGCCGGAAGGTTCGGGGGATGACCTGGCGACCCGTGTGCAAGTGCTCGAAGAGCAATTGGCCGCCGCGCAGGATCAGTCTCTGCGTGTAGCTGCCGATCTGCAGAACGTCCGCCGCCGTGCCGAACAGGATGTCGAGAAGGCCCACAAGTTTGCGCTGGAAAAATTTGCCGGCGACTTGCTGCCGATCGTCGACAGCCTGGAGCGCGGTCTCGAACTGTCGAACCCGGACGATGAAAGCATCCGTCCTATGCGCGAAGGCATCGAGCTGACCCTGAAAATGTTCAACGACACCCTCAAGCGTTATCAGCTTGAAGCGATCGATCCGCATGGCGAACCGTTCAACGCCGTTCTCCATCAGGCAATGGCCATGCAGGAAAGCGCTGACGTCGAACCGAACAGCGTCCTGAAAGTGTTCCAGAAGGGCTATCAGCTCAATGGTCGCCTGCTGCGCCCGGCCATGGTCGTGGTCAGCAAGGCCCCTGCGCCAGTTTCGCCTTCGATTGACGAACAGGCTTGAAATTAGCCGCAAGGCCCCCATTTAGAAGTCAAGCGTTTAAGTGCTACCGCAGTTAGCCACCACTGCTGCGGCAACAAAATCCAAAGTTTCGGGAGAGTGAACATGGGCAAAATTATCGGTATCGACCTGGGGACTACCAACTCCTGCGTCTCCGTGCTGGAAAACGGCAAGGCCAAAGTTATTGAAAACGCTGAAGGCGCGCGTACCACGCCGTCGATCATCGCTTATGCCAACGACGGCGAAATTCTGGTAGGTCAGTCGGCCAAGCGTCAGGCTGTGACCAACCCGCACAACACCCTGTACGCAGTAAAGCGTCTGATCGGTCGTCGTTTCGACGAAGAAGTTGTGCAGAAAGACATCCAGATGGTCCCTTACAAGATCGTCAAGGCTGACAACAATGACGCCTGGGTTGAAGTGAACGGCCAGAAAATGGCGCCGCCACAAATCTCGGCTGAAATTCTGAAGAAGATGAAGAAGACCGCCGAAGACTACCTCGGCGAGGCAGTGACCGAAGCGGTGATTACCGTTCCGGCCTACTTCAACGACAGCCAGCGCCAGGCGACCAAAGACGCCGGCCGCATCGCTGGTCTGGACGTAAAACGTATCATCAACGAACCGACCGCAGCCGCGCTGGCTTACGGTATGGACAAGGCCAAGGGCGATCACACCGTGATCGTTTATGACCTGGGTGGCGGTACGTTCGACGTTTCCGTGATCGAAATCGCTGAAGTTGACGGCGAGCACCAGTTCGAAGTGTTGGCCACCAACGGTGACACTTTCCTGGGCGGTGAAGACTTTGACATTCGTCTGATCGACTACCTCGTTGACGAATTCAAGAAAGAAAGCGGCATGAACCTCAAGGGTGACCCGCTGGCCATGCAGCGCCTGAAAGAAGCCGCTGAGAAAGCCAAGATCGAGCTGTCGTCCGCTCAGTCGACCGACGTCAACCTGCCGTACATCACTGCAGATGCCACCGGTCCTAAGCACCTGAACGTGAAGATCTCGCGCGCCAAGCTCGAAGCGCTGGTTGAAGACCTGGTTCAGCGCACCATCGAACCTTGCCGCATCGCCATGAAAGACGCCGGTATCGACGTTGGCGCGATCAACGACGTGATTCTGGTCGGTGGTCAGACCCGTATGCCGCTGGTGCAGAAGCTGGTGACCGATTTCTTCGGTAAAGAAGCACGTAAAGACGTCAACCCTGACGAAGCCGTTGCCATGGGTGCCGCGATTCAGGGCGCTGTTCTGGCCGGTGATGTGAAAGACGTTCTGCTGCTCGACGTCAGCCCGCTGACCCTGGGTATCGAAACCATGGGTGGCGTGATGACCGCGCTGATCGAGAAAAACACCACGATTCCTACCAAGAAATCGCAAGTGTTCTCGACTGCCGACGACAACCAGGGCGCTGTGACCATTCACGTTCTGCAGGGCGAGCGCAAGCAAGCCGCACAGAACAAATCGCTGGGCAAGTTCGACCTGGCCGACATTCCACCTGCTCCACGTGGTGTGCCGCAGATCGAAGTTACCTTCGACATCGACGCCAACGGCATTCTGCACGTCGGCGCGAAAGACAAGGCGACCGGCAAGACTCAGTCGATCGTGATCAAGGCCAACTCCGGTCTGTCCGACGAGGAAATCGAGCGCATGGTGCGTGACGCCGAAGCTAACGCTGAGGAAGACCGCAAGTTCGAAGAGCTGGCCGCTGCCCGCAATCAGGGTGACGCACTGGTTCACTCGACTCGCAAGATGGTCGCTGACGCCGGTGACAAGGTCACTGCCGAAGAGAAGACTGCCATCGAAGCTGCAGTGGTTGCCTTGGAAGCCGCCGTCAAAGGCGACGACAAGGCTGCCATCGAAGCCAAGGTTGAAGAGCTGTCGAAAGTCTCTGCTCCGGTTGCTCAGAAGATGTACGCCGAACAGGCTCAGCCAGCTGATGGCGCGGCCCCGCAAGGCGAATCGGCTGAGAAGGCTGACGACGTTGTCGATGCCGAGTTCGAAGAAGTCAAAGACCACAAGTAAGTTGTTGGTCGCCCGGTTGACTGCCTTGCGGCGGTGACTGGTAGGATGTCGCCGCGCGGGAGCTTGCCTCCCGCGTTGGCGTATCTGGAATACGCGAATTTTTACAGCATGCGACAACGCTCGCTTGCTGGCGGTATGGCCGAAAATGCTCCTGCTTTTCTCGCCGCAGATACCGCATCAATCAAGACCAGGATCGTTGAATTGACGTGAGTTGGGTCCGGGCCTTAATGGGGGCTCAACGAGTTTGGCGAGGCTCAGGAGAGGTTTGCCGAACGTCCTTAAGGGTGCAAAGAAACTTATGGCAAAGCGTGACTATTACGAAGTATTGGGTGTCGAGCGGGGCACGAGCGAAGCGGACCTGAAGAAGGCCTATCGCCGCCTGGCAATGAAGCACCACCCCGACCGTAATCCGGGCGACAAAGCTTCGGAAGAGGCGTTCAAAGAGGCCAACGAGGCCTATGAAGTGTTGTCCGATGCCAGCAAGCGCGCGGCCTACGACCAATATGGCCATGCCGGCGTCGACCCGAGCATGGGCGGCGGCGGTGCCGGTTTTGGCGGGCAGAACTTCTCCGACATTTTTGGCGACGTCTTCAGTGACTTCTTCGGCGGCGGTCGCGGCGGTTCCCGTGGCGGCGCCCAGCGTGGCAGCGATCTGCGCTACACCCTGGAGCTGAATCTGGAAGAAGCGGTGCGCGGCACCACCGTGAACATCCGTGTTCCGACGCTGGTCAATTGCAAACCGTGCGATGGCTCTGGCGCCAAGAAAGGTTCGTCGCCTTCGACGTGCCCGACCTGCGGCGGTATCGGCCAGGTGCGCATGCAGCAGGGCTTCTTCTCGGTGCAGCAGACCTGCCCGCGCTGCCATGGCCAGGGCAAGATCATTTCTGATCCGTGCGACTCCTGTCACGGCGACGGTCGCGTCGAAGAATACAAAACTCTCTCGGTCAAAGTGCCGGCTGGCGTCGACACCGGCGACCGCATTCGTCTGTCCGGCGAAGGCGAAGCGGGTACCCAAGGCGGGCCGACTGGCGACCTGTACGT
Source organism: Pseudomonas sp. SWRI81 (assembly GCF_014268545.1). NCBI lineage: Bacteria > Pseudomonadati > Pseudomonadota > Gammaproteobacteria > Pseudomonadales > Pseudomonadaceae > Pseudomonas > Pseudomonas sp. SWRI81. The sequence continues at coordinate 93,947 of NZ_JABWQS010000001.1, forward strand.
TGTCATCAATGTACGCGAGCACGACATCTTCCAGCGTGACGGCAAGCATCTGTTCTGTGAAGTGCCGATCAGCTTCGTCGATGCGGCTCTGGGCGGCGAGCTGGAAATTCCGACCCTCGACGGTCGCGTCAAACTGAAAATCCCTGAAGGCACCCAGACCGGCAAGCAGTTCCGCGTGCGCGGTAAGGGCGTTGCGCCAGTGCGTGGCGGTGGTGCCGGCGATCTGATGTGCCGTGTGGCTGTCGAAACGCCGGTCAATCTGAACCGTCGTCAGCGCGAACTGCTGGAAGAATTCCGCAGCTCCCTGGCCGATGACAACAGTCACTCGCCGAAAACCACCGGTTGGTTTGATGGTGTGAAACGCTTCTTCGGCGATTTGTAAGGAGTCGGCATGCGACGTATTGCAGTGATGGGCGCCGCCGGGCGCATGGGCAAGACCCTGATCGAAGCGGTGCAGCAAACGCCGGGCGCCGGCCTGACCGCTGCGGTGGATCGTCCTGACAGCACGCTGGTCGGTGCGGATGCCGGTGAGCTGGCAGCGCTGGGCCGTATCGGCGTGCCGCTGTCCGGTGATCTGGATCGTGTGGTTGAAGAATTCGACGTACTGATCGACTTCACCCATCCGACCGTGACCCTGAAGAATCTCGCGTTCTGCCGCAAGCACGGCAAGGCGATGATCATCGGCACGACCGGTTTCAGTGTCGAAGAGAAGCAATTGCTGGCCGACGCGGGCAAGGACATTCCGATCGTCTTTGCCGCCAACTTCAGCGTTGGCGTCAACCTGTGCCTGAAGTTGCTCGACACTGCTGCACGGGTGCTGGGTGATGATGTCGATATCGAAATCATGGAGGCTCATCACCGGCACAAGGTCGATGCGCCGTCGGGCACGGCGGTGCGCATGGGTGAAGTGATTGCCGATGCGCTGGGTCGCGATCTGAAAAAGGTCGCGGTCTACGGTCGCGAAGGGCAAACCGGTGCGCGTGAGCGTGAAACCATTGGTTTTGCCACTGTGCGTGCCGGCGACATCGTTGGTGATCACACCGTGCTGTTTGCTGCTGATGGCGAGCGCGTCGAGATCACCCACAAGGCTTCTAGTCGCATGACCTTCGCCAAGGGCGCGGTGCGTGCGGCGCTGTGGCTGGATGGTCGCGAGCCAGGCCTGTACGACATGCAGGACGTGCTCGACCTGCGTTGAGCTGTTGCTGAACCCGGCGCAAACGCCCTGTTTGCGCCGGTTTTTACCGCTTGGCGACGGTCTGTCGCATTCTCCGGCCTTTAAGGCTCTTTAGCGGTGGACCAAAAACGCCCTTTTCTGTAAGCTACAGCTTTAGTGTGTCCACTAAAAGCGCGCAGAATAATTTCAGTGAAGAAGCGGGGTGACGTGTCCATACGTCACTCCGCTTTTTTACAACCTGCGATTGCCCTTTCATGCGTTATTTACGGGAGGTCTTCTTGACTAAGCCAGCCATACTCGCCCTTGCTGATGGCAGCATTTTTCGCGGCGAAGCCATTGGAGCCGACGGTCAGACCGTTGGTGAGGTGGTGTTCAACACCGCAATGACCGGCTATCAGGAAATCCTTACCGATCCTTCCTACGCCCAGCAGATCGTTACCCTGACTTACCCGCACATCGGCAACACCGGCACCACGCCTGAAGACGCCGAGTCTGACCGCGTCTGGTCCGCTGGCCTGGTCATCCGTGACCTGCCGCTGGTCGCGAGCAACTGGCGTAACACGATGTCCCTGTCCGATTACCTGAAAGCCAACAATGTCGTGGCGATCGCCGGTATCGACACCCGTCGCCTGACGCGCATCCTGCGTGAAAAAGGCGCACAGAACGGCTGCATCATGGCCGGTGACAACATCTCCGAAGAAGCGGCGATCGCCGCTGCGCAAGGCTTCCCGGGCCTGAAGGGCATGGACCTGGCGAAAGTCGTCAGCACCAAGACTCAATACGAATGGCGCTCGACTGTCTGGGATCTGAAAACCGACAGCCACGCGACCATCGAAGCTTCCGAGCTGCCTTACCATGTGGTCGCTTACGACTACGGCGTCAAGGTCAACATCCTGCGCATGCTGGTCGAGCGCGGATGCCGCGTCACTGTGGTGCCGGCGCAAACCCCGGCTGCCGACGTGCTGGCGCTCAAGCCAGACGGCGTGTTCCTGTCCAACGGCCCGGGCGACCCTGAGCCATGCGACTACGCGATCCAGGCGATCAAGGAAGTGCTGGAAACCGAAACTCCGGTATTCGGCATCTGCCTCGGCCACCAGTTGCTGGCCCTGGCTTCCGGCGCCAAGACCCTGAAAATGGGCCACGGCCACCACGGTGCCAACCACCCGGTGCAGGATCTGGACACAGGCGTGGTGATGATCACCAGCCAGAACCACGGTTTTGCAGTAGACGAAGCCACCCTGCCAGCCAACGTGCGCGCGATCCACAAATCGCTGTTCGACGGCACCCTGCAAGGTATCGAGCGCACCGACAAGAGCGCGTTCAGCTTCCAGGGCCACCCTGAGGCGAGCCCGGGCCCGAACGATGTAGCGCCACTGTTCGACCGCTTCATCAACGAGATGGCCAAGCGACGCTAAGCGTTCGCCTTGAGACTGTAGAGAGAAGCGCTCGAGGGTGGCCCCGTTAACGGCGGCCCCTTCGGGACTTCAGAAATCGATCAAGACGGCTTGCCGACTGACCTGCGGATTTGAGTGACAACCCATGCCAAAACGTACAGACATTAAAAGCATCCTGATTCTTGGCGCTGGCCCGATCGTGATCGGCCAGGCCTGCGAATTCGACTACTCCGGCGCCCAGGCCTGCAAAGCCCTGCGCGAAGAGGGTTACCGCGTCATCCTGGTGAACTCCAACCCGGCCACCATCATGACCGACCCGGACATGGCCGACGCCACCTACATCGAGCCGATCAAATGGCAGACCGTGGCCAAGATCATCGAAAAAGAGCGCCCGGACGCCGTGCTGCCAACCATGGGTGGCCAGACTGCGCTGAACTGCGCGCTGGACCTGGAGCGCGAAGGCGTTCTGGAGAAGTTCGGCGTAGAGATGATCGGTGCCAACGCCGACACCATCGACAAGGCTGAAGACCGTTCGCGTTTCGACAAGGCGATGAAGTCCATCGGCCTGGCGTGCCCGCGTTCCGGTATTGCCCACAGCATGGAAGAAGCCAACGCGGTCCTCGAGACTCTGGGCTTCCCGTGCATCATTCGTCCGTCCTTCACCATGGGCGGCACCGGTGGCGGTATTGCGTACAACCGTGAAGAGTTCGAAGAAATCTGCGCCCGTGGCCTGGACCTGTCGCCGACCAAAGAGCTGCTGATCGACGAATCGCTGATCGGCTGGAAAGAATATGAAATGGAAGTTGTCCGCGACAAAAAGGACAACTGCATCATCGTCTGCTCGATCGAAAACTTCGACCCGATGGGCGTGCACACCGGTGACTCGATCACCGTTGCGCCGGCGCAGACCCTGACCGACAAGGAATATCAGATCCTGCGTAACGCCTCCCTGGCGGTGCTGCGCGAGATCGGCGTCGAAACCGGCGGTTCCAACGTGCAGTTCGGTATCTGCCCGAACACTGGCCGTATGGTCGTGATCGAAATGAACCCGCGCGTTTCGCGTTCTTCGGCACTGGCCTCGAAAGCCACCGGTTTCCCGATCGCCAAGGTCGCGGCCAAACTGGCGGTGGGTTACACCCTTGATGAGCTGTCGAACGACATCACCGGCGGCAAGACCCCGGCGTCTTTCGAACCGTCGATCGACTACGTCGTCACCAAACTGCCACGTTTCGCCTTCGAGAAATTCGCCAAGGCTGACGCGCGTCTGACCACGCAAATGAAATCGGTGGGCGAAGTCATGGCCATCGGCCGGACCTTCCAGGAATCCCTGCAGAAAGCCCTGCGTGGTCTGGAAGTCGGCGTTTGCGGTCTGGACGAGAAGCTCGATCTGAGCAATCCGGAAAGCATGAGCGTGCTCAAGCGCGAGCTGACCGTACCGGGCGCCGAGCGTATCTGGTACGTGGCGGACGCCTTCCGCGCCGGTCTGTCGGTCGAAGACATCTTCGGCATGAACATGATCGACCCGTGGTTCCTGGTGCAGATCGAAGACCTGATCAAGGAAGAAGAGAAGGTCAAGACCCTCGGTCTGTCCTCGATCGACCGCGACCTGATGTTCAAGCTCAAGCGCAAAGGCTTCTCCGATCAGCGTCTGGCCAAGCTGCTGGGTGTGACCGAGAAGAATCTGCGCACGCACCGTCAGAAACTCGAAGTGTTCCCGGTCTACAAGCGCGTTGACACCTGCGCCGCCGAGTTCGCCACCGACACCGCTTACCTCTACTCGACCTACGAGGAAGAGTGCGAAGCCGCGCCGTCGGGTCGCGACAAGATCATGATTCTGGGTGGCGGTCCGAACCGTATCGGTCAGGGCATCGAGTTCGACTACTGCTGCGTTCACGCTGCCCTCGCTCTGCGCGAAGACGGCTACGAAACCATCATGGTCAACTGCAACCCGGAAACCGTTTCCACCGACTACGACACTTCCGACCGTCTGTACTTCGAGCCGGTAACCCTGGAAGACGTACTGGAAATCTGCCGCGTCGAGAAGCCGAAAGGCGTGATCGTCCAGTACGGCGGTCAGACTCCGCTGAAACTGGCTCGCGCCCTGGAAGCGGCCGGCGTACCGATCATCGGCACCAGCCCGGACGCCATCGACCGCGCTGAAGACCGTGAGCGTTTCCAGCAAATGGTCGAGCGCCTGAATCTGCGTCAGCCGCCAAACGCCACCGTGCGCAGCGAAGACGAAGCGGTTCGCGCTGCAGCGAAAATCGGTTATCCGCTGGTGGTGCGTCCGTCCTACGTACTGGGCGGCCGCGCGATGGAAATCGTGTACAAGGAAGACGAGCTCAAGCGTTACCTGCGTGACGCGGTGCAAGTGTCCAACGACAGCCCGGTGCTGCTCGACCACTTCCTCAACTGCGCCATCGAAATGGACGTGGATGCGGTGTGCGACGGCAAAGACGTGGTAATCGGCGCGATCATGCAGCACATCGAACAAGCCGGTGTTCACTCCGGTGACTCCGCATGCTCGCTGCCGCCGTACTCGCTGCCAGCGCACATCCAGGACGAGATGCGCGAACAGGTCAAGAAAATGGCCCTGGAACTGGGCGTTGTCGGCCTGATGAACGTGCAGCTGGCTTTGCAGGGCGAAGACATCTACGTCATCGAAGTCAATCCGCGCGCTTCGCGTACCGTGCCGTTCGTGTCCAAGTGCATCGGCGTGTCCCTGGCCATGATCGCTGCTCGCGTGATGGCCGGTAAGACCCTGAAAGAAATCGGCTTCACCAAAGAAATCATCCCGAACTTCTACAGCGTGAAAGAGGCGGTGTTCCCGTTCGCCAAATTCCCTGGCGTTGACCCGATCCTTGGCCCAGAGATGAAGTCGACCGGTGAAGTGATGGGCGTCGGCGACACCTTCGGTGAGGCATTTGCCAAAGCTCAGATGGGCGCCAGCGAAGTGCTGCCGACCGGCGGTACCGCGTTCATCAGCGTGCGCGACGACGACAAGCCACTGGTTGCAGGCGTGGCCCGTGATCTGATCAACTTGGGCTTCGAAGTGGTCGCCACTGCCGGCACTGCCAAGCTGATCGAAGCGGCAGGCCTGAAAGTGCGCCGCGTCAACAAGGTGACCGAGGGTCGTCCGCACGTGGTCGACATGATCAAGAATGACGAAGTCACGCTGATCATCAACACCACCGAAGGTCGTCAGTCGATCGCCGATTCGTATTCCATTCGTCGTAACGCCCTGCAGCACAAGATTTACTGCACCACGACCATTGCTGCGGGCGAAGCGATCTGCGAAGCGCTGAAGTTCGGTCCGGAAAAGACCGTGCGCCGCTTGCAGGATCTCCACGCAGGATTGAAGGCATGAGCATAACCAAGTACCCGATGACTGTTCAGGGCGCCAAAGCCCTGGAAGAAGAACATGCTCACCTGACCAAGGTCGTTCGTCCGAAGCTCAGCCAGGACATTGGTACGGCCCGCGAGTTGGGTGACTTGAAAGAAAACGCTGAATACCATGCTGCGCGCGAACAGCAAGGCATGGTCGAGGCGCGGATTCGTGACATCGAAGGCCGTATGCAGAACGCTGTGATCATCGACGTCACCACCATCCCGCACACCGGCAAAGTGATTTTCGGCACAACCGTTGAAATCGCCAATGTCGAGACGGATGAAAGCGTCACTTACCACATCGTGGGTGAGGATGAGGCTGACTTCAAACTCGGCAAGATTTCTGTCGGTTCGCCGCTGGCCCGCGCCTTGATCGGCAAGGAAGAGGGCGACGTGGTCGCCGTCAAAACGCCAAGCGGCGTGATCGAGTACGAGATTGTCGAAGTTCGTCACATCTGAAAGAAGGCGCCCGCTGCATGCGGGCGCCATGCTTTGGCAGCTGACCCAGATGCTTTGGGTCGGTGGTCTATGGTTGATTCACATCGGTTTGCAGCCGGCGTTGGGCCAGATCGGTCTGGCGCCGCTGTTGATCGACGAAGTTGCCAGCGCATTTGAAGTGCTGGTGGTGGGATTCGCCGCTTTATGCGTGGTCTTTCAGGTTTTGGTGCTGGTACAGGCCGAGGGCCCTGGCAGTCTATGGCGGGATTTTCGCGGGCAGGTGTTGTTGATGGCGTTGTACGCGTGCGCGATGTATATCGCAGTGCGTGTCGGCTGGCCGGATGCGCAGCGCTGGCAGGTGTTCAGTTATCTGGTGCTGGGCTTTTCCGGGCTGGTGCTGGTGATGCAGCCAGTGCCGGGATGGAGTGGCAGGGTGCGCGAAGCACACCCCTGACCCGGGTCATCACTTGAAGCGATGAACGTTCGACAGCTGCTTGTTGACGCTGAAGTTCTTGCGGTAAATCAGTGCCATCTTGCCGATGACCTGTACCAGGTCCGCTTTGCCGACCTTGCACAGTTCGGCGATGTGCGCCAGGCGCGACTCGCGGTCGAGGATATTGAGCTTGACCTTGATCAGCTCGTGATCGGCCAAGGCGCGTTCGAGTTCGGCTAGCACACCTTCAGTCAAACCGTTGTCCGCCACCGTCAACACTGGTTTGAGGTGGTGGCCGATGGATTTGTACTGTTTCTTCTGCTCTGGAGTGAGCGGCATAATCTGACCCTTTCGTCTGGATTCTGTAAAATGGCGGCCATTTTACCCGAGGGTTCGTGGATCCGCCCAATTAATCACGACCCTTATCATCGAGGTGCCCAATGGCGCGTTCCAAGACAAGCCTTGGTTGGCTGAAAAGACATGTCAACGATCCCTATGTGAAGCAGGCGCAGAAGGATGGCTACCGCTCGCGTGCGAGTTACAAGCTTCTGGAGATCCAGGAAAAATACAAACTGATCCGTCCGGGCATGAGCGTAGTCGACCTCGGCGCCGCGCCGGGTGGCTGGTCGCAGGTCACCAGTCGGCTGATCGGCGGGCAGGGACGTTTGATCGCCTCTGACATTCTGGAAATGGACAGCATCCCTGACGTGCATTTTATTCAGGGCGACTTCACTGAGGATGCCGTGCTTGCCGAGATTCTTGAGGCCGTGGGTAATTCACAGGTGGACCTTGTGATTTCCGATATGGCCCCCAATATGAGTGGTACGCCCGAAGTGGACATGCCCAAAGCCATGTTTCTCTGCGAGCTGGCCCTTGATCTGGCGGAACGGATACTCAAGCCCGGTGGCAATTTCGTTATCAAGATTTTCCAGGGCGAAGGGTTCGATGTTTATCTGAAGGATGCTCGCAAGAAATTCGACAAGATCCAGATGATCAAGCCAGACTCCTCCCGTGGCAGCTCCCGTGAGCAATATATGTTGGCCTGGGGCTACCGCGGCGGTAATGAATAAAGCGGGTTTTTTTGGTCGGGCGATAGGTTTTTCATATTTCGCTCTGCCTGCATAAGCGAATATTGTGTAGAAAGTGTTTCACAAAGGGTTACAGACGGCGCCTGCCAGAGTTGTAGGTAATGTAGTAAGTTAGGCCGGTGAATATCATGCGAAGCGCGCGCCAGTAGCGGAGCTTGCTTCAGAGGGTAGTTAATTGAACGATATGGCAAAGAATCTGATCCTGTGGTTGATCATCGCGGCTGTCCTGGTGACGGTGATGAACAACTTCTCCAGCCCTAACGAGCCGCAGACCCTCAACTATTCCGACTTCATCCAGCAGGTCAAGGATGGCAAGGTCGAGCGCGTAGCCGTTGATGGCTATGTGATTACCGGCAAGCGTACCGATGGCGACAGCTTCAAGACCATTCGTCCGGCAATTCAGGACAACGGCTTGATCGGCGATCTGGTCGACAATCATGTAGTGGTTGAGGGCAAGCAGCCTGAGCAGCAAAGCATCTGGACCCAGCTTCTGGTGGCCAGCTTCCCGATCCTGGTGATCATCGCGGTGTTCATGTTCTTCATGCGCCAGATGCAGGGCGGTGCCGGTGGCAAGGGCGGGCCGATGAGTTTCGGCAAGAGCAAGGCGCGCCTGCTTTCCGAAGATCAGGTGAAAACCACCCTGGCTGACGTTGCCGGTTGCGACGAAGCCAAGGAAGAAGTTGGCGAACTGGTTGAATTCCTGCGTGATCCGGGCAAGTTTCAGCGCCTGGGCGGTCGCATACCGCGCGGCGTGCTGATGGTCGGCCCGCCAGGTACCGGTAAAACCTTGCTCGCCAAGGCGATTGCCGGTGAAGCCAAAGTACCGTTCTTCACCATTTCCGGTTCTGACTTCGTCGAGATGTTCGTCGGTGTCGGTGCCAGCCGTGTCCGTGACATGTTCGAACAGGCCAAGAAGCACGCGCCTTGCATCATCTTCATCGATGAGATCGACGCCGTAGGTCGCCATCGTGGCGCCGGTATGGGCGGCGGTCATGACGAGCGTGAGCAGACTCTCAACCAGTTGCTGGTAGAGATGGACGGCTTCGAAATGAATGACGGCATTATCGTGATTGCTGCGACCAACCGTCCAGACGTGCTCGACCCTGCGCTGCTGCGTCCGGGCCGCTTCGACCGTCAGGTGGTGGTGGGCTTGCCGGACATTCGTGGTCGCGAACAGATTTTGAAAGTGCACATGCGTAAAGTGCCAATGGGCGACGACGTTGCTCCGGCCGTGATCGCACGTGGTACCCCGGGCTTCTCCGGTGCCGACCTGGCCAACCTGGTCAACGAGGCCTCGCTGTTCGCTGCGCGCAGCGGCAAGCGTATTGTCGAGATGAAAGAGTTCGAGCTGGCCAAGGACAAGATCATGATGGGCGCCGAGCGCAAATCCATGGTCATGTCCGAGAAAGAGAAGCAGAACACCGCTTATCACGAAGCCGGTCACGCCATTGTTGGTCGTGTCGTGCCTGAGCATGACCCGGTGTACAAGGTCTCGATCATCCCGCGCGGTCGAGCGCTGGGTGTGACGATGTTCCTGCCGGAAGAGGATCGCTACAGCCTGTCCAAGCGTGCACTGATCAGTCAGATCTGCTCGCTGTATGGTGGCCGTATCGCTGAGGAAATGACCCTGGGCTTCGACGGGGTTACGACCGGTGCGTCGAACGACATCATGCGTGCCAGCCAGATTGCTCGAAACATGGTCACCAAGTGGGGGCTGTCGGAAAAGCTCGGTCCGCTGATGTACGCCGAAGAAGAGGGTGAAGTGTTCCTCGGCCGCGGCGGTGGTGGTCAGGCTGCCAGCTTCTCCGGTGAGACAGCCAAATTGATCGACTCTGAAGTGCGCAGCATCATTGATCACTGCTATGGCACCGCCAAGCAGATCCTCACGGACAACCGTGACAAGCTCGATGCAATGGCTGATGCGTTGATGAAGTACGAAACCATTGATGCCGAACAGATTGACGACATCATGGCGGGTCGTACGCCTCGCGAGCCGCGCGACTGGTCAGGTGGCACCGGTACGCCTCCGCCGCCCGTCGTGCAGGACGAGCGTCCGGAAAAACCGATTGGCGGTCCGGCTGCTGACGTTTAAGGCTTGAAATGACTTCTGTACAGTCCCTGACCCGGTTGCCTTGCGGCAACCGGGTTCTTGATTTGGCCCAGACGCATGTCATGGGCATTCTCAATGTCACTCCTGATTCCTTCTCCGATGGTGGCCGCTACAGCCAGCTCGATGCGGCGTTGCGTCATGCTGAAGCGATGGTGCTGGCCGGTGCGACACTGATCGATGTCGGTGGCGAATCGACCCGACCGGGTGCACGAGCAGTTTCGCCGCTGGAGGAGCTTGAGCGCGTAGCGCCGGTCGTCGAGCTGATCAGTCGCGAGCTGGATGTCATTATCTCGGTCGATACGTCGACCCCTGCCGTCATGCGTGAAAGCGCGCGGCTTGGCGCCGGATTGATCAATGATGTGCGCTCGCTCAGGCGCGATGGCGCACTGGACGCGGCGGCGGCAACGGGGCTGCCGGTCTGTCTTATGCACATGCTGGGTGAGCCTGGCGATATGCAGGACAATCCGCAGTATCAGGATGTCACCCGCGAGGTTGGCGAGTTTCTTATTGAGCGAATGGCACAATGTGCGTTAGCGGGTATTCCTGTCGAACGTATCATCCTCGACCCCGGTTTCGGTTTCGCCAAAACCCTGCAGCACAATCTAAGCTTGTTCAAGCATATGGAAGACCTGCATGCGCTGGGGCGACCGCTGTTGGTCGGCGTGTCGCGCAAGAGCATGATCGGGCACGCCTTGAATCGTCCTGTGGGCGAGCGACTGTACGGCGGTCTGGCGCTGGCGGCACTGGCATCGGCCAAGGGCGCGCGTATATTGCGCGTCCATGATGTGGCGGAAACGGTAGACGTGGTGCGGATGATCGCGGCCGTGGAATCAGCCGAATAAGAATGATGGAGTACTTATGAGCAAGAAATATTTTGGCACCGACGGCATTCGTGGTCGTGTCGGTGTTTACCCGATTACTCCTGACTTCATGCTCAAGCTCGGCTGGGCGGCGGGCATGGCGTTCCGCAAGATGGGCGCCTGCAAGGTGCTGGTTGGCAAGGACACGCGAATTTCCGGCTACATGTTCGAATCTGCACTCGAGGCGGGTCTGACATCGGCAGGTGCTGACGTGATGCTGCTGGGCCCGATGCCGACACCGGCCATTGCTTATCTGTCGCGTACGTTCCAGGCCGAGGCCGGCATTGTCATCAGTGCCTCGCACAACCCCCATGACGATAACGGCATCAAGTTTTTCTCTGGCAAGGGCACCAAGCTGCCGGATGAGGTCGAGTTGATGATCGAGGAATTGCTCGATGCACCGATGACCGTGGTCGAGTCGAGCAAGATCGGCAAGGTGTCGCGAATCAACGACGCGTCCGGGCGCTATATCGAATTCTGCAAGAGCAGCGTGCCGACCGGTACCAGCTTCTCCGGCCTCAAGATTGTCCTCGACTGCGCCCATGGTGCGACCTATAAGGTGGCGCCCAGTGTTTTCCGCGAGCTGGGTGCGGAAGTTGTCGTGTTGTCGGCACAGCCAAACGGGCTGAATATCAACGACAACTGCGGCTCGACTCATATGGATCAGTTGCAGGCTGCGGTGCTGGCCGAACACGCCGACTTGGGTATCGCGTTCGATGGCGACGGTGATCGCGTCTTGATGGTCGATCACACAGGCGCCATTGTTGATGGTGACGAACTGCTGTTCATCATCGCCCGCGACCTGCATGAGCGCGGAAAGCTGCACGGCGGTGTAGTAGGGACGCTCATGAGTAATCTGGGTCTCGAACTGGCCCTGGCGGATCTTTCGATTCCGTTCATTCGCGCCAACGTCGGCGACCGCTATGTGATTGCCGAATTGCTGGAGCGCGACTGGCTGGTCGGTGGAGAGAATTCGGGGCATATCGTTTGCTTCAATCACACGACCACCGGCGATGCGATCATCGCGGCGCTGCAGGTGCTGATGGCGCTGAAGACTCGCAATGAAGGCTTGGCGCAGTCTCGTCAGGCATTGCGCAAATGTCCCCAGGTGCTGATCAATGTGCGTTTCGGTGGTGGCGAAAGCCCGCTGGAGCATCCCGCTGTCAAGGAAGCCAGTGCGCGTGTTACCCAGGCCATGGCGGGGCGCGGTCGAGTGCTCCTGCGCAAGTCCGGGACAGAGCCGCTCGTGCGTGTGATGGTCGAAGGCGAGGACGAAACACAGGTTCGCGGCTACGCCGAGGAACTGGCAAAACTGGTAACTGAAGTTTCTGCCTGATACGGCTTGCCAGCCATGATTGTGTTGGGTAACATCTGCGCCCACTTTGACCGACGAGGTACAGCATGCGTCGCCCTATGGTAGCTGGTAACTGGAAGATGCACGGTACCCGCGCCAGCGTCGCTGAGCTGATCAACGGCCTTCGTCATCTGGCCTTGCCAAGCGGTGTTGATGTCGCGGTATTCCCGCCTTGCTTGCATATCAATCAAGTGATTGATGGCTTGAAAGGCAAGTCGATTTCGGTCGGCGCGCAGAATTCTGCGGTGGAAGCCATGCAAGGCGCATTGACCGGTGAAATTGCGCCGAGTCAATTGGTGGATGCAGGTTGTTCCCTCGTGCTTGTCGGGCACTCCGAACGCCGTCAGATTCTGGGCGAGCGAGACGGAATGCTGAATCGCAAGTTCGCAGCGGCACAGGCATGTGGCTTGATCCCGGTGTTGTGTGTAGGGGAAACCCTTGAGCAGCGCGAAGCCGGGAAAACTCTTGAGGTTGTCGGGCGTCAGCTGGGCAGCATCATCGAGGAGCTGGGTGTCGGTGCCTTTGCCAAGGCAGTCATTGCTTACGAGCCGGTCTGGGCCATTGGTACCGGACTGACTGCAACGCCGCAACAGGCTCAGGATGTGCATAAAGCCATTCGCGAGCAGTTGGCGGCAGAGAATTCTGAAGTCGCACGAGGTGTGCGGCTTCTATACGGCGGCAGCGTGAAGGCGGCCAATGCGGTCGAACTGTTCGGCATGCCGGATATCGATGGGGGGCTCATTGGTGGAGCTTCCCTGAATGCAGATGAGTTCGGTGCGATCTGTCGCGCCGCGGGAAACTGAAAAAATGCTGGAAACAGTCGTAGTCGTTTTTCATCTGCTGGGTGCATTGGGCGTAGTTGCTCTGGTTTTGCTGCAGCAGGGTAAGGGTGCGGACGCTGGCGCGTCTTTCGGAGCAGGTGCTTCAAATACTGTGTTCGGAAGCCAAGGTTCCTCTACCTTTCTTAGTAAGTTTACTGCTATACTTGCCGCCGGTTTCTTCATAACCAGCTTGGGGTTAGGTTACTTTGCTAAAGAGAAAGCTCATCAGCTGACTCAAGCAGGATTGCCAGATCCAGCAGTGTTGGAAGTACCTAAGCAACAACCGGCTTCTGATGATGTCCCGGTGCTTCAAGAGCAAAAGTCGGCTACTCCAGCGACTGACGTACCTCCAGCTCAAGAGCAGAAGTAAGAAGGGTTTCAAACGTAGTTTTGCCGAGGTGGTGGAATTGGTAGACACGCAACCTTGAGGTGGTTGTGCCCATAGGGTGTAGGGGTTCGAGTCCCCTTCTCGGTACCAATTAGTCAGGAGAGCCCGCTGTTGCGGGCTTTCTTGCAGGTGGAAGGTTACATTGACCCTAAAAGGGATCGGTCGTATACTTCCGCCCCAGCTTTGTCGCGGGGTGGAGCAGTCTGGTAGCTCGTCGGGCTCATAACCCGAAGGTCGTCGGTTCAAATCCGGCCCCCGCAACCAGTTTCAGGAGCCCCTTTTAAGGGGCTTTTTGTTAGCTGGACACTTCAACGCCGCTGTTCGACGGCGTTTCAAGGATGGGCGTTATGCCCATTTTTTTATTTTGCAAAGCATGCACATATCATGCACTAGGGGGTTCAGGTGTCGAGCAAGCTAGAAGAGTTGCAGGCCTTGCTGGCCCCGGTGGTCGTGGCCCTGGGCTATGAATGCTGGGGTATCGAGTTTTCGGCTCAGGGTCGGCACTCGATGTTGCGCGTTTATATTGATAAAGAGGGCGGCGTGCTGGTGGACGATTGCGCCATTGTCAGCCGTCAGATCAGCGGTGTTCTGGATGTCGAAGATCCAATTGCCGTTGAATACACCCTTGAAGTTTCCTCGCCTGGCATGGAGCGCCCGCTGTTCACTCTTGAGCAGTTTGCAAAGTTTGCCGGTGAACAAGTGAAGATCAAGCTGCGCTCGCCTTTCGAAGGTCGACGCAACTTTCAGGGCCTTCTGCGCGGTGTAGAAGAGCAGGATGTCGTGGTGCAGGTAGAAGACCATGAGTTCCTGTTGCCGATCGATATGGTCGACAAGGCCAACATTATTCCCAGTTTTGACTGAGACGCGGATCCCGCGGATCCAATGGCTTGCGAAAGGCGAGGCGTACGATGAGCAAAGAAGTACTGCTGGTTGTTGAGTCGGTATCCAATGAAAAGGGTGTACCGGCAAGCGTAATTTTTGAAGCGCTGGAGCTGGCTCTGGCCACTGCTACCAAGAAGCGTTTTGAAGACGAAGTGGACCTGCGTGTGGAAATCAACCGCCACACCGGTGCCTACGAAACCTTCCGTCGCTGGACGGTCGTCGAAGAGAATGATCTCGATGATCCGGCCATCGAAACCTGGCCAAGCAAGGTTGCTGAAACGCATCCTGGTGCCAAGGTTGGCGACGTCGTTGAAGAAAAAATCGAATCGATCGAGTTCGGCCGCATCGCTGCACAGACTGCCAAGCAAGTCATCGTGCAGAAAGTGCGTGAAGCCGAGCGCGCACAGGTGGTTGACGCCTATCGCGAGCGCCTGGGGGAAATCATCTCTGGCACCGTGAAGAAAGTCACCCGCGACAATGTGATCGTCGATCTGGGTAACAACGCTGAAGCGTTGCTGGCCCGTGAAGACATCATTTCTCGCGAAACCTTCCGTGTCGGCGTGCGTCTGCGTGCGCTGCTCAAGGAAATCCGCACCGAGAACCGCGGCCCGCAGTTGATCCTGTCGCGTACCGCGCCGGAAATGCTGATCGAGCTGTTCCGTATCGAAGTGCCGGAAATTGCTGAAGGCCTCATCGAGGTCATGGCTGCGTCCCGTGATCCGGGTTCGCGCGCCAAGATCGCCGTTCGCTCCAAGGACAAGCGCATCGATCCACAAGGTGCCTGCATCGGTATGCGCGGTTCGCGCGTCCAGGCAGTATCGGGTGAATTGGGCGGTGAACGTGTTGATATCGTGCTGTGGGACGACAACCCGGCGCAGTTCGTGATCAACGCCATGTCCCCGGCCGAGGTTGCGGCAATTATTGTTGACGAAGATGCCCATGCCATGGACATCGCCGTTGGCGCAGACAATCTGGCTCAGGCCATCGGTCGCGGTGGTCAGAACGTACGTCTGGCCAGCCAATTGACTGGCTGGACCCTGAACGTGATGACCGAATCGGACATCCAGGCTAAGCAGCAAGCGGAAACCGGCGACATCCTGCGCAACTTCATCGACGAGCTGGAAGTCGACGAAGAACTGGCGCAGGTGCTGGTTGACGAAGGCTTCACCAGCCTGGAAGAGATTGCCTACGTACCGGTGGAAGAAATGCTCAACATCGACGGCTTTGACGAGGATATCGTCAACGAGCTTCGCGCTCGCGCCAAGGATCGTTTGTTGACCAAAGCCATCGCTACTGAGGAAAAGCTGGCAGACGCCCATCCGGCCGAAGACCTGCTCTCGCTTGAGGGTATGGACAAGGATTTGGCGATGGAACTGGCGGTGCGCGGCGTAATTACCCGCGAAGACCTGGCCGAGCAGTCTATTGACGACCTGCTCGACATCGACGGCATTGACGATGATCGTGCCGGCAAGTTGATCATGGCCGCCCGAGCCCACTGGTTCGAGTAATTAGGCGCGGCCTGAGGAGAGAAGTGCATGACGCAAGTCACGGTGAAACAACTGGCCGATGAGGTCAAAACACCGGTAGAGCGCCTGTTGCAGCAGATGCGTGAGGCAGGTCTGCCGCACACCGCCGCCGACGAAAATGTGACTGACAGTGAGAAGCAATCCCTGCTGACTCACTTGAAGAGCAGTCACAAGGCGAAAGTGGAAGAACCACGCAAGATCACGCTGCAGCGTAAAACCACCAGCACCCTGCGTGTGGCTGGTAGCAAGAGCATCAGCGTTGAAGTTCGCAAGAAGAAAGTTTTCGTACAGCGCAGCCCGGAAGAAATCGAGGCCGAGCGCAAGCGTGAACTGGATGAGCGTCGCGCAGTAGAAAATGCTGCCCGTCAGAAGGCTGAAGAAGAAGCCAAGCAACGCGCCGAAGAAGAAGCGCGTCGCCAGCCTGCTGCCGCGCAGAACGCTGCCAGCAACGCCGTTTCGGCGCCGGCTGCCGCAGCCGAGCCTGTTCGCGAAAGCGCACCGGTGGTTGCCGCTGCTCCAGCGCCGTCGGCTGACGTTCGCAACAAGCAGAACGAACAGCGCCGTCCGGACAAGCCACGTGCCGACGATAACAATCGTCGCAGCGGTGGCGGCGATGGCGAGCGTAAAAACGCTCCGCATCGTGCTTCGGTCAAAGAAAAAGCCCCGGCGCCACGTGTGGCACCTCGTACCACCGACGAAGAAAGCGATGGCTTCCGTCGTGGTGGTCGCGGCAAGGCCAAGCTGAAGAAGCGCAACGCCCACGGTTTCCAGAGCCCGACCGGCCCTGTCGTGCGTGACGTGCAGATCGGCGAGACCATCACCGTTGGCGATCTCGCCAACCAGATGTCGGTCAAGGCTGCCGAAATCATCAAGTTCATGTTCAAACTGGGTACCCCAGCGACCATCAACCAGGTGCTTGATCAGGAAACTGCTCAACTGGTAGCCGAAGAACTGGGCCACAAAGTGACCCTGGTCAGCGACACCGCCCTGGAAGATTCCCTGGCCGAGTCCCTGAAGTTTGAAGGTGAGTCGTTCTCCCGTGCTCCAGTCGTGACCGTAATGGGCCACGTTGACCACGGTAAAACTTCCCTGCTCGACTACATCCGTCGTGCCAAGGTAGCGGCTGGCGAAGCCGGCGGTATCACCCAGCACATCGGTGCATACCACGTTGAGACTGATCGCGGCATGGTCACTTTCCTCGATACCCCGGGTCACGCTGCGTTTACCGCAATGCGTGCCCGTGGTGCCAAGGCGACCGACATCGTGATCCTTGTGGTTGCAGCGGACGACGGCGTGATGCCACAAACCATCGAAGCGGTTCAGCATGCTCAGGCTGCTGGCGTGCCTCTGGTGGTAGCGGTGAACAAGATCGACAAGCCGGGCGCCGATCTCGATCGCATCCGCAGCGAACTGTCGGTTCACGGCGTGACTTCCGAAGAGTGGGGTGGCGACACACCATTCGTTCCGGTTTCGGCGAAGATGGGTACTGGCGTTGACGAGCTGCTTGAAGCCGTTCTGCTGCAAGCCGAAGTTCTCGAACTGAAGGCAACCCCGTCGGCTCCTGGCCGTGGTGTTGTGGTTGAATCGCGTCTCGACAAGGGCCGTGGCCCGGTTGCGACCGTGCTGGTTCAAGACGGTACCCTGCGCCAAGGCGACATGGTTCTGGTCGGTTCGAACTATGGCCGCGTGCGTGCCATGCTCGACGAGAACGGCAAGCCAATCAAGGAAGCCGGTCCTTCCATCCCTGTCGAGATTCTCGGCCTGGACGGTACGCCGGACGCTGGCGACGAGATGAGCGTAGTTGCCGACGAGAAGAAAGCCCGTGAAGTGGCTCTGTTCCGTCAAGGCAAGTTCCGCGAAGTCAAACTGGCTCGCGCTCACGCCGGCAAGCTGGAAAACATCTTCGAAAACATGGGTCAGGCTGAGAAGAAGACGCTTAACATCGTCCTCAAATCCGACGTCCGTGGTTCGCTGGAAGCGTTGAACGGTGCCTTGAATGGCCTGGGCAACGACGAAGTACAAGTGCGCGTAGTGGGTGGCGGTGTCGGTGGTATCACCGAGTCCGACGCCAACCTGGCACTGGCTTCCAACGCTGTACTGTTCGGCTTCAACGTGCGTGCCGATGCCGGCGCTCGCAAGATCGTCGAGCAGGAAGGTCTGGATATGCGTTACTACAACGTGATCTACGACATCATCGAAGACGTCAAGAAAGCCCTGACCGGCATGCTCGGCAGCGATGTTCGCGAGAACATCCTGGGTGTGGCCGAAGTGCGCGACGTGTTCCGTTCGCCGAAGTTTGGCGCGATCGCCGGTTGCATGGTCATCGAAGGTGTTGTGCACCGTAACCGTCCGATCCGCGTTCTGCGTGAAGACATCGTTATCTTCGAAGGCGAGCTGGAATCCCTGCGCCGCTTCAAGGATGACGCTTCCGAAGTCCGTGCCGGCATGGAATGCGGTATCGGCGTGAAGAGCTACAACGACGTCAAAGTCGGCGACAAGATCGAAGTCTTCGAGAAGGTTCAGGTTGCTCGCAGCCTCTGACTCGCGCACTTCAAGGGCCACGATGGGCCGTAGCATGCAAATGCACGGCACAGCGTCCGGACTCTAAACGCAACGCCCGGTCTGGCTTTTGTCAGGCCGGGCGTTTGCCGCTTTCAGACCTTGCGGATCTCACCGCTGGGCAGTAACAGGTAACAAATCATGGCAAAAGAATACAGCCGTACCCAACGTATCGGCGATCAGATGCAGCGCGAGCTGGCTCAACTGATCCGTCGCGAAGTCAAGGATCCGCGCGTCGGTCTCGTCACCATTACCGCTGTGGAAGTGTCCCGTGACGTCGGTCACGCGAAAATTTTCATCACCGTGATGGGCCAGGACAACGCTGAAGACATCGCGCAAAGCATCAAGGTGCTGAATGCCGCCGCAGGTTTCCTGCGCATGCAACTGGCCCGTGAAATGAAGCTGCGCAGCGTGCCGCAATTGCACTTCCACTACGACGAGTCCGTCGTGCGTGGCGCGCACCTGTCGGCATTGATCGAGCGTGCCGTGGCTGAAGACAATCAGCACGTTGCCGCTCCTGCACCTGAAGACACCAAGGAGTAATTCGGTGGCTCAGGTCAAACGTATCCGTCGTAACGTCAGCGGCATCATCCTGTTGGACAAGCCGTTGGGGTTCACCTCCAACGCCGCCTTGCAGAAGGTGCGCTGGCTGCTCAATGCCGAGAAGGCCGGGCACACCGGCAGCCTCGACCCGCTGGCCACCGGCGTGCTGCCGTTGTGCTTTGGCGAGGCGACCAAGTTCTCGCAATACCTGCTCGATTCCGACAAGGGCTACGAGACTCTGGCGCAATTGGGCAAGACCACCACCACGGCCGATGCCGAAGGTGAGGTTTTGCAGGAGCGTCCGGTGACCGTTGGTCGCGCCGATGTCGAAGCGGTGCTGCCGAAATTTCGCGGGCAAATCAGTCAGATACCGCCGATGTACTCGGCGCTCAAGCGTGATGGCCAGCCGTTGTACAAACTGGCACGTGCAGGCGAAGTAGTGGAGCGCGAACCGCGTTCTGTTACTATTGCGCGCTTGGAATTGCTGGCCTTCGAAGGCGATACTGCGCGGCTTGCGGTGGACTGCAGCAAGGGCACCTATATTCGCACCCTGGTGGAGGATATCGGTGAGCAACTCGGTTGTGGTGCGTACGTCGCAGAACTGCGTCGGACCCAGGCCGGGCCTTTTACCCTGGCGCAAACCGTGACCCTCGAAGAGCTGGAAGCGGTACATGCCGAAGGCGGCAACGAAGCGGTCGATCGCTTCCTGATGCCATCGGACAGCGGCCTGCAGGATTGGCCGTTACTGCACTTCTCCGAAGCGAGCGCGTTCTACTGGCTCAACGGCCAGCCGGTGCGCGCCCCGGATGCGCCGAAGTTCGGCATGGTGCGGGTACAGGATCACAATGGTCGCTTCATCGGTATCGGTGAAGTGAGCGAAGACGGGCGCATCGCGCCGCGTCGCTTGATTCGGTCAGAATGACCGGAACCGGTCTGCGAAAGCGGGCCGGCGAGTGTGGCTGTTAACAGGCATGGTCACTACTCATTTATAGATACAGGGATTTGTCCCTGGCCTGTTGAAGCTGTTTCCCTGAAACAGTTTCCTGATAAGGAAGGATTGCCTCATGGCTCTCGACGTTCAAGAAAAAGCTCAAATCGTTGCTGACTACCAGCAAGCTGTTGGTGACACTGGTTCGCCAGAAGTGCAGGTTGCACTGCTGACCGCCAACATCAACAAACTGCAAGGTCACTTCAAGGCCAACGGTAAAGATCACCACTCCCGTCGTGGTCTGATCCGCATGGTAAACCAGCGTCGCAAGCTGCTGGACTACCTGAAAGGCAAGGACGTGAGCCGTTACGCTGCTCTGATCGCTCGCCTGGGTCTGCGTCGCTAATCAGCGATTGCGCTATGAGGTTGGTTGTCTGCCAGACGTCAGCGGTTTTCCGCTGGCGCCTTGCAGGCTCCCAGCCTCAAGTTTTATCTGCAATATGGCTTTACCTGTAACACCCGGACAATTGCCCTCGGGCCGATTCCCGAGATTGCCCAAGAATTCGCAAGAAACCGTTTCCCCCAAGAGCCACAAAGAAGGTAGGACACCGTGAACCCGGTAATCAAAAAATTCCAGTTCGGTCAATCGACCGTTACCCTCGAGACAGGCCGTATCGCCCGTCAGGCCTCCGGCGCAGTATTGGTCACCGTTGACGACGACGTCAGCGTGTTGGTGACTGTCGTCGGTGCAAAACAAGCCGATCCGGGCAAGGGTTTCTTCCCTCTGTCCGTTCACTACCAGGAAAAGACTTACGCTGCCGGTAAGATCCCTGGCGGTTTCTTCAAGCGTGAAGGCCGTCCTTCCGAGAAAGAAACCCTGACTTCCCGACTGATCGACCGCCCGATCCGTCCGCTGTTCCCAGAAGGCTTCATGAACGAAGTGCAGGTCGTCTGCACCGTCGTTTCCACCAGCAAGAAGACCGATCCGGACATCGCTGCGATGATCGGTACCTCGGCTGCCCTGGCCATTTCCGGCATTCCATTCGACGGCCCGATCGGCGCCGCTCGCGTGGCTTTCCACGAAAGCACCGGCTACCTGCTGAACCCGACTTACGAACAGCAAGCCGCTTCGAGCCTGGACATGGTCGTGGCCGGTACTGCCGACGCTGTGCTGATGGTTGAATCGGAAGCCAAAGAGCTGACCGAAGACCAGATGCTGGGCGCGGTACTGTTCGCTCACGACGAATTTCAGGTTGTGATCAACGCTGTCAAAGAACTCGCTGCCGAAGCCGCCAAGCCAACCTGGAACTGGGCGCCTGCGCCTGAAGCCACCGAACTGCTGGGCGCTATCCGTGCCGAGTTCGGCGAAGCGATCTCCCAGGCTTACACCATCACCATCAAGGCCGACCGTTACGCTCGTCTGGGTGAGTTGAAGGATCAGGTGGTTGCCAAGCTGTCCGGTGAAGAAGGCCAGCCTTCCGCTGCTGAAGTCAAAGCTGCCTTTGGCGAAATCGAATACCGCACCGTTCGCGAAAACATCGTTAACGGCAAGCCACGTATCGACGGTCGCGACACCAAAACCGTACGTCCGCTGAACATCGAAGTCGGCGTTCTGCCGAAGACTCACGGTTCGGCGCTGTTCACCCGTGGCGAAACCCAGGCTCTGGTAGTCGCGACTCTGGGCACCGCCCGTGACGCACAACTGCTGGACACTCTGGAAGGCGAAAAGAAAGACCCGTTCATGCTGCACTACAACTTCCCGCCGTTCTCGGTGGGCGAGTGCGGTCGTATGGGTGGCGCCGGTCGTCGCGAAATCGGTCACGGCCGTCTGGCCCGTCGTTCGGTTTCGGCGATGCTGCCAGCCGCTGACGTGTTCCCGTACACCATCCGCGTGGTTTCGGAGATCACCGAATCCAACGGTTCGAGCTCGATGGCTTCCGTGTGCGGTGCTTCCCTCGCGCTGATGGACGCTGGTGTGCCGATGAAGGCACCAGTGGCCGGTATCGCCATGGGTCTGGTTAAAGAAGGCGAGAAGTTCGCCGTCCTGACCGACATCCTCGGCGACGAAGATCACCTGGGCGACATGGACTTCAAGGTAGCCGGTACCGCCAAAGGTGTGACCGCGCTGCAGATGGACATCAAGATCAAAGGCATCACCGAAGAGATCATGGAAATCGCTCTGGGCCAGGCCCTGGAAGCGCGCCTGAACATCCTCGGCCAGATGAACCAGATCATTGGCCAGTCGCGTACCGAACTGTCGGCCAACGCACCGACCATGATCGCGATGAAGATCGACACCGACAAGATCCGTGACGTTATCGGTAAGGGTGGCGCGACCATCCGTGCGATCTGCGAAGAAACCAAGGCTTCGATCGACATCGAAGACGACGGTTCGATCAAGATCTTCGGCGAAACCAAGGATGCCGCAGAAGCAGCACGTCAGCGCGTTCTGAGCATCACTGCCGAAGCCGAGATCGGCAAGATCTACGTCGGCAAGGTTGAGCGCATCGTCGACTTCGGCGCATTCGTCAACATCCTGCCGGGCAAGGACGGTCTGGTGCACATCTCGATGCTGAGCGACGCTCGTGTAGAGAAAGTGACCGACATCCTCAAAGAAGGCCAGGAAGTGGAAGTGCTGGTACTGGACGTGGACAACCGCGGCCGTATCAAGCTGTCCATCAAAGACGTGGCAGCGGCCAAGGCTTCGGGCGTTTAATCCCCCCGACGCTTTAGCCCAATGAAAATGCCCCCGCCGTGCAAACGGCGGGGGCATTTTTTTGCCTGAAATAAAGAAATTGCCACAAATGTAGTTCTCAAAAGAAAACCATCAGGCAAGCCACAAATTTGCCGCAGCCCGAGTCCAGTGCTAGGTTTAGCACACCGCCCGTGTAGCTCAGCCGGTAGAGCAGCGCACTCGTAACGCGAAGGTCGCAGGTTCGATTCCTGTCTCGGGCAAAAATTTTTTCGCCTTCGGTTTTATGCGTGGTGTTGGAGGTATTCGTTCAGTGCTTGGCGTGTCAGATCATTCAACGACACATTTTGACGGGTTGCTGCCAAAGCCGCTGCCAAGTGCAGATCGTGCCCGATGCGAACATTGAACGAACCTTTGCACGGGATTTCAGGCTTCTGCCCGAGGTGCTGACAGGTTTGTAAATAGTCATCTACCGCCTCGCGAAAGGCTGCTTCCAGTTCAGCCACCGTTTGTCCTTCATAATTCACCAGCGCCCTGATGAAAAGGAGTTTTCCGAACAGGCACTTATCCTCGGTGCTCGCTTCAATAGAGCCAACATAGCCTTTGTAGTGCAGCTGGGAACTCATGGAATCAGGCCTCCTGTTTTCAGTTGCTCGATAATCTGGCGTCTTGCGTATGTCTTGATCTCATTTCCGGGATGTGGCTTGTGCAGGTTGATCATTGCGCTCGGATCCCCATTGTCGAATTTGATCCTGCTACCGGATCCTTCCAGCTGGGAGTAACCAAGCCGACCTAACAGCGTGACAAGCTCGGACCATGTGAATGCGCTGTGCCCGTTGATTAGCTTGGCGAGAAGTTTTTCAGTCTTTGACATACTGGCCTTTTGTTGCAACTGAATATAGTTGCATGTTCTTGGGCGGTCAATGTGAAGGTTTCGTTTGTCGTAACCTAAAAGGCGATTGGTGGGGATTTATACGCAGTGAATTTCGCGCATGGAAACAGGAAACTGTAACCAGGCGCATACCGCCCTTCATTCCCCCGGTTGCACTGGCTTGCGTCTCTGTTAGGATTCCTCTGTCCCAGACAAGCAAGCACCTTTGTTTTCAGATGATCCACGAATGGTTCTGAAGGCCAGGAAAACCGAGCTACCAATGGCTTCCTGCGTCAGAGAGATCCTTGATGATCCAGATCCATCTTCCATTCCCAGATCAGCGAGAACGCCATGACCGCTAAAGAATTATCCCAAGAAGCCAGGCACGAAGAAGCGCTGGTTAAGTACCTCGAAGAAACGCCGCAATTGCGGGAAGAGATCAAGGACCTGAGTCCTGATGATCAGAAAGACCAGATCCAGTGGGCCTTCGAAGACGAAGCCGAAGCGCAGGGCTTGCAGCCGTGGGAGCTGACCCTCAAATACACCAGCACGCCGGAGGAGTTTGAGGCCAAGCGCCTGGAACTGCATAAAGAGGCGGCTGAAGTATTGGGTGTCGAGTGGGACGAGTACTGCGAGATGAACAATCTCGTCGTTTGACGAGAGCCACAAGCTTCAAGCTTCAAGTCAAAGCAGAGACGCTCTGGCTTGTAGCTTGTAGCTTGTAGCTTGTAGCTTGTAGCTTACCGCTGCGTTTAAAGGCTGAGGCGCATCGACAGGTCCACCGCTTTGACGTCCTTGGTCATCGCGCCGATGGAGATGTAATCCACGCCCGTCTCGGCGATCGGCAGCAGTGTGCTTTCGTTGATGCCACCGCTGGCTTCCAGTTTCGCCTTGCCGCCATTCAGGCGTACGGCTTCGCGCATGTCATCCAGGCTCAACTCGTCGAGCATGATGATGTCGGCGCCGGCTTCCAGCGCCTCCTTCAGTTCTCCAAGACTTTCCACTTCGATCTCGACCGGTTTGCCCGGGGCGATCTTGTGTGCGGCAGCCACCGCTTCGGCGATGCCACCGCTGGCAGCGATGTGGTTTTCCTTGATCAGGAAGGCGTCGTAGAGACCGATGCGGTGGTTGTGGCAACCACCGCAGGTCACCGCATATTTCTGCGCCAGACGCAGGCCAGGCAGGGTCTTGCGGGTGTCGAGCAGCTTGACCTGCGTTTGCGCGACGAAGTCCGCCAGGTACTGCGCACGCGTCGCCACACCTGAAAGCAGCTGCAAAAAGTTCAGTGCGCTGCGTTCGCCGGTCAGCAGTGAACGGGCCGGACCTTCCAGATGAAACAACGGCTGATTGGCCTTGACCCGCTCGCCATCGACCACTTGCCAATGCACCGCCACGCGCGGATCGAGCTGGCGAAACACCGCATCGACCCACGCAGTGCCGCAGATGACCGCGTCGTCACGGGTAATGATGGTGGCTTTGGCCAGGCGTTCGGCCGGGATCAGTTGCGCGGTGATGTCGCCGCTGCCGACGTCTTCGAGCAACGCACGGCGCACGTTGGCTTCGATTTCGGCGGTCAGATCGGCGAGACGTAGATTCGGCATAACGGACTCCACAAACAAAGTGATTCGATTATAGGGGCAGGGCGCGAGCCAACCCAAGGCGAGAACGCGCGCGGCTGACTGCATCTGGTCGATTTTTCCGTAAGCCGAGTGCGCGGCGCCGTCGTCACAGAGGGGCGCGGGCATAGGGGAAACCCTGACGCCTATAGCATCGCGGACATCTTTTGCAAGATAATCCGCCTTGTATTTGACGTCATGGCTTTGACGAACGACTCCACCGGGGCAGTGTCAAAACGACGAACCGAATCACCGCTCCAGGAGGCTTGGATGCACAACGACGGGAAAGTAGTGCCTTTGCACAGGGCCGCTGGCGATCAGGCTGATCGCGCGCCGCTTGCCCGCCTGCCGGTGATTCTGCTTCAGGTTCGCGACAAGGCCGCCCAGCAGTTGCGCCACGGCTTGCAGGAGCTGTTCGATAACGCTGACGACACGCTGTTTGAAATGGCTGATCGGGCGCGTAATGACGTTGATCAGAATATCTTTTTCGAAGCCATGCGCGATTTGCGCCTCAAGCGCAAAAACATCGAGCGCGGCTTTCTCGAACAATTCTTCGAAGCCTTTGCCAGCCTCACCCAATACGATCCCGCTGCCGATCGCCTGCCACGCACGCGGGTGATTGAAGAGTCGGCGCCGCGCACCGATGACAGGGAGCGTACCGTTGCCGTGCAAACCATGGTCAGTCGCGTGCTCAAGCGTGATGGCTTCGCGCTTGATCAACTGACGGCACGGTTCAGTGCGCTGCTTGGCAACCGTCTGGAAAATCCGCACAACCCGCTCGGCCCGGCGATGCTGTGCGAGTACTTCTTGCAGGCCGGACGTAACCTCGGCGTCGAAATCAAGGTCAAGCTGATCCTGCTCAAGCTGTTCGAACGCTATGTGCTGGCCGACACCGAACAGCTGTATGCCGAAGCCAACCAACTGCTGCTCGCTACCGGCGTCTTGCCGCATTTGAAACCGGCGACGACGCGGCGCAAGAGCGAGCATGCTTCGGCCGACATTTCCTTCGAAGTACACGACGATCCGCCCCCAGCGGATGACGGCGTGGAGGAAGCGTTCGCGGCGTTGCAGCAATTACTGGTGCATGTGCGTGGCCGTGTCGCGCCCACACTGGAGCCCGGCGCCCCGGCGCAACCGATCAATACGCGCGATCTGCTGCGCTTGCTCTCGCACTTGCAACAATACGTGCCGGCGCTTGAGGCGCAGGAAGACTTTGATCTGCGCAACCAGCTCGAACAATTGCTGACCCGGGTCAGCGTCAGGAGCGGCAAGTCCCGTGTGGTCGGCACCGCCGACGAAGATGTCATCAACCTGATTGCCATGGTCTTCGAGAGCATTATCGAGGATCGCAATGTCCCCGACTCGCTCAAGGCGCTGATTGCCCGGTTGCAGATTCCAATGCTCAAGGTTGCCGTGCTCGACAAGAGTTTCTTCAGCCGCAGCACGCATCCGGCGCGACGCCTGCTCAATGAAATCGCCGATGCCGCCATGGGCTGGAGCGACTGTGACGGCGATGCTCGGGACAGTCTCTACGTGCGCATCGAGCAAGTGGTGCAGCGCCTGCTGACGGAGTTTGTCGATGACCCGGCGATATTTTCCGAACTGCTCGCCGATTTCCTCGCATTCACCCAGGACGAACGCCGGCGCACCGAGCTGCTCGAACAGCGCTTGCGTGACGCCGAAGAAGGCCGGGCGAAAGCCGACCTGGCCCGGCGTCGCGTCGAACAAGCGTTGCAGCAGGCGCTGTTGGGCGAAGTGGTGCCGGCCTCGGTGCTTGCGTTTGTGCAGCACGCCTGGAGCAAAGTGCTGCTGTTGACCTGCCTCAAACATGGCGACCAGTCTGCCGAGTGGCAGGCCGACGTGCAGACCATGGAACAATTGATCTGGAGCGTGCAGCGTCATGACGACGCCGAGTCCAGCTTGCGTCTGCTGGCGCTGCTGCCGGGGTTGCTCAAGTCGCTGCGTGACGGCTTGAGCAGCACGGCGTTCGATCCGTTTGCTACCAGTGAATTCTTCAGTGCGCTGGAAGCGCTGCATGTCCGCGTGCTGGAGCGTTCCGATGATACTGATCGCCACGCAACGGGCATGATTGAAGTGTCGCCAGACGTTTTGCAGCTGGGCGTCGACCCCATTGCTGCCGCGACACCGTCGGCGGGTGTGCCACAGGACGACGCCGGCCTGCGCCAGGTTGAGCAACTGCGCATGGGCCACTGGGTGACGTTTGACGACGAGGACGGGCAGGCGTTGCGCTGCAAGCTCGCCGCGATCATCGACGCGACGGGCCAATACGTTTTTGTCGACCGCACCGGCATGAAAGTGCTGGAGCGCAGTCGCACAGACCTGGCCCAGGCGTTTTGCCGTGGCACGGTGCGCATACTGGACGACACCTTGCTCTTCGACCGTGCGCTGGAGTCGGTGCTGGGTCATTTGCGGCGACTCAATCGCGGCAAGTGATCGCGCGGTGGGGGCGGATCGCGGCATACTGGGCGCCAACACAGTCGGCGTTGAAGGAATCGGTATGCAGTTGGATCCCGCTAGCGGGTGGTGTCATGGGGTGCAGATTTGCCCATCGCCCAACTTCAATGAACGCCCGGCGGGCGAAATCTCCCTGTTGGTCATCCACAACATCAGCCTGCCGCCGGCACAATTTGCCACGGGCAAAGTGCAGGAATTTTTCCAGAATCGTCTGGATGTCACCGAACACCCTTACTTTGCAGGCATCGCTGACTTGCGCGTATCGGCGCATTTTCTGATTGAACGTGACGGCAAGGTCACGCAGTTTGTCTCCTGTCTGGAGCGCGCGTGGCATGCTGGCGTATCGGTGTTCGAAGGCCGCGAAACCTGTAACGATTTTTCCGTGGGCATCGAGCTGGAAGGCACCGATGATCTGCCGTTCACCGATGCGCAGTATCAGGCGTTGACTGCGCTGACCCGGCAGTTGCAGGCACGTTTTCCGGCCATCACCGATCAGCGTATCTGCGGACACAGCGATATCGCTCCGGGCCGCAAGACCGACCCGGGACCGGCATTCGACTGGGCACGCTACCGCGCCGCCCTGGCAAAAGAGGAAGGACAATGAGTTTTCTGGTGTTACTGCTGGCGGTGTGGATCGAGAAGTTTTCGGCCCTGCGCCATCGGCTTCAACGCGACGGCGGATGGATCCGCGAACTGCACAAACTCGAAGCCGGCGAGCGGCTGGCGAAACAACCCTGGCTGGTGCTGACGATTCTGGTGCTGCTGCCGGTCGCCTTGCTCGGTTTGCTGCTGTTGGTACTGGAACCGGTGGCTTACGGTTTGCTCGCACTGCCGGTGCATTTGCTGGTGGTGATTTACAGCCTGGGCCGTGGCGACTTGCTCGGCGGCCTCGGGCCGTTCCGCGATGCCTGGCGCCGTGAGGATCTGCAAGCGGCGGCGCATGTTGCCAAGCGCGATCTGAATATCTGCGCCGACAGCGGCGAGCAGTTGCTTGAACGTGTGCAGGGGCACCTGTTGTGGCAAGCCTATCAAAGCTTTTTCGCGGTGATCTTCTGGTATTTCCTGCTCGGTCCGGTGGTTGCACTGGCTTATCGCTTGTTGGCGCTGGCCGAAGAGCACGGGCAAAACCCGGCGCTGGTCGAGCGCGCGGCACAGATGCGTCACGCCTTCGACTGGGTGCCGGTGCGATTGCTCGCGGCGAGCCTGGCCCTGGTCGGCAACTTTGTCGCGGTCAGCCGGGTGATGCTGCATGAACTGCTCAACTGGAACATCAGCGCGGCGCAACTGATAAACAAGGTCGGCCTGGCGGCCGGAGAAATCCCGCCGCCGGTGGCCGGTCCGGAAGGCATCACCACCCTCGATTGCCTGTGGGAACTGCTGCTGCGCGCGGCGGTGCTGTGGTATGCCGGGTTTGCCCTGTGGACTGTTCTGGTTCACTGACAAGCCAAAGTGAAACTCATTGTGGTGAGGGAGCTTGCTCCCGCCGGGTGGCGAAGCCGCCCTCGCTGTTAATCAGCCAAAACGCGTCGTCTGATTTGCGCCTGCTGCGCAGCCGAGCGGGAACAGGCTCCCTCGCCACCGTGATCTTTCGTTGTCCTCCTGTTGTTAACCTTAAGTTACAAAACCTCCCTTCGATTTGAGCTATACAGAGATAGCGCCCGATAGTGGCTATCTGCTGTCGCCCTGCGCCTGCCAATAAAAACAAGAAAAACCAAGGGAGACTCCCCGTGAAGAGCTTGCTCTATCCCGCCGTCTCGCTGATGAACCGCCTGAGCTTCGGCATGAAGTTCAGCCTGATCAGCGTGCTGTTTCTGGTGCCGATGCTGGTGACCAATTTCTATCTGGTGCGCGACTCCTATCGCGAATTTCAAGGCACCCGCGTCGAACTGCAGAGCCTCGACCTGCTGGGCAGCAGCCTGAGCCTGCGCCGGGATCTGGAAACCTTGAACAATCTGGTACAGATCGACGTCACCCTCGGTCAATCCGGCAAGGCGGGTGATGTCGAGGCGCAGATCGGCACGCTCGAACAAGCCCTGTTGGCACGCCTGCAGGGGCTGAGAGCAATGACCGAGGACCCTGAACAGATCAAAGTGTTCGACGCCAAGCGCGATGAGATGATTGCGGCGTTCAAGGCCCAGCAGGCGGAAAGTTCGCTGCAAAGCAAAAGTGCCTTGATTGGCAAGCTACTGGCCAGCGCGCAGATTTTCAGCCAGATCATCACCAGCCAGGCCGGCTTGAGCCGCGACAACCAGAGTGACATCCGTCAACTCAGCGAACTGCTGACCCTGGTGACGCCGACGGTCACACAAACCCTCGGCGAAGGTCGCGCCATGGGCTCGTATTCGTTGGGGCTGGGCTTTCTCAACAGCGCGTCGAGTACCCGCTTTGATGAACTGTTGGCGCAGATTGAAAAACTCCAGGCCGAGTACGCCTTGAAACTGCACGACGCCCTCGGTTCCAGCAGCGCAGCGCGCGATACCCTCAGCGCACACGCCGATAGCAGCAAGGCCTCGCTCAAGCAAGCGAGCGAGCTGTTCGAAGAGCAAGTGGTCATGGCCGACACTCTCGATGCGCCGTGGCAGGCGTTCTACGATCAGGTCACGGTGCTGATCGACAAGACTTATCAGCTCAACGAAGCGACCCTGAAATTCCTCGACCGCCAATTGCAGCAACGCCTGTCGCAGAACCGCACGCACATGATTCTGCAGGCGTCTGCACTGTCGGTAGTGTTCGTGCTGATTTTTTATCTCTACGGCGGTTTCTACGCCTCGACCCGCACCACCCTGAAAAGCCTTGGCGCGATGATGGACAAGGTGGCGGCGGGGGACATGACGGTCAACTTCAAGGCAAGCAGCCGTGACGAACTGGGTGAGCTGGGCGAGGTGTTCAACGGCACGGTGAAGAAAATTCACGACCTGATCGAGCGGGTGGGCCAGACCGTCGGCGAGGTCGAGCGTCAGGCAGGGCAGGTCGAAGTGGTGTCGGCGCAAAGCAACCTGGCCGTTGCCGGGCAGCGCACGCAGATCGAGCAAGTGGCGACGGCGATGAACCAGATGTCAGCGACGTCGCTGGAGGTCGCGCGCAGCGCCGCCGCGGCGGTGAACAGCGCCCACAGCGTCAACGACGAGACCCTCAGCGGTCGCGGTCTGGTGCAATCGCAACAAGGCAGCATTGCCGCACTGGCCAGCGAGATCGATCAGTCGGTGCTGGTGATCAATCAGCTTGCCAACGACAGCCAGTCGATCAGCCGCGTGCTCGAAGTGATCAAGAGCATCGCCGAGCAAACCAACCTGCTGGCGCTCAACGCCGCGATCGAAGCGGCCCGGGCCGGTGAGCAGGGACGTGGTTTTGCCGTGGTCGCCGATGAAGTGCGCACCCTGGCCAAACGCACGCAGCAATCGACCGAAGAGATTGAGCAGATGATCGCCAAACTGCATGGCGGCGTCGGCGCGGCGGTGAAGGCCATGGGCATCAGTCATCAGATGGCCAACGGCACGGTGGGGCAATCGGAGAAGGTGCAGCAGGCGCTGGAAAACATTCTTGGCGCCGTGGGCATGATCGTCGATCAGAACCAGCAGATCGCCGCCGCCGTCGAGCAGCAGACTGCTGTGGCCCATGACATCGACCAGAACATCGTCGAGATCAACCGCGCCGGCGAGCGCACCGCGCAGGGGGCACACCAGACCGAAGATGCGAGCCGCGCGTTGTCGGTACAGGTCGTTGAACTCAAACAACTGATCAGCGCGTTTCGCGTCTGAGCCATACATTAATCCCTTGTAGGAGTGAGCCTGCTCGCGATAGCGGTCTGTCTGAAAAAATATCGGTAACTGACACACCGCTATCGCGAGCAGGCTCACTCCTACAAGGGGATCGGTTACCAGCCGAAGACTTCGCAGCAGTTGGCGGTGCTGGCGGTGGCGAGTTGTTCAGGAGTGATATTCATCAACTCAGCCAACGCTGCGCAAATCGCCGGCAAATGCGCCGGGGTGTTGCGCTGGCCGGGGAACATCGCGGGCGCCATGTCCGGCGAGTCGGTTTCCAGCACCACCGACTCCAGCGGCAGTTCAGGCAAGACCCGATGCATACGCAACGCCTGCGGCCAGGTCGGTGCGCCGCCAAGACCCAGTTTGAAACCGAGCTTGATGTATTCCCGCGCCTCCTCGCGGCTGCCGGCGAAGGCGTGGATGATCCCCGCGCGTTTGAGCTTGGAGCGCTTGAGCGTGGCGATCACCGCGGCATGGCTGCGGCGCACATGGATCAGCGGCGGCAACTCAAAGTCCGCCGCCAGTTGCAGCTGCGCCTCGAACAGCGCCTGCTGCCGCTCGCGGTCCAGGGTTTCGATGAAGTAATCCAGGCCGATCTCGCCCACCGCGCACAACTGCCGATGACCGCGTAGCCGTGTCAGCCAATCACCGAGCGCGTTTAAATCGTCGGGGCGATGCTGATCGAGAAACACCGGGTGCAAACCGAATGCGGCATACAAATCCGGATCGCTCTGCGCCAGATCCCACACCCGTTGCCAGTTATCCTCATACACGCCCAGCACGACGATGCGCCGCACGCCGAGGGCGCGACTTTCGGCGAGCAACTCTGCGCGATCGGCGTCGAAGTCGGGAAAGTCGAGGTGGGTGTGACTGTCGATCAGCTCCACGATTCAGTCCCGATGAATACGCTGCTTGAAGGTCCGCGCAATGGCTTGCACGCCCGGTTGGTAATCGTCTTGTTCGACCGCGGCCAGCGCCAGTTCCAGCGCCTTGTCGGCGATCAACTGGTGTTGCTGAGCCATGGCGTTGACCGGCAGCGGCAGGAAGTCCAGCAGTTGCGTGTCGCCAAACGTGCCGAGGCGCAGCGGGCGGGACTTCAGCGGGAAGTCATGCAGCGCGTCGAACACGCCTTGCAGCAGCACGTAGGAGGTGGTCACCAGCGCATCCGGCAAATGCCCCAGACGCTGCAAGAGTTCTTCCATCAATTGCTTGCCGCACTCGCGACTGAACGACTCGGCGTGTTCGACCAGCACTTCACCTTTGAAGTCGCTGAGCGCTTCGCGGAAACCGGCGGCACGTTCCTGGCTGATGCTCAGCTCGGGGCGGGCGCCGAGCAGCACGATCTGCTTGGGCTGCGGGTCGAGCAGACTTTGCGTCAGGTGCAGGCTGGCCTCGCGGTCGTCGCTGATCACCGAGCAGAAATGCTCAGGCTCCATGACCCGGTCGATGGCGATGATCGGCAGTCCTTTGTCTTGCAACTGACGGTAACTGTCATCGCCAGCGGGCAGGCAACTGGCGACGATCAGCGCATCGCAACGACGGGCGCGGAACAGTTGCAGCAACTGCCGCTCGCTGTCCGGCGCATCGTCGGAACTGGCGATCAGCAATTGATAACCGCGCGCCCGTGCGCCTTGCTCCAGCAGCTTGGCGATCCGCGCGTAACTGGGGTTTTCCAGATCCGGCAGGATAAAACCCAGCGTGCGCGTGTGCCGGCTGCGCAGGCCGGCGGCTTGCGGATTGGGCGTGAAGCCATGCAAATCGACCACCGCGCGCACCCGCTCAACGGTCGCATTGCTGATGCGTTGCTGTTCGGCTTTGCCGTTGATGACGTAGCTGGCGGTGGTGACGGACACGCCGGCCAACCGTGCGATATCACTGAGTTTCAACCCGGGATTTCCTTGTTTTTTCGAGCATGCCGCGAGATTTTCGCCAATCCTACCCGATTAGGGCAGGCGACTTATGGCCTACGCGCATCCGACAAGTTGGACTTCAAGGATGGGACATTATCGAGTAACGTGCCGATCAATCTAGATTAAACGTTTCAGCAAGCGTATTTTCTACGTTTCGGACGCTTTTGGCCGGTCCTGCCGTGAAACCGCCAAAACTGCTGCTGAAAAGCGCGGCAGAGCGCCTAAGCTGTGACCATTCAAAACAATACCTGGCGTTGAACTGCGCCAAAAAGGAGATCGCATGCTCGAGCTCACTATAGAGCAGATATCCATGGGCCAGTCGGCCGTGGATAAACCCGCCGCCCTGCAATTGCTCGCCAGCCATCTGGTCGCCGACGGTCTGGTTGCCGATGGCTACCTCGCCGGCCTGCAGGCCCGGGAAGCCCAGGGCTCGACCTTTCTCGGTCAAGGCATCGCCATCCCCCACGGCACCCCGCAAACCCGCGATCAGGTGTTCGCCACCGGTGTGCGCCTGATGCAGTTTCCCGACGGCGTCGATTGGGGCGATGGCCAGATCGTTTATTTGGCGATCGGCATCGCGGCCAAGTCCGACGAACACCTGCGCCTGCTTCAACTGCTGACCCGCGCCCTCGGCGAGACCGATCTGGGCCAGGCCCTGCGTCGCGCCAGTTCGCCCGAAGCGCTGCTGAAACTGCTGCAAGGCGCGCCGCAGGAACTGGCACTGGACGCTCAAATGATCGGCCTCGGTGTCTCCGCCGATGATTTCGAAGAGCTGGTCTGGCGTGGCGCGCGTCTGCTGCGTCAGGCTGATTGCGTGAGCAACGGGTTTGCCGGCGTGTTGCAGCAAGTCGAAGCGCTGCCACTGGGCGATGGCCTGTGGTGGCTGCACAGCGAGCAAACCGTGAAGCGCCCTGGTCTGGCGTTCGTCACCCCGGACAAACCGATGCGCTACCTCGGTCAACCGCTCAGCGGTCTGTTCTGTCTGGCGAGTCTGGGCGAAGCGCATCAGGCATTGCTTGAGCGTTTGTGTGCGCTGTTGATCGAAGGTCGCGGCCATGAACTGGGCCGCGCCACCAGCAGTCGCAAAGTCCTCGAAGTGCTTGGCGGCGAGTTGCCCGCCGACTGGCCGAGCGCGCGCATTGCGCTGGCCAACGCCCACGGTTTGCATGCGCGCCCGGCGAAGATTCTGGCGCAATTGGCGAAAAGCTTTGACGGCGAAATTCGTGTGCGCATCGTCGACAGCCAGGACAGCGCCGTGTCGGTGAAAAGCCTGAGCAAACTGCTGAGCCTCGGCGCCCGGCGCGGTCAGGTGCTGGAGTTGATCGCCGAACCCAGCATCGCCGCCGACGCCTTGCCGGCCTTGCTCGCGGCGATCGAGGAAGGACTCGGTGAAGAAGTCGAGCCGCTGCCGGCCGTGAGTCAGCAGCGCGAAGTCATTGCCGATATCGCCGAAGTGCTGGTCGCCCCAGCCTCTGGTAGCCAGTTGCAAGCGATCCCGGCGGCGCCCGGCATCGCCATCGGCCCGGCGCATATTCAGGTGCAGCAAACCATCGATTACCCGTTGCGTGGCGAGTCCGCCGCGATTGAGCGCGAGCGTCTCAAGCAAGCGCTGAGCGACGTACGCCTCGACATTCAGGGCTTGATCGAACGGAGCAAAGCCAAGGCGATCCGCGAGATTTTCATTACCCACCAGGAAATGCTCGACGACCCCGACCTGACCGACGAAGTCGACACGCGCCTGAAGCAAGGCGAAAGCGCTGAAGCGGCGTGGATGGCGGTGATTGAAGCGGCGGCGAAACAACAGGAATCGCTGCAGGACGCCTTGCTTGCCGAACGCGCAGCGGATCTGCGCGACATCGGCCGTCGTGTGCTGGCGCAGCTGTGTGGCGTGCAAACTGCGAACGAGCCTGAGCAACCGTACATTCTGGTGATGGACGAAGTCGGTCCGTCCGACGTCGCGCGCCTCGATCCGGCGCGTGTCGCCGGGATTCTCACCGCGCGCGGTGGTGCCACCGCGCACAGCGCCATTGTTGCGCGCGCCCTCGGTATTCCGGCATTGGTCGGCGCGGGGGCGGCGGTGCTTTTGCTCGAACCGGGCACGCCGCTGCTGCTCGATGGCCAACGCGGCCGTTTGCATGTCGATGCAGATGCCGCGACATTGCAACGCGCTGCCGAGGAACGCGACACTCGTGAACAACGCCTGAAAATCGCCGCCGAACAACGCCATCAACCGGCACTCACCACCGACGGCCATGCTGTCGAAGTGTTCGCCAACATCGGTGAAAGCGCCGGCGTGATCAGCGCGGTGGAGCAGGGCGCCGAAGGCATCGGCCTGCTGCGCACCGAACTGATTTTCATGGCCCACCCGCAGGCGCCCGATGAAGCGACCCAAGAAGCTGAATACCGTCGCGTCCTCGATGGTCTGGCCGGGCGACCGCTGGTGGTGCGCACGCTGGACGTCGGTGGCGACAAGCCGTTGCCGTATTGGCCGATCGCCAAGGAAGAAAACCCCTTCCTGGGTGTGCGCGGTATTCGCCTGACCTTGCAGCGTCCGCAGATCATGGAAGCGCAGTTGCGCGCCTTGCTGCGCTCGGCCGACAACCGTCCGCTGCGGATCATGTTCCCGATGGTCGGCAGCGTTGATGAGTGGCGTCAGGCCCGTGATATGACCGAGCGTCTGCGTCTGGAAATTCCGGTCGCTGATCTCCAACTGGGGATCATGATCGAAGTGCCGTCAGCCGCATTGCTCGCGCCGGTGCTGGCCAAGGAGGTCGACTTCTTCAGCGTCGGCACCAACGACCTGACCCAATACACCCTGGCCATCGATCGTGGTCATCCAACGCTGTCTGCACAAGCGGACGGCTTGCATCCGGCGGTGCTGCAACTGATCGACATCACCGTGCGCGCGGCCCATGCCCATGGCAAATGGGTCGGCGTGTGTGGCGAACTGGCGGCCGATCCGCTGGCGGTGCCGGTGCTGGTCGGCCTCGGTGTCGACGAGCTGAGCGTGTCCGGTCGCAGTATTGCCGAGGTCAAGGCGCGCATCCGCGAACTCAGCCTGACCCAGGCGCAAACCCTTGCTCAACAGGCCTTGGCCGTGGGCAGCGCCAACGAAGTGCGCGCATTAGTGGAGGCCCTGTAATGGCCAGGATTCTTACTCTGACCCTCAACCCGGCGCTCGACCTCACCGTCGAGCTGGCGCGGCTTGACGCCGGTCAGGTCAATCGCAGCGACGAGATGCACACCCATGCCGCCGGCAAGGGCGTGAACGTCGCGCAGGTGCTGGCCGACCTCGGCCATCAAGTCACCGTTAGCGGCTTTCTCGGCGCGGACAACCTGCAAGCGTTCGAAACCCTGTTTGCCAAACGCGGTTTTGTCGATGCGTTTATTCGCGTGCCGGGCGAGACCCGCAGCAACATCAAAGTCGCCGAGCAGGACGGGCGCATCACCGACATCAATGGTCCTGGACCGAACGTTGACGCGGCGGCGCAGCAGGCTTTGCTCGATCGCCTCTTGCAGATCGCACCGGGGCACGATGCGGTGGTGGTCGCCGGCAGCTTGCCGCGTGGTGTCACGGCGCAATGGTTGCGTGCGTTGATCGAAAAGTTGAATGAGCTTGGCTTGAAAGTCGCCCTCGACTCCAGCGGCGAAGCCTTGCGCGCCGCGTTGCAGGCCCGCCCATGGCTGATCAAGCCGAACACCGAGGAACTGGCCGATGCGCTCGGTTGCGAAGTGGTTTCGCCGACCGCCGAAGCGCAAGCCGCTGCACGCTTGCATGCGCAGGGCATCGAGCACGTGGTGATTTCCCACGGCGCCGACGGGGTGAACTGGTTCAGTGTCGGCTCGGCTTTGCATGCCACGCCGCCGAAAGTCAGCGTCGCCAGCACGGTCGGTGCCGGTGACTCGTTGCTGGCCGGTATGCTCCACGGGCTGCTCAGTGCCGACACACCCGAGCAGACCCTGCGCACGGCCACGGCGATTGCCGCGATGGCGGTGACCCAGATCGGTTTCGGCATCAACGACGCCGCGCACCTGGCGCAGCTCGAACAGGGTGTGCGCGTACGCCCCCTGACAGAACAATAAGAGGGTTTGTCATGAAGTTAGCCATTGTTACGGCTTGCCCCAACGGCATGGTCACCAGTGTTCTTTGCGCGCGTCTGCTCGATGCGGCGGCGCAGCGTCAGGGCTGGAGCACCAGCGTGGAAGTGGTCGATCCGGCGCACCCGGAACGTGAATTGTCGGCGGCGACGATCGAAGCCGCCGAGTGGGTATTGCTGGTGAGCACGGGGACGGTGGACATGACCCGCTTCGTCGGCAAGCGGGTGTTCCAGATTGCGCCGGCGCAGGCGTTGCAGGATGTCGAAGCGGTGCTGCGGCGGGGCGCTGAAGAAGCTGAAGTCTACGTTGCCAGCGAAGTCGAACCGGCGATTGATACGCCGCGTGCGCCGCGCATCGTCGCCGTTACGGCATGCCCGACCGGTGTTGCGCACACCTTCATGGCTGCCGAGGCTTTGCAGCAGGCCGCCAAGCGCCTGGGTTATGAATTGCAGGTTGAAACACAAGGCTCGGTCGGCGCGAAAACTCCGCTCAGCGCAGCGGCCATCGCCGAAGCCGACGTGGTGCTGCTGGCGGCGGATATCGACGTCGCCACCGAGCGTTTTGCCGGCAAGAAAATCTATCGCTGCGGCACCGGGATTGCACTCAAGCAGTCCGAAGCTACGTTGAAAAAAGCCTTGGCCGAAGGCGTTGTGGAAAGCGCGGCGGACGCAGGCAAGGCTGCGGCCAAGTCAGAAAAAACCGGCGTCTACAAACACCTGCTGACCGGTGTGTCGTACATGCTGCCGATGGTCGTGGCCGGTGGTCTGCTGATCGCGTTGTCGTTCGTCTTTGGCATCACCGCGTACAAGGAAGAAGGCACGCTGGCGGCGGCGCTGATGCAGATCGGCGGGGAAACCGCGTTCAAACTGATGGTGCCGCTGCTGGCCGGTTACATCGCCTATTCGATTGCCGACCGTCCGGGCCTCGCACCGGGGATGATCGGCGGGTTACTGGCGGGCACCTTGGGCGCCGGGTTCATCGGCGGGATCATTGCCGGTTTTATCGCCGGTTACGCCGCCAAAGCCATCGCCCGCTATGTGAAATTGCCGCAGAGTCTGGAAGCGCTGAAGCCGATTTTGATCATCCCGTTGCTCGCCAGTCTGGTCACCGGTCTGGTGATGATTTATGTGGTCGGCAAACCGGTCGCTGGCATGCTTGCCGCACTCACGCAGTTCCTCGACAGCATGGGCACCACCAACGCCATTTTGCTCGGCGTATTGCTCGGCGGCATGATGTGCGTCGACCTCGGCGGGCCGATCAACAAGGCTGCGTATGCGTTCTCGGTGGGGCTGCTGGCTTCGCAGAGTTACGCGCCGATGGCCGCGACCATGGCCGCCGGCATGGTGCCGCCGATTGGTTTGGGCATTGCCACGTTTATCGCGCGGCGCAAGTTTGCCCAGACTGAGCGCGAGGCCGGCAAGGCGGCCTTCGTGCTGGGCCTGTGCTTCATCTCTGAAGGGGCGATTCCGTTTGCCGCGAAAGATCCGCTGCGGGTGATTCCGGCGAGCATCGCCGGCGGTGCGCTGACCGGTGCACTGTCGATGTACTTCGGCTGCAAGCTGATGGCGCCGCACGGTGGCCTTTTTGTGCTGGCCATTCCGAATGCGATCAACCATGCGCTGTTGTACCTGCTGGCGATTGTCGCGGGGAGCCTGGTGACGGCGGTGGTGTATGCGCTGCTCAAGCGGCCTGAGACTGTCGAGCAGGCAGTCGAACCCGTCAGCGCCTGACAACGCTATCCCCCCTGTAGGAGTGAGCCTGCTCGCGATAGCGGTGTGTCAGTTAGCATTGATGTTACTGACCCACCGCTATCGCGAGCAGGCTCACTCCTACATTTGAATTGCGGTGTGGCCGATGTCATGGCGGGTTCACACAGCCATGCTTAAGTTTTCCCTTTTGCAGGGAGAACACCATGAGCGATTTCAACCTCGGGCGCCGTCGCGTCGTGCAAGCCGTCGGTGCCGGGCTGTTGCTGCCGGGGCTGGCGCCGGCAGTGATTGCCTCGGTCAAGGATCGCCCGCAACTCACCGACGGCGTGCAGTCCGGCGACCTGCTCGGCGACCGCGCGATGATCTGGAGCCGCAGCGACCGCCCGGCACGCATGGTCGTCGAATGGGACACCCGCAGCCTGTTCGGCAACCCGCGCCGCCTCGTCTCGGCCCTGGCCGATGCCCGCACTGATTTCACCGCCCGCGTCGAACTCAGCGGCCTGCCCGCCGACCAGGCAATTTTCTATCGCGTGCACTTCGAAGACGCGCAAAGCGGCATCCCCAGCGAGCCATGGTTTGGTCATCTGCGCAGCGTGCCAACGTCAAAGCGTGACTTGCGTTTTGTCTGGAGCGGCGACACCGTCGGCCAGGGCTTCGGCATCAATCCGGACATCGGCGGCATGCGCATCTACGAAGCCATGCGCCTGCGCCTGCCGGACTTCTTTATCCACAGCGGCGACACGATCTACGCCGACGGCCCGGTGCCCGCACAACTGACCACCGAAAACGGGCGCATCTGGCGCAACATCACCAGCGAAGCCAAGAGCAAAGTCGCGCAGACCCTCGACGACTATCGTGGCAATTACCGCTACAACCTGATGGACGAAAACGTCCGACTCTTCAATGCCCAGGTGCCGCAGATCTGGCAGTGGGACGACCACGAAGTGGTCAACAACTGGTCGCCGGGCAAGCAGCTCGATGAGCGCTATCAGGAGAAAGATATCCACAAGCTGGTTGGCCGTGCGCGACAGGCCTGGCTCGAATATGCGCCGATGCGTTTACAGGCGGCGGACGGTGGCGGGCGAATTTATCGCAAGCTGAGTTATGGGCCGATGCTTGATGTGTTTGTGCTGGATATGCGCAGCTATCGTGAGGCCAACGATGACAACCTCGGCGCGGCAAAACCGTTCTTGGGACGTGAGCAATTGGACTGGCTCAAGCGTGAGTTGAAAGCGTCGAAGGCGCAGTGGAAAGTCATCGCCGCCGACATGCCCATCGGCCTTGGCGTGCCGGACGGCGAGGTCAGCCCGGGTGTTGCGCGTTGGGACGCGGTGGCCAACGGCGACCCCGGCCCGGCGCAGGGGCGTGAATTGGAAATCGCCGAACTGCTTGGCTATCTGCGGGCGCAACAGGTGCGCAATTTCGTGTTTCTGACGGCGGATGTGCATTACTGCGCCGCGCATCACTATCACCCGGATCGCGCGGCGTTTCAGGATTTCGAACCGTTCTGGGAATTCGTCGCCGGACCGTTGAATGCCGGTAGTTTCGGGCCGAATCCGCTGGACAAGACCTTTGGACCTGAGGTGGTTTTCGAGAAAGCGCCTGCCGAACAAAACACCTCGCCGTTTGCCGGGTTTCAGTTTTTTGGCGAGGTGAATATTGAAGGGCAGAGCGGCGAGATGAGTGTGGTGTTGCGGGATCTGGATGGGGTGGCGGTTTTCGAACAGAAACTGCAACCCGTCTGAACACCGCGCCCCCTGTGGGAGCGAGCTTGCTCGCGAAAGCGGTGTGTCAGTTGATAGATATACCGACTGACACGACCCCTTCGCGAGCAAGCTCGCTCCCACAGTTGGGTGTGAATAATGTCAGTAAACGTCGCGGCGGTAGCGGCCCTGTTCGATCAGATTCTGGACTTCGGCGCTGCCAAGGATGTCGTTTAGCGCTTGATCAACGCCAGAAGCCATTCCCTGAAGACTGCCACACACATAAATCACCGCCCCGTCCGCCAGCCATTGCTTCAATTCATCCGCCAACTCACGCAAGCGATCCTGCACATAAACCTTCTCGGCCTGATCCCGCGAGAACGCCAGGTCCAACCGTGCCAGATCACCATTGATCAACCATTC
This sequence comes from Pseudomonas sp. SWRI81, assembly GCF_014268545.1. Taxonomy (NCBI): domain Bacteria; kingdom Pseudomonadati; phylum Pseudomonadota; class Gammaproteobacteria; order Pseudomonadales; family Pseudomonadaceae; genus Pseudomonas; species Pseudomonas sp. SWRI81. The sequence continues at coordinate 135,093 of NZ_JABWQS010000001.1, forward strand.
TTCGAGTTCCGCGCGGCAGAGGAAATCGTGCTCGCGATTGCGCTCGCCAAACAGCAGCCACTGGCGCTGCTGGCCGTCGGCAATGCGTGCCTTGAGCAAGCTGCGCAAACCCGCCAGACCGGTGCCGTTGCCCAGCAGAATCATCGGCAGCGGTTCGTTCGGTAGATGGAAACCACTGTTGCGTCGCACGCGCAGGCTGATACTGCCGCCCACTGGCGCATGCTCGGTGAGCCAGCCAGAGCCGACGCCGAGGCTGCCGTCGCTGTGCTGTTCCTGGCGCACGATCAGCTCCAGCACGCCATCGGCGGCGATTGAGGCGATCGAATATTCGCGCATGGCCAGCGGCACCATCGCATCGACCAGCGCTTGCGCATGCAGGCCGACCAGGTGCGCGCGGTGCTCCGGTAGCTGGCGCGAGGCCAGAGCTACTTCCAGCGGCTCGTCGAGGCCGTTGACCTTGACGATGGTCTCGCCTCGGATGCCGAGGCCGTCGAGGAAATGTTCGATGGCCCACGGGCAGTTGCGCGGCAATACTTCGACCAGATCGCCGGCCAGCCAACTGCTGGTGTCCGGCGCTTTGAGAGCCAGCAGATAAACCGGCGCACCGCTGCTGTCGGGGTTCATCAGTTCGCGGCGCAGCAGCGTCCAGTTGGCGTAGCTCGGCGCCTGCCAGGTTTCGGCCGGTGCTTGCCCGGTGAGCTGGCCGAGTTGCGTCTGCCAGTGGCGCAGGGCGTAGGGATCGCCGCTGTCGACTTCCACCGGAGCAAACAACGACTTGCCCCCGTGTTCGCTCAGCCACTGGTGCAGGCGTTTGGCGAAGCCGCAGAAGTGCTGATACTGACGATCGCCAAGACCCAGCACCGCATAATTCAGGCTGTCGAGCGCAGAGGCCTTACCAAGAACCTTGCGCTCAAAACCGCGCGCACTGTCCGGCGCTTCGCCGTCACCGAAGGTGCTGACCACAAACAAGGCGTTGCTCGAATCACGCAAATCCTGCTCGCTGACATTGGCCAGCGGCTGCACCTTCACCGGCAACCCGGCGGCCTGCAATTGGCCGGCGGTCTGCCACGCCAGTTGCTCGGCGAAACCGCTCTGGCTGGCGAAGCCGATCAGCCACGCCGAAGCCTCGCCTGCCGGCTGTTCAAGACCTTTTCGTGCGTCCTTGATGTGCTTTTTCTTGCGCCGACGGTCGAGATACAGCAGCCATCCGGTGATGAAGAACAGCGGCATGCACACCGCTGCCAGCGTGACGATGATCCGCCCGACCAGACCGAAATAACTGCCGACGTGCAGCGCATAAATGCTGGTCAGCAGTTGTGCCTTGAAGCTTTTTTCCGCATAGCGATCAACGCGTTTGACCACGCCGGTGGCCGGGTCGAGGGTGATCTGGTTCAGCGCGCGGTCGTGGGGCGAACTGTCGAGCAGATAGAACACCGTCGCCGGTTGGCCGGCCACCGCCGGCATGCGAATGTTGTAGGCGGCCAGGCCGGGGCCGGCGGCGCTGTAGATGCTGCTCCACATCGCTGCGTAGTCGGCCGTCGGCGCCGGTCCTTCCGGTGCCGGGCCGCGACCGCCGCGCACACGCTCGTTTTGCGGCGCGTCGGAAAGCAGCCGGGTCAGGCCCTTGTTGTACCACTCGTACGACCACGACAACCCGGTCAAGGCCAGCAGCAGATACACCAGCAGACACCAGGTACCGGCCACCGAGTGCAGGTCCCAATTGAACGCGCGCCCCTTCTTTTTCCAATCCAGGGTCAGCCACACGCGCCAGCTGTTCCACTGACGTGGCCAACGCAGATACAAACCGGAAAGGCAGAAGAACAGCAGCATCAGGGTGCAGGCGCCGGTGATGTTGCGCCCGGTATCACCCATCGCCAGAAAGCGGTGCAGTTGCAGCATCAGGCCGAAAAAGTCCTGACCGGTGGCGTCGCCCTTGAACTCGGCGGTGTACGGATCGAAGTAGCGCATCTCGCCACGCCGTTCACCCTTGGGCGGGGTGAAGAACACCCGCGCGGCGTGGCCGCTGTCGGTCTCGACCCAGAGCATCGCGACTTTCTTGCCGGATGCGGCTTCGATGCGTTCTACCAGTTCAACCGGCGGCAGGACCCCGGCGACCTGTTTTTCCACCTGCAGCACTGACGGATTGAGCGCCCGCAGGATTTCGTCCTGAAAGGAATAGGCCGCGCCGGTGATGCCCATCAGGGCCAGCACCAGGCCTGCGGTGATGCCAAAAAACCAGTGCAACTGGAACAGGGTTTTCTTCAACACGTCACTCGCCGTCCGTTCGGAAATTGTCATCACGGCGCGCATTATGCCGTGGGTTATCGAGAAGCGTTCTTTCTTACGCACAAAAGCCCCGTTCAATTGAATGAACGGGGCCGAGCCATACGGCGTATCCCTTGTAGGAGTGAGCCTGCTCGCGATAGCTATCTGTCAGATGAATAGATGCTGACTGATACGCCGCAATCGCGAGCAGGCTCACTCCTACAGGTTTCCACTGAAGTCAGAAGTGGAAATTAGTGCTCAACAGCGCCGTCCGTCCCGCCGCCTGGTTGGCGAAGTGGGTCGAGAAGGCTTTGTCGTAATAGGTTTCGTCGGTCAGGTTCTGCACGTTGAGTTGCAGATCGACGTTCTTCGTCAGCTTGTAGGCTGCCATTGCGTCGTAACGCACATACGAGTCGACCATGGTGGTGTTTGCCGTACTGCCGTAGACGTCGTCGACATAGAACGCGCCACCACCGATGGTCAGCTTCGGCGTGACCTGATACGTGGTCCACAGGCTGGCGCTGTTTTTCGGTGTGTTCGGCAGGTCGTTGCCGTCGTTGGCGCGACCGAACGGGCCACCATCAACCTGCTCGCTGTCCATGAACGCGTAACCGGCGAACACCTGCCATTTGTCGGTGAGCTTGCCGCTGGCCGACAGTTCGAAGCCTTGCACGCGGGTCTTGCCGGCGTTCTCGTACGAGCTGGTGTCGACCTGCACGCGGGCGTTTTCTTTCTCGGTGCGGAAGATGTCAGCGGTCAGCGACAGGCGATCGTTGAGCAGATCCCACTTGGTGCCGATCTCGTAGTTCTTGGTGGTTTCCGGCTCCATGTCGCTGCTCAGCAGGTTGCCGCTGCGATCCGGTGTACCGCCCAACGGGTTGCCTTCCTGGCCTTCGCCGAGGGTGTTGCCCGGCGGGGTCGCCGAGGTGGCGTAGGAGGCATAGATGCTGCCGTTTTCCGCCGGCTTGTAGACCACGCCGAACTGACCGGTGACGAATTCGCTGGTGTCATCGCCCTTGGAGGTGGTGCGGCCGGCGGCGTTGTAGGTTTTGTAATCGGTGTCGAAGTGGTCGTAACGCAGGCCCATGTTCACCAGCCACTGCTCGGACAACTCCAGCGTGTCGAACACGTACAGCGCGTAAGTGTCGGCCTGGGTGTCGGTGCCGGCGTAGTTGCGCGAGATCGCACCGTTCCACGGATCGTTCGGGTTCGGGTTCGACAGCGAGGTGCAGTTGTAACCGCTCGGCGCGCCGATCAGGCCCGGGTTGCAGTTGGTGGTCACAGCGCCGGTGCGCGGCGTGGTGTCAGTGTTGACGTTGTACGAGGATTTCTCGCTCTGCTCGCGGGTGTATTCGACACCGGTGGAGAAGCTGTTTTTGAAGCCGGCCACGTAGAAGGTGCCGAACAGGTCGGTCTGGTTGGTAGTGGTCTCGGTGTTACTCACCCGGGTGTTGGCGCGACGCCAGACGCTGCCGTTGTTGACGTTGCCCTTGCTGTCGTCCGGCTGAGTGAGGATGTAATCCTGCATGCTGGTGCCGTGGCGCAGGGTGTTCTTGATCGTCAGCGCGTCGTTCAGGTCATGCTCGATGGCGAACGTCGCGGTGTCGGTGCGGCCCTTGCGGAAGTCGCGGTCCAGACCGTAGAAGTTCTCATGATCACCGCCGGCGTACGGCTTGTCCGGATTGGACTTGGTGCGCGGGTTCGACAGCGTATACGGAACGCCCGAATCCGGAGTGTCGTTGCTTTCCAGGTGGTAGTAATCGAGGTTGACGCGGGTGTCGGTGCCCAGGCCGAACGCCAGGGACGGCGCGATACCCCAGCGGTCGTAGTCGACCTTGTCGCGACCGGCGACGTTGCTCTCGTGGCTCATCAGGTTGAGGCGGCCGGCAGCGCTGTCGCTGAACTGATAATTGCCGTCGAGGGTGTAGCGCTGGGTCTGGTCGGAGCCGTAGGTGAAGCCGCCGTCGAACGAGTTGCCCAAGTGGGCTTTCTTGCTCACCAGGTTGATGCTGCCACCCGCCGCGCCGCGGCCGCCAATGGCCGAGTTCGGGCCTTTGCTGACTTCGATGTTTTCCACCGCGAAGATTTCGCGGCTCTGCGCACCGGTGTCGCGCACGCCGTCGAGGTAGGTGTCACCCTGAGCATCGAAACCACGGATGAACGGACGGTCGCCCTGCGGGTTGCCGCCTTCACCGGCGCCGAAAGTGATGCCTGGCACGGTGCGCAGCGCATCCTGCATGTTCAGGGCGCCGGTGTCTTTGAGCACCTGTTGTGGAATCACGGTGACCGAGCGCGGCGTGTCGACCAGCGGGGCGGTGTACTTGGGCGAGGAGGCTTTTTCGACCTGATAGGACGTCGGGTCCTGCGCTTCGCCGGTGATGGCGGTAGCGTCCAGGGCGATGGCATTGCCGGAGGCTTTGCTCTCGGTTTTTTCCGCAGCGAATACCATCTGGCCAGCGGAGCCGGCGGTGATTGCCACACCGATCGCAGAAGCGAGCAGACGTGGTGAACTGACCGGTAATTGAGCGTGTAGACGTGCCATTTTTATTCCCTCCCCAAGGATTTGAGGCGGCGGAATATAGGGTAAACAGGTATTCGTATCAATTGCGAAACATTGCTAACTGCACTGAATTTACATTCTTTACAATTTCACCTTATGGTTTTTGACGTTTCGTTCGTCTCCCGGGTTTTACACGGCCAATAAGAATCAATACCATTGCCACCTTCTTGCCATCAGGTGACATCCATGCTGCTGCACATTCCCGGGCTGTTCGCAAAAGACGAAGTGCAGCGCATCCGCCAAGCCTTGGAGCAGGCGGATTGGGCCGATGGCAAAATCACTGCGGGCTTTCAATCGGCCAAGGCCAAGCACAATCTGCAGCTGCCTGAAGGCCATCCACTGGCCAAGGAAATCGGCGCGGCGATGCTCGAACGGCTGTGGAAGAATCCACTGTTCATGTCTGCCGCACTGCCGCACAAAGTGTTTCCGCCGTTAGTCAACTGTTACACCGCGGGCGGCAGTTTCGATTTCCATATCGACAACGCCGTGCGCCAGCCCAAGGGCAGCATCGAGCGGGTGCGCACTGATCTGTCGGCGACACTGTTTTTCAGCGAGCCGGAGGATTACGACGGCGGTGAGCTGGAAATTCAGGACACCTACGGCACGCAACGGGTGAAGCTGCCGGCCGGCGACATGGTGTTGTACCCCGGCACCAGTTTGCACAAGGTCAACGCCGTCACCCGTGGCGCGCGTTATGCCTCGTTTTTCTGGACGCAAAGTCTGGTGCGCGAAGACAGCCAACGCGCGTTGCTGTTCGAGATGGACAGTGCGATTCAGCAACTGACTCAGGACGTTCCCGATCACCCTTCGTTGATTCGCCTGACCGGCACGTATCACAACCTGCTACGGCGTTGGGTCGAGGTATGACTTTCCAGTTACGCCGCGAAGAAATCCTTGATGCCGCGGGGTTGGCGGCGATGCTTGAAGAAAGTCCCGCCCGCGCCGCGCAGGCGATTTTGCTCGCGGCGGGCGAGGGCGAAGTGGAAGCGCAGGCGTTGCTTGGACAGATTCTGCTCGACGGCCATGGGATCGCACAGGATCAACCCTTGGCACTGCGCTGGTTCGGCATCGCCGCCGGACGCGGGCATCTGATGGCGCGCAACATGCTTGGGCGCTGTCATGAGCATGGCTGGGGTTGCGCGGCGGATGCCTCGGTTGCCGCGCAGCATTATCGAATCGCCGCGCAGGCCGGGCTGGATTGGGCGATGTACAACCTCGCCAATCTGCTCGCGACCGGGCGCGGTGTGGCGGTGGATCATCGCAAGGCGCTGGCGCTGTATCGGCGCTCGGCTGAGTTGGGTCATGCGAAATCGATGAATCTGCTCGGGCGCTATCTGGAGGAAGGGCAAGTGTGTCCGGCCGACCCTGCTGCGGCGCGCGAGTGGTATCGGCGCTCGGCCGAGGCCGGGGATTTTCGTGGGCAGTTCAGTTATGCCGCGGTGTTGGCGGGCGAGGGGAATATCGATGAGGCCATTCTCTGGCTTGAGAAGGCCCTGGCCGGCGGTAATCTGAATTTCCTGCGAGTAGCTAGCCAGACGCTCGCTGATGCGACAGATCCGATGATCCAAGCCCTGGCGACCCGATATCAGTTGCGTGCAGATGAACTGAGCCGCACCGCATAACCCTGTGGGAGCGGGCTTGCTCGCGAAGGCGGTGGGTCATTGCAGACGATGCTGACTGACCCACCGCTTTCGCGAGCAGGCTCGCTCCCACAAGGGAGCTCCATCTATTCATGGATCACAAAAAAGCCCATGACACGTCATGGGCTTTTAACTTGCAGCCAGCAGCTTGAAACTCGAAGCTGCTCCTTAAACGTAAAACGACTTCAACGGCGGAAACCCGTTGAACTCGACCGCGCTGTAACTGGTGGTATACGCACCGGTCGACAGCCAGTACAGACGATCACCGATCGCCAGGTTCAGCGGCAAGCCGTACTTGTAGTTCTCATACATGATGTCGGCGCTGTCGCAGGTCGGGCCGGCGATCACGACTTCCTCCATCTCGCCTTTCTTCTCGGTCCAGATCGGGAACTTGATCGCTTCGTCCATGGTTTCGATCAGGCCGGAGAACTTGCCCACATCGGTATACACCCAGCGCTCGACGGCGGTGCGCGACTTACGCGCAACCAGCACCACTTCGCTGACCAGAATACCGGCGTTGGCGATCAGCGAACGGCCCGGCTCCAGAATGATTTCCGGCAGGTCATCTCCGAAGTCTTCTTTGAGGAACCGGATGATTTCCTCGGCGTAGGTTTCCAGGCTGTTGGTGCGGGTGATGTAGTTGGCCGGGAAGCCACCGCCCATGTTGATCAGCTTCAGGTGGATGCCGTCTTCTTCTTTCAAGCGCTCGAAGATCACTTTGACCTTGGCGATCGCCGCGTCCCAGACGCTGATGTCGCGCTGTTGCGAGCCGACGTGGAACGAGATGCCGTACGGCACCAGGCCCAGGTCGCGGGCGAGGATCAGCAGGTCCATGGCCATGTCGGTCTGGCAGCCGAACTTGCGCGACAGCGGCCAGTCAGCGGTGGTCGAGCCTTCGGTGAGGATGCGCACGTAGACTTTCGAACCCGGTGCCGCCTTGGCGATGTTACGCAGGTCGGCTTCGGAGTCGGTGGAGAACAGACGCACGCCCTTCTCATAGAAGTAGCGGATGTCCTTGGATTTCTTGATGGTGTTGCCGTAGCTGATACGGTCAGCGCTGACGCCGCGATCCATCACTTTGTCCAGCTCGTAGATCGAGGCGATGTCGAAGCTCGAACCTTTGTCTTTGAGCAGGTCGATGATCTCGACGGCCGGGTTGGCCTTGACCGCGTAGTAGACCTTGGCGAACTCGAAACCGGCGCGCAGGTCATCGTAGGCCTGGGCGATCATCGCGGTGTCGATCACCACGAACGGGGTTTCCTGTTTGTCGGCGAACGCCTTCATTTTGTCAAAAGTGGCGCGCGCGAAATAATCTTCGACGTTGATCGACATGCTGGGAGCTCCTATGGGCAAACTCTAAAAAACAATGGGTGCAAATGAACGCCCTCCGTATCCCCACTTTGGTTCGCCTACTTCCCAAGGCATGTCGCCGAAAGCAAAAAGGCCACGGGAATGACGCTTCCCTTGGCCTTGCTGTCTCGTCGTCAGTACTTGAGCCGGATGGATCGTTTCCAGCATGGACGTTCGGCGCGAACTTTAGGGCGTGAGGGGCCTGAGATCAACTAAAAATGTCGCGTTTCTGCACGCTTCTGACGTGCGTCGCGGATATCACTCTTTGTAGCCGACCGAGATGACGGACAGATGTTCCCGGGGAATTTGCCGGTGTTAAATATGCCTGCACGTTCAAGGCTGTTGCCAGCCAAGTTGCTGATAAGTGTGATAGCGGCAACATCGGCGACGTTGGCGGCGAGGGAGGGTGGCGCAGGGGATTTTGGAAGGATCAAGGCGTGAATCTTTACGGCTTTTACGGGTTTGATTGTTGAGATTCTTTGCCACCTTGTAAATATCAAAATTTCACACCGATCCTTGTAGGAGTGAGCCTGCTCGCGATAGCTTTTTCCCAGCCAACATATCCGTCGGCCGGGATTACGCCATCGCGAGCAGGCTCACTCTTACAGGTGATTGCATTTCAATCTTGCAATGATGGGTTACGCGATCACCGCCTCAGCCGGCGAGACGATATTGGTTTTCATCCCCCGCGAACGCCCCGAACTCAGGTAAGCCGCAATCGACTCCTGCGTCACCTCGCCAAGGAACACCCGCTCGGCGTCCATCACCGGCAGCCAGGAACGGTTGAACTCATACATGCGCGACAACAGGATGCGCAGGTGCTCGTCGTACGCCGCGGTGGCGTTGAACTCACGCAGGAACTGCGCGCAGGTGCCGGTCTGGCGGTGCAGGTCGCGACGGCGCACGTAACCCAGCGCCTTGTTCTCGGCGCAAGTGACGACGACATAGCGGCGGTCGTGCTCGTCCATCAATTCCAGCGCATCGGCCACCGGGGTTTCCGGGCTGACCGACGGCGCGTTGTCCGCGGCGTCTTCGGCCTTGACCAGCAGCAGGCGCTTGAGCGTGCTGTCCTGACCGACGAAGTTGCTGACGAAGTCGTCTGCCGGATGCGCGAGCAGGGTGTCGGGATGATCAATCTGCAGCAGTTTGCCGGCGCGGAAGATTGCGATCTTGTCGCCCAGTTTGATGGCTTCGTCGATATCGTGGCTGACCATGATCACCGTCTTGTTCAGCGCCCGCTGCATCTCGAAAAACTCGTTCTGGATCATCTCGCGGTTGATCGGGTCGACGGCGCCGAACGGCTCGTCCATCAGCAGCAGCGGGGCGTCGGCCGCCAGGGCGCGGATCACACCGATACGCTGTTGCTGACCACCGGACAGTTCACGCGGGTAGCGATGCAGATACTGCTTGGGTTCCAGCTTGATCATGCTCATCAGTTCGCGGGCGCGGTCGTGGCATTTCTGTTTGTCCCAGCCGAGCAGTTTCGGCACGACGACGATGTTCTCTTCGATCGTCATGTTCGGGAACAGACCGATTTGCTGGATCACGTAGCCGATGTTGCGGCGCAGGGTCACTTCGTCGAGATCGGTGGTGTCTTCGCCATTGATCAGGATCTTGCCCGAGGTCGGTTTGATCAGGCGGTTGATCATTTTCAGCGTGGTGCTTTTGCCGCAACCCGATGGCCCGAGGAACACGCAGATCTCGCCTTCATTGACGGTCAGGCTTACCGAGTCCACGGCTTTGACATCTTTGCCGTTGCTTTGGAAGGTCTTGCTGAGGTTTTGAAGTTCGATCATTTAAGGAGTCCTGTGTAGGGGGTGTTCGCCGCAAATGGCGGGCGCGTTGGAGCTGTGATGCCGCCGGGCAAGGCGTGGGACGCAGGAAATGTCGTTTCCTTTTCAAGTCCCACAACGCAGCCCGGCGGCATCACAGCTCCAACCCGGAGGGCCGCGTCCCACAAAGCGCAATACGTCGTTACTCGTCGTTCATTTGAAGAAACCAAATCTCTCTCCTCGCGCCTAGTCTCGCGCTTTGTGGGGCGGCGGCGCGCCCGCCATTTGCGGCGAACACCCCCTACTGGTCAACGAGCGTTGCAGCCATTGGAGAAACAGGTCGGCGAAGATCGCCAGAAGACTGACCAGCAGCGCGCCGACGATGAGCATCGACATGTCACTGCGGCTGATGGAGGCGAGGATCAACACACCGAGGCCGCCGGCACCGATGGTTGCGGCGATGGTCATCACGCCGATGTTCATCACCACGGCGGTGCGCACGCCGGCGAGGATCACCGGCACGGCAATCGGCAGTTCGACCATGCGCAGGCGCTGGCCGAAGGTCATGCCGATGCCGCGTGCGGCTTCACGGATGCCCGGCTCGACGCCGGTCAGGGCGAGGTAGGTGTTGCGCATGATTGGCAGCAACGAATAAAGGAACACGGCGGTGATTGCCGGCAGCGGTCCGAGGCCTTGGCCGAACTTGGAGTAAAACGGCAGCAGCAGGCCGAACAGGGCAATCGACGGCACGGTCAGCAGCACCGTGGCGCTGGCTTGCAAGGGGCCGGCGAGGCTGGGAAAGCGCGTCATCAAAATGCCCAGCGGCACGCCGATGACGATCGCCAGAGTCACGGCGATGCCGACCAGAGTGATGTGCTGCCAGGTCAGGTGCAGCACCTGCTGCCAGTCGAGATGGGAAAAGGCGTTCAGAAATTCCATGACTTCTCCTCTCTTAATTCAGTGGATGCTGGCGCAGGAAATCGGCGGCAACGGACGATGGGCTTTCATGATCGACATCGACCCGCGCGTTGAGCTGGCGCATGGTTTCGTCGTCGAACAGTTCGGCCAGCGGCTTCAGTTGTTCGGCCAGTTTCGGGTTGGCGTCCAGCGTGGCCTGACGCACCACGGGAGCTGCGGTGTAGTCGGGGAAGTAGTGCTTGTCGTCTTCCAGCAACTTCAGACCGAAGGCATTGAGACGACCGTCGGTGGTGTAGACCAGGCCGGCAAACACCTGGCCGTTACGCAGCGCGGTGTAGACCAGGCCGGCGTCCATCTGGCGGATGTTCTTGCGGGTCAGGTTCATGTCGTAGAGATCAACCATGCCGATCAGACCGTCGGAGCGGTTGGCGAACTCGGTGTCCAGCGCCACCAGGTGATTGGTCTTGGCCTCGGCGCGCAGCACTTGGTTGAGCTGGCTGATGTTGCCGATCTGCGGATATTGCTCAGCGACTTTTTTCGGCAGGGCGAGGGCGTAGGTGTTGCTGAACTTCGACGGGGTCAGCCAGATCAGGCCTTTTTTCGCGTCGAGTTCTTTGACCCGGGCGTAGGACTGCGCGCTGTCGAGTTTCTCGGTGACATGGTTATAGGCCACCAGCGACACGCCGGTGTATTCCCAGAGCAGGTCCAGTTGCCCGCTTTCGTGGGCGCTGCGGGCGAGGTTACTGCCCAGACCGCCGGTGATCTGCGCGTCGTAGCCTTTGCTGCGCAGGTACTGCGCGGTGATTTCGGCGAGCAGGGTCTGTTCGGTGAACACCCGGGCGCCGAGGCGAATGAGCGGTTTTTCAGCGGCTTGCGCGATTCCTGCGAACAGCAAGACGCAGCCTAAGATCAAGCTAAGTCGTTTCATAAATATTCCTTCGCAAAGCCTTAAGACGGGCGCAAACCGCGTTCCAGCCAGAGACGGCTGGCGAGGGTGACCACGCCATCGAGCAACAACGCCAACAGCGCGGTGCACGCGGCGCCGAGCAACAGTTGCGGCTGATTGTTCAGGGCGATGCCGGGGAAGATCAGGCTGCCAAGGCTGTTGGCGCCGATCAGGAACGCCAGCGGTGCGGTGCCGACGTTGATTGCCAGGGCCACGCGCACGCCGCCGACGATGATCGGCACGGCGTTGGGCAATTCGACTTTCCACAGCACCTGACGCGGGGTCATGCCGATGCCGACGGCCGCTTCTTTCAGCGATCCCTGGACATTTTTCAGCCCTTCGTAGGTGTTGCGCACAATCGGCAGCAGGGAGGCGAGGAACAGGGCGAAAATCGCCGGACCACTGCCGATGCCGAGAATGCCCAGCGCGATCGCCAGCACGGCCAGCGGTGGCACGGTGTTGCCGATATTGAAGATCTGCATGAAGCGTTCGGCGCGGCCGACCATGGTCGGGCGGCTGAGGAAGATGCCGGCGGGGAGGCCCACGACAAGGGCGGCCAGCATGGAAGCGAGGACAAGAATCAGATGAGCTTGCAGGTAAAACAACAAATCGTCGCGGTAGTGTTCGATCGTGTTGACGCCGATCCAGTGGACCAGCAGGGCCAGGAGCGCGATCACCACCGCACCTCCCATCAGCCCTTTGCCATAGCGGATAGCCACAGGCGGACTCCTTTTTTTGTAGTCGGCGAGCGCAGTCCCGAGTGGCATGCCAAGCCTTGGCTGCCGGGAAAGTCATTCGCGAAAAGTAGCCGTTTTCCAGCACCGGCCAAGCGGTGCGAAAGCGAGCCATGAGCGCAGCCTCGTCAGGCTAACTTGCTGATTTTTCAGCCCCTGACGAAAGTTCGTAACAGGGGATGGACGTCTCCGTGCTTTAAAAGGTTCCCATCTGCGGCAGCATTTGGCCACCCTTAATGTGCTCAACGGTTCGGTTATTGCAGCGAGTTGGGCTATAATCGCGGCCCTTTTTTGAATCACCGCCAGGCGATTTCCCATGACCCAACAGGCCGCCGAAGTCGCGAAACGCCGCACTTTCGCCATTATTTCCCACCCCGATGCCGGTAAAACCACGATCACCGAAAAGCTCCTGTTGATGGGCAAGGCGATTGCAGTGGCCGGTACGGTGAAATCCCGTAAATCCGATCGCCATGCGACCTCCGACTGGATGGAGATGGAGAAGCAGCGGGGTATTTCCATTACCACGTCGGTCATGCAGTTCCCCTATCGCGAACACATGATCAACCTGCTCGACACCCCGGGCCACGAAGACTTCTCCGAAGACACCTACCGCACCCTGACCGCGGTGGACTCGGCCTTGATGGTGCTCGACGGCGGTAAAGGTGTAGAGCCACGGACCATTGCGCTGATGGACGTCTGCCGTCTGCGTGACACGCCGATCGTCAGCTTCATCAACAAGCTCGACCGTGACATCCGCGACCCGATCGAACTGCTCGACGAAATCGAAGCCGTCCTGAAGATCAAAGCCGCGCCGATCACCTGGCCGATTGGTTGCTACCGTGACTTCAAGGGCGTGTACCACCTGGCCGATGACTACATCATTGTCTACACCGCCGGTCACGGTCACGAACGCACCGAAACCAAAATCATCGAGAAGCTCGATTCGGACGAGGCGCGCGCGCACCTGGGTGACGAGTACGAGCGCTTCATCGAACAGCTGGAACTGGTGCAGGGCGCCTGCCACGAGTTCAACCAGCAGGAATTCCTCGACGGTCAACTGACCCCGGTGTTCTTCGGTACTGCGTTGGGCAACTTTGGTGTCGACCATGTGCTTGACGCAGTCGTCGATTGGGCACCGCGTCCGCTGGCCCGGGTCGCCAACGAGCGCACCGTCGAGCCGGTGGAAGAGAAGTTCTCGGGCTTCATCTTCAAGATCCAGGCGAACATGGACCCGAAACACCGCGACCGCATTGCCTTCATGCGTATCTGCTCCGGCAAGTACGAGAAAGGCATGAAGATGCGCCACGTGCGCACCGGCAAGGACGTGCGCATCGGCGACGCCTTGACGTTCTTCTCGTCCGAGCGTGAACAGCTCGAAGAAGCCTTTGCCGGCGACATTATCGGCTTGCACAACCACGGCACCATTCAGATCGGTGACACCTTCAGCGAAGGCGAAGCGCTGAGTTTCACCGGCATCCCGCACTTCGCCCCGGAACTGTTCCGTCGCGTGCGTTTGCGTGATCCGCTGAAGTCCAAACAACTGCGTCAGGGTCTGCAGCAGTTGGCCGAAGAAGGCGCGACGCAGGTGTTCTTCCCGGAGCGCAGCAACGACATCATTCTCGGCGCCGTCGGTGTGCTGCAGTTCGATGTGGTCGCCAGTCGTTTGAAAGAGGAATACAAGGTTGAGTGCTCGTATGAGCCAATCACTGTGTATTCCGCGCGTTGGATCGAGTGCAGCGACAAGAAGAAGCTTGAGGAGTTTTCCAACAAGGCGGTGGAGAACCTGGCGCTGGATGGCGGGGGGCATTTGACCTATCTCGCACCGACGCGGGTGAATCTGGCGTTGATGGAAGAGCGCTGGCCGGATGTGAAATTCCGTGCGACGCGGGAACATCATTAAGGTTTGAGTTGTTTTTCTGAAAGCCCCTGAGGTGTAGGCCTTGGGGGCTTTTTTATGGGCTGCCGGTTTTGGTCTTGGCGGCCTCTGGGCCGACCAGGCTTTGGGTTGATTGGGGGGATGTCCGTTGCTGCGGGTGCTGCCGCTGGCGGTTTCGCTCTTACAGCGAGTCCCTTTTTCAAACGCCGGAGTGCCGGCCCAGCAAAAAGGAACCAAAAGGCTTTGCTCCTGCGTTCGGCCCTCGCAGGCTCGGGTTCCTTCGCTGCGGGATCGATCCGGGCGCAGCGTCTCCGGTTTGCTTCGCTGCACCTCCTCTCGCTGTGTTTGGCTTCGCCAAACGGTCGCTGCGCTCCCACGCCCGGATCAATCCCTCCGCTCAGCCTTCCGAAGTCGCCCGTGGATCAAGATCAAGAGCGGTACTCGAGCTAACGCTCATTGTTGAGTGGGGCGGCTTCGCCGCGGGCAGCTGGGCTGCTTTGCTTTTCTGTGGGAGTGAGCCTGCTCGCGAAGGCGGCCTGACAGCCGACCTGATTTCGGGGTTGTACTCAATCCCATTGTAGGAGTGAGCCTGCTCGCGATGACGTCCTCATAGCCAATCTGTCTCTGCAAGATTCACCCTGTCCCTGTGGTAGCTGGCTTGCCAGCGATGGCGACCTGACAGTCGACCTATTTCCAGCCGATGTACTCGATCCAAATTGTGGGAGCGAGCCTGCTCGCGAAGGCGGCCTGACAGCCGACCCGTTTCCCACAGATGTATTCGATTCAAATTGTAGGAGTGAGCCTGCTCGCGAAGGCGGTTTGCGACCTACGATTTCTGTTTGATGCGACTCAATCCGACTCGGCTGTTGAAGACCGCGATTTTGAAAAGCAAAGTCAATAGTTCGCAGCCTGCGGCAGCTCCAGCGGTTGTAGGGCGAATCCTTTTTTTGTGGTTTGGTGTGCTTGGGTACGACAACTGGCGTGCTGACCGTTAGTGTTCATTCCCCGCAAGTCGTTTGAAGAGGTCAATGGAGTGACAAGCCGACTGATTAACCTGCTACGCCTCAAAGGCTATTTCACCCCCATGGCCTGGGTACTCGCGGCTTTGTTGTTCATCAATCGCCTCAGCGCGATGGTCAAGCTGTTCATGGCGCTGTACCTGCGTCAGGAGTTGGGGCTGGCGATCGAGACGGTTGGCTGGTTGCTCTCGGCCTACGGCGCAGGGTTGCTGGTCGGTTCGATGCTCGGCGGCTGGCTCAGTGATCATGTGCGCACGGCGTGGCTGACGGCGGGGTTGTTTTTCGTTTCGGTGTGGGTGCTGATGCTGTTGGGGCTGATCACGAAAGTGCCGTGGCTCGCCGGTCTGTTGTTGTTCAGCGGTGTTATCGACGGGGCGATTCGTACGCTGCATCAACGCTTGATCATGGAGTATTGCGAGGTCGCGCAACGCTCCCGTGCACAAGCGCTGAGCCGGGTCGCGCGCAACCTGGGCATGGCGGCTGCCGGGGTGGCGGGTGGGGTGTTGGCGCAGGCGGATTTTCGCTGGGTGTTTTTCGCCAGTGCGGCGATGACGATGCTGGCGTTGCTGTGGTTTGTGCATACGACTTGGCGGCGGCCGGTTCTGGTGCTTGAAGAAAAATCCGTCGATGGCTCAAGCGTGCCGTATCGCGACAAGCCGTTCCTGTGGTTGCTGGCGGCGACGGCCGTATTGGGCATCGCTTTCGACACGGTCTACAGCACGCTGGGCAATTATCTACGTGATTACTACCACTTGAGCACCGAAGCGATCGGCTGGCAGTTCGGGCTCAATGCGCTGCTGGTGATCGCGTTGCAGATCCCGCTGTCGCATTCGGTCGAGCGCTGGGGCTCGCGTTGGCAGATGCTCGTCGGCAGTGTGCTGTTGGCCTGTGGGCTGGGCATGTTGCCGTTCGGTTCCGGGTTGGCTTTCGTCTGTTTGTCGACGCTGATCTGGACGCTGGGCGAAGCGTTGTTCATGCCGCCATTGAACGTACTGGCGATGCAGTTTGCCCAGAGCGGCAAGAGTGGTCAGTACTTCGGGTTGTTCTTCATGAGCTGGAGCGCCAGCGCCCTGTTGTCGCCGGTGCTCAGCGGTCAGCTTTACGGCCAGTACGGTGGACATAGTGTCTGGCTGATGAGCGCGCTGTTGGTGCTGATATCCATCCCGCTGACCTGGCAGGCCACGCGTGGCACTTAGCTGTTTCGGTTATTGGCGTTATTCGAAAGCAGTCTGTCCATCGATGGCATTTCTGCCTGCTCGTTCGCGTCCTAAGTGGTGAGTCGGACGGTTCGCAACTAGATTTCATGCGAAGCCAGTCCGGCAAGCATGTCTTAGCGCAACAGGATGGAGTGGGCCATGAAAAGCAGATTGCTACGGGTTTTGATGCTGTTGAAAGTAATGGTGATGTTGTCCCTCGGCACCGCAACGGCCTGGGCCGAGTGCGAGGATCATGATTCGCAGGCGTCTAATGGGCAGGTCGGGCACAGCGGTCTGATGCTCGCCAAGTCCGAGTCGGAGCCTGGGGATCAGGGGCAGGGTGGCAGTGCCGGTGATGACGACACGACGACCGATGATCCGGACTCGAATGAAGAAGGCGATAGCCAGACGTAGATAACCGGCGAAAGAAAACCCTTTCTGCCCCGACTGATGCGCAATCGAGGTGGAAGGGGTTCTGGTTGAAGCATGAATCCCTGAATCAACTCAAATCCCCTGTAGGAGTGAGCCTGCTCGCGATGGCGGTGTGTCAGTCGCTGAAAATGTTGACTGAATGACCGCTATCGCGAGCAGGCTCACTCCTACAGTGGGTTTTGCGTACGCCTGAGGGTTTGCTTACGCCGCGCCGTCGAGGAATTGCTCGGCGTAGTGGCAAGCCACTTGCCGATTATCCAGCTCGCGCAGCAGCGGCTCTTCCGTGCTGCAACGCTCGGTCGCGTACGGGCAGCGTTTGTGGAAGGCGCAGCCCGGTGGCGGGTTCAGCGGGTTGGGCAGTTCGCCGACGATCTTGATTTTCGGCTTGTTCGGGTCCGGGTGAATGGTCGGGGTCGCCGACAGCAGCGCCTGAGTGTACGGGTGCAGCGGGCGCTCGTAGATGGCGTTTTTCGGGCCGAGTTCTACCGGGCGACCGAGGTACATCACCATCACGTCATCGGCGACGTGCTGCACCACCGCGAGGTTGTGCGAGATGAACACGTACGCAGTGTTGAATTCCTGCTGCAGGTCCATGAACAGGTTCAGCACCTGCGCCTGAATCGACACGTCCAGCGCCGAGGTCGGTTCATCCGCCACCAGCACTTTCGGTTGCAGCATCATCGCCCGGGCCAGGGCGATACGCTGGCGTTGGCCGCCGGAGAACATGTGCGGATAACGCTGGTAGTGCTCGGGACGCAAGCCGACCTGCTTCATCATCGCCTGGACTTTCTCGCGACGCTCAGTGGCCGACAGCTTGGTGTTGATCAACAGCGGCTCGGCCAGTTGATCACCGACTTTCTGCCGAGGGTTCAACGAGGCGTACGGACTCTGAAACACCATCTGCACGTCTTTGCGCAGTTGCTTGCGTTGGGCCTTGTCGGCACCGGCGACTTCCTGGCCGGCGATCTGCAGCGAACCGGACGACGGCTCTTCGATCAGAGTCAATGCGCGGGCGAGGGTGGACTTGCCGCAACCCGATTCACCAACGACGGCGAGGGTCTTGCCGGCTTCCAGTTCGAACGACACGCCGTTGAGAGCGCGCACGGTCGCGTGGCCCTTGAACAGGCCACGGGAGACTTCGTAGTGACGGGTCAGGTCGCGGGCGGTAAGTACGACGGCCATTACGCCACCTCCTGGTTCAGCGGGTAGAAGCAGCGGGCGAGGCTGTTGCTTTTCGGATCAAGGCCCGGACGCTGGGTACGGCAGTTTTCCTGCACATACGGGCAGCGCGGCGACAGCAGGCAGCCCTGCGGACGGTCGTAGCGGCCCGGGACGATGCCCGGCAAGGTCGCCAGGCGTGAGGCGCCGAGGCTGTGCTCGGGAATCGCCTTGAGCAGCGCTTCGCTGTACGGGTGCGCCGGGATGTCGAACAGTTGCGGCACCTGGCCGACTTCAACCGCCTGGCCTGCGTACATCACGCAGACGCGCTGGGCGGTTTCCGCGACGACGGCGAGGTCGTGAGTGATCAGCACCAGACCCATGTTCTGCTCTTTCTGCAACGCCAGCAGCAGGTCCATGATCTGCGCCTGAATCGTCACGTCGAGTGCGGTGGTCGGTTCGTCGGCGATCAGCAGTTTCGGCTCGCCGGCAATCGCCATGGCGATCGCGACACGCTGGCTCATGCCACCGGAGAGTTGATGCGGGTAGGCGTCCATACGGCTGGCAGCGCCCGGGATTTCAACTTTTTCCAGCAGTTCGATCGCACGCTTGCGCGCTTGCTTGCCGGACATTTTCAGGTGCAGGCGCAGCACTTCCTCGATCTGGAAGCCGACGGTGTAGCTCGGGTTCAGCGCGGTCATCGGATCCTGGAAAACCATCGACAGGTCTTTGCCGACGATTTGCCGACGCTGACGATTGCTCAGTTTGAGCATGTCCTTGCCGTCGAAGCTGAGCGAGTCGGCGGTAACGATGCCGGGATGCTCGATCAGGCCCATCAGCGCCATCATGGTTACGGATTTACCCGAACCCGACTCGCCAACGATGGCCAGCACTTCGCCCTTGTCGACTTTGAGGTCGAGACCGTCGACAACCGGCGTGGCGGTCTTGTCGCCGAAGCGAACGTTGAGATTCTTGATTTCCAACAGTGACATGTGAATCTCCTCAGGCGGCGTTCTTGAGTTTCGGGTCCAGCGCATCGCGCAGGCCGTCGCCCATCAAGTTGATTGCCAGCACGCTGAGCAAAATGGTCAAACCAGGCAGACTTACCACCCACCAGGCGCGTTCGATGTAGTCGCGGGCCGAGGCCAGCATGGTGCCCCACTCAGGGGTTGGCGGTTGTACGCCGAGGCCGAGAAAGCCCAGAGCCGCGGCATCGAGAATCGCCGACGAGAAGCTCAAGGTCGCCTGCACAATCAGCGGCGCCATGCAGTTGGGCAGCACGGTGATGAACATCAAACGTGGCAGGCCGGCACCGGCCAGACGCGCGGCGGTGACGTAGTCACGGTTCAGTTCGCCCATGACGGCGGCACGGGTCAGACGCACATAGGACGGCAGGGAAACCACGGCAATCGCGATCACGGTGTTGATCAGGCCAGGGCCGAGGATGGCGACGATCGCCACAGCCAGCAGCAGCGACGGCAGGGCCAGCATGATGTCCATCAGACGCATGATGGTCGGGCCGATCATCTTCGGGAAGAAACCGGCGAACAGACCCAGCAGAATCCCCGGGATCAGCGACATCACCACCGACGACAAGCCGATCAGCAGCGACAGGCGCGAACCCTGGATCAGACGCGACAGCAGATCGCGGCCCAGCTCATCGGTGCCGAGCAGGAACTGCATCTGCCCGCCTTCAAGCCACGCCGGCGGCGTCAGCAGGAAGTCACGGTATTGCTCGCTCGGGTTATGCGGCGCGACCCACGGCGCGAAAATCGCGCAGAAGACGATCAGCAGCATAAACAGCAGGCCGGCCACTGCGCCCTTGTTCTTGGAGAACGCCTGCCAGAATTCTTTGTACGGCGACGGGTACAGCAGGCTTTGATCCACGGCGGACGTGGCGGTGGCTACTGAGGAAGTTGGAGTGCTCATGGGTATTGACCTCAGCGCTGATGACGGATGCGTGGGTTGGCAAAGCCGTAGAGGATGTCCACCACGAAGTTGACCAGAATCACCAGGCAGGCGATTAACAGGATGCCGTTTTGCACCACCGGATAGTCCCGGGCGCCGATGGCTTCGATCAGCCATTTGCCGATGCCGGGCCACGAGAAGATGGTTTCGGTCAGGACCGCACCGGCCAGCAATGTGCCGACTTGCAGGCCGACCACGGTCAGCACCGGAATCAGCGCGTTACGCAGACCGTGCACGAACACCACGCGCGATGGCGACAGGCCTTTGGCCTTGGCGGTGCGGATGTAGTCCTCGCGCAGTACCTCGAGCATCGACGAGCGGGTCATCCGCGCGATGACCGCCAGCGGAATGGTGCCGAGCACGATGGCCGGCAGGATCAGGTGATGCAGCGCATCGAAGAACGCGCCGGTGTCATCGGCCAGCAGCGTGTCGATCAGCATGAAACCGGTGCGTGGCTCGATGTCGTAGAGCAGGTCGATCCGGCCGGAAACCGGGGTCCAGCCCAGGCTTACCGAGAAAAACATGATGAGGATCAGGCCCCACCAGAAGATCGGCATCGAATAGCCCGCCAGGGAGATGCCCATCACCCCGTGGTCGAACAGCGAGCCTCGCTTGAGTGCCGCAATCACCCCGGCCAGAAGGCCCAGAATGCCGGCGAACAGCAGGGCGGCCATGGACAGTTCCAGGGTCGCCGGGAAGAGGGAGGTGAACTCGGTCCACACGCTTTCACGGGTGCGCAGGGATTCGCCGAGGTCGCCCTGAGCCAGTTTGCCGATGTAATCCAGATACTGGGCATACAACGGCTTGTTCAGTCCCAGGCGTTCCATTGCCTGAGCGTGCATTTCGGGGTCGACCCGACGTTCGCCCATCATCACTTCCACGGGGTCGCCAGGAATCATGCGAATCAACGCGAAAGTCAGCAAGGTGATGCCGAAGAACGTGGGGATCAACAACCCCAGTCGGCGGGCAATAAAACTAAACATCTTGTGTGGTACCTCATCAGCCGGTTAGGCGTACGCGGTGGCCCTGGGGTCAGGGCCACCGCGCGTTTCTTATCTACTTCACCTGGGTGGTGGCGAAGTTATTAGTGGTGAGAGGGCTGATGTAATAACCCTCTACGTTATTGCGCATTGCGGTAAACATCCGAGTATGGGCCATGCTGATCCATGGCTGATCCTGATTAAACAGCACCTGGGCCTGTTCGTAGAGTGCGGCGCGTTCGGCCGGATCTACTTTAGCCCGAGCTTCATCCAGCAGTGCCTGGAATTTCTCGTTGCACCAGCGCGCGTAGTTTTCGCCGTTCTTGGCGGCCTCGCAACTGAGCATAGGCGTCAGGAAGTTATCCGGGTCGCCATTGTCGCCGGCCCATCCGGCCGAGACCATATCGTGCTCGCCGGCCTTGGCGCGTTTAAGCATCTCGCCCCATTCCATTACGCGGATGTCGATCTTGATCCCGACTTTCGCCAGGTCAGCCTGCATCATCTGCGCGCCGAGCATCGGGTTGGGGTTGGTCGGGCCGCCGCCGTTACGGGTGAACAGGGTGAACGTGGTGCCTTCCGGAACCCCGGCTTCCTTGAGCAAGGCGCGAGCCTTGTCGAGGTCGCGTGGCGGGTTTTTCAGGTCGTGGTTGTAGCCCAGCAAGGTCGGCGGGTAGGGGTTGACTGCCACCGAAGCGTTGCCTTTGCCAAACAACGCGTTGACATAGGCTTCCTTGTCGAACGCGATGTCGATGGCCTTACGCACGCGCACGTCGCTCATGTACTTGTGCTGAGTGTTCATGGCGATGTACGACACGGTCATCGCGTCCAGCTCGTCGACTTTCAACTTGCTGTCTTTCTTGATGCTCGGAATGTCATCGGGCTTGGGATACAGCGCGATCTGGCACTCGTTGGCCTTGAGTTTCTGCAGGCGCACGTTGTTGTCGGTGGCGATGGCCAGAATCAGCGCATCGGCCGGTGGCTTGCCACGGAAGTAGTCCGGGTTGGCCTTGAAACGCACTTGCGCATCCTTGGCGTAGCGCTGGAAGACAAACGGGCCGGTGCCGATCGGTTTGTTGTTGAGGTCGCCGGTCTTGTTGGCCTTGAGCAACTGGTCGGCGTACTCGGCCGGATAGATCGCGGTGAACGGCATGGCGACGTCGGCCAGGAACGGCGCTTCGCGACGGGTCAGGGTGAATTTGACGGTGTAGTCGTCAACCTTTTCCACGTTTTTCAGCAGTTCCTTGAAGCCCATGCTTTCAAAGTACGGGAAGCCCACGCTCGACAGTTTGTGCCACGGGTGATTGGGGTCCAGTTGACGCTGGAAGCTCCAGAGCACGTCGTCGGCGTTCATCTCGCGGGTCGGCTTGAAATAATCGGTGGTGTGAAACTTGACGCCTTTGCGCAGGTGGAACGTGTAGGTCAGACCGTCATCGCTGATTTCCCAGGACTCGGCCAGCGCAGGTACCACGTCGGTGGTGCCTGGCTTGAAGTCGACCAGACGGTTGAACACGGTCTCGGCCGCCGCGTCGGCGGTGACTGCAGTTGTGTACTGGACCACATCGAAGCCTTCCGGACTGGCTTCGGTGCAGACCACCAAGGGTTTGGCCGAGACGCCCATGGCGGCGCTCAGCAACGCAGCCGCGATGGCCGCACGTAGGGGAAGCATTTTCATCGATAACCCTCTGCAATCGGTTGAAGACAAAAAACCGAACGGCCGACTCATCATGAGTCAGCCGCCGGTTGCGTTTTTACAAAATGTTGAACGGGATGGTGGTCACGAGACGGAACTCGTTGATGCTGCCGTCAGCCTGGTTTTCGCTGGCACGGTGAGCGGTGTAGGTGCCGCGAATGGTCGTGGCCTTGAGCGGGCCGCTCTGTACCGCGTAGGTTGCACCGACGCCGTATTCATAGTGGTGCTCGCCGTCCATCGCCTGCACGCCATCGTAGCCGCCACCCTTGTAGTGAGTGCCGTCGATGCCCCAGCCGCGCGCCTGGTAGATGTTGAATTTCAGGCCTGGCACGCCGTACTCGGCCATGTTGAGGCCGTAGGACACCTGGAAGGATTTCTCGTTCGGGCCGTTGAAGTCCGAGAGCAGGGAGTTGGCCAGGTAGATACCGTTGGTTTCGTGCAGGTAGTCGAAGTACTCGTTACCGTTCACTTCCTGGTAGGAGAAGGTCACGGTGTGCGCCTGATGCGTCAGGCCGAACGACAGCGAGTAAGTGTCGTTGTCGATGTCGCCCAGCAGCTTTTTGCCTTCGTCGACGGTTTTGTAGTAGTTCAGGCCAGTGGTCAGGCTCAGCACCGAGCTGTCGCCCAGCACATGGGTGGCGCCGAAGTAGTACTGGTTCCACAGGTCTTCGGCCTGGGTGCCCCACAGGCTGGTCGTCAGGCTGGCGAACGGCTGGTAGGAAATACCGGCAGTGTTGACGTGATCGGCTTCGGCATTGATGTCGCCGTATTCGGAGCGGAACTTGCTCAGGCTTTCTTCGGTACGTGGCGAAACGCGGTCGAAGGTGGCGACGTCGAACGCCAGGTTGTTCAGCTCTTCGCTGTGGATCGCAATACCTTCGAAGCTCGATGGCAGCGGACGGTTACCGATCACATCGACCTGCGGGCTGCTGAAGTTCATGCGGCCGGCGGTCAGTGTGGTGTTGGAAATGCGCGCCTTGACGTTGGCCAGGCCCAGTTTGCTCCACTGGCCTACTGCGTCACCGCCTTCACGGGTCAGGGTCCGGTTGTTGCCTGCGCCTGGACGAGTGCCCGGAGCACCGCCGTTGTTGGCGGCGAGGTTTTCGCGGTCACGCTCCAGCGCGATCGCGTTATAAGCCGCCACTTCGGTGCTGAAACCGACAGTACCTTCGGTGAAGCCCGAGTTGTACTTGATGATCGTGCCTTGAACCCAGTTGATACGGCGATCGGTTTCGGTGGACTGGCCGTTCTTGCGATAAGCGAACTTGCCTCCGCGCTTGAGTTGTTCGTTGGCGTACCAGTTACGGGTCGAACCGCTGATCGATTGCCCTTCGAGGAAACCGGTGGCTTCGGCCTGGGCGCTTTTCTCGTTAACGGTTACCGGGGTGAACGCCTGGCTTTGGGTTTCCGCATAAGCCGTGGCGGTAATGCTGCTGATGGCCAGGGCCAGTATCGCGGTGCTGCTCAGTTTCATGGGTGAAGCTCCTTTACTTTCTTTTTATCCCGGCTTTTTTTGGTATGCCGGTTATTGGTTTAGAACTCGTTCACACATCGCAAACGTTTGCAAAAAGCCGGATTGGCGAATTTCGGCAAAGCGCTTGCGTGGGGGGAGTAGACGGCTCCCCCCAGCGTTGCGGCTAATCGGTTGGTTTAATCGATACTGACACCCGAGAACACGTTGCGGCCGAACGGGCTGACTTTGAACCCTTCGACTTTGGCGCTTAACGGCTGGTTGACTGTCGAGTGAGCGACAGGCGTGATCGGCACTTGCTGTTTAAGCAATTGCTGGGCCTGTTTATAAAGCAAGGTGCGCTGGTCGCGATCGGTGACGACCTTGGCTTCCTTGATCAGCTTGTCGTAAGCCGGATCGCACCACATGGAGTAGTTGTTGCCGCCAATGGCATCGCAGCTGTACAGCGTGCCCAGCCAGTTGTCCGGATCCCCATTGTCGCCGGTCCAGCCGATCAGGCTGATGTCGTGCTCGCCGTTCTTGGTGCGCTTGATGTACTCGCCCCATTCGTAGCTGACAATCTTCACTTTCAGACCGATTTTGGCCCAGTCGGACTGGAGCATTTCGGCCATCAGTTTGGCGTTCGGGTTGTACGGACGCTGCACCGGCATCGCCCACAGGGTGATTTCGGTGCCTTCTTTCACACCGGCAGCCTTGAGCAACTCTTTGGCTTTTTCCGGGTTGTAGGCGGCGTCCTTGATCGTGTCGTCGTAGGACCACTGGGTCGGTGGCATGGCGTTGACGGCCAGTTGGCCGGCGCCTTGATAAACAGCGTTGAGAATCCCCTGTTTATTCACCGCCATGTCCAGCGCCTGACGCACTTCCAGTTGATCGAAAGGCTTGTGGCGCACGTTGTAGGCAATGTAGCCGAGGTTGAAGCCCGGCTTGGAAATCAGTTGCAGCTTTGGATCGGTTTTCAGTGCTTCAACGTCGGCAGGGCGTGGGTGAAGGGTGATCTGGCACTCGTTGGCCTTGAGCTTCTGCACGCGCACTGAGGCATCGGTGTTGATTGCGAAAATCAGGTTCTTCAGCTTGACCCGGCTCGGGTCCCAGTACTCGCTGTTGCCGGTGTAACGGATGTTCGAGTCTTTCTGGTAGCTCTTGAAGACGAATGGCCCGGTGCCGATCGGCTTCTGGTTGATGTCGCTCGGCTTGCCCTCGGTCAGCAGTTTGTCGGCGTATTCGGCGGACAGAATCGAGGCGAAGCTCATGGCGATGTTCTGGATAAACGCGGCGTCAACACTGTTGAGTGTGAACTCCACGGTCAACGGCCCGGTTTTCTCGACCTTGGCGATGTTCTTGTTCAGGCTCATCCCGTTGAAGTACGGAAACTCGGTGGGATAGGCCTTACGGAACGGGTGCTGCGCGTCGAGCATGCGATTAAACGTAAACAGTACGTCGTCCGCGTTGAAATCGCGGCTCGGCTTGAAGTAAGGGGTTGTATGAAATTTCACGCCTTCACGCAGGTGAAAGGTGTATTTCAGGCCATCTTCGGAAATATCCCATTTGGTCGCCAGGCCGGGTACGACATTGGTCGCGCCTTTTTCAAACTCGACCAGGCGGTTGTACAGCGGTTCGGCGGCGTCGTTGTCGGTGGCCGTCGTGTATTGCGCGGTATCGAAACCCGCCGGGCTGCCTTCGGAACAGAACACCAGACTGTTGCTGGCGGCGTAACTGGCGGACGTGGCGGCCAACAGGCCGGCGCCCAGCAATGCGGAAAAAACCAAGGTATGGCGCATGACGCTCCCTCTTTTTTTAGTGTTGTGCAATGCGCCGCGGTCTCAATCCAGAGACGTTGTGGTCGCATCGAGCTCAATCCAATACGTACGGCAAAACCGATAGCCCACGCAGCCACTGGTCAGTAAGCGACGGTAGGGACCGTACTACTGGCAGTAAATGCGTAATTGCCTGAATACTCGTAGGAAAAGGCGACACGTTCTATGCGATGCAGTTATCTGCAACAGAAGTTGGTGTAGGCAATTTCCTAATTCACGGCAGGTAAAACAACGGCGACGTCAGAAACGTCGCCGTTGCAGTGCCTTATTTGCTGACGCTGACGCCGTAGAAGGAGTTCAAGCCGAACGGGCTGATCTTGAAGTCCTGCACGTTGGCGCGCATGGGTTGATACACCGTCGAGTGAGCGATAGGTGTCATGGGAACTGCATCTTTGAGGACGTGTTGCGCCTGTTTGTACAGCTCGGTGCGCTTGCCCTGGTCGGTGGTACGTTTGGCCTCTTTCACCAGTCCGTCAAACTTCTTGTCGCACCACTTGGAGAAGTTGTTGCCGCTCAGCGAGTCGCAGCCAAACAACACGTTGAGCCAGTTGTCCGGATCACCATTGTCACCGCTCCAGCCAATGATCATGGCCTGGTTCTCGCCACCTTTGGAGCGCTTGATGTACTCGCCCCATTCGTAGCTGGTGATCTTCACTTTCAAGCCGATCTTGGCCCAGTCGGACTGGAGCATTTCGGCCATCAGTTTGGCGTTCGGGTTGTACGGACGCTGGACCGGCATCGCCCACAGGACGATCTCGGTGCCTTCCTTGACGCCAGCTTCCTTGAGCAGCTGTTTGGCTTTCTCAGGGTCGTACTTGGTGTCTTTGATGGTGGTGTCGTAGGACCACTGGGTCGGCGGCATGGCGTTGACGGCCAGTTGGCCGGCGCCCTGGTAAACCGAATCGATGATCTGCGGCTTGTTCACGGCCATGTCCAGCGCCTGGCGTACACGCAGGTCAGCCAGCGGGTTTGGCTCGTTGCTACCCTTGACCTTGTCCATCACGTTGTAGGCGATGTAGCCGAGGTTGAAACCGGCCTGGTCAGGCATCTTCAGCGACTTGTCTTCTTTCAGCGCTTTCAGATCGGCCGGACGCGGGAACAGGGTGACCTGACATTCGTTCTTTTTCAGCTTCTGAATACGCACCGACGGGTCGGTGGTGATGGCGAAGATCAGGTTATCGATCTTTACGTCATCCGGCTTCCAGTAATCCTTGTTGCCGGTGTAACGGATGTTCGAGTCTTTCTGGTAGCTCTTGAACACGAACGGGCCAGTGCCGATCGGCTTCTGGTTGATGTCGGCGGCTTTGCCATCCTTGAGCAACTGGGCAGCGTATTCGGCGGACTGCACCGAGGCGAAGCTCATGGCCAGATTCTGGATGAACGCGGCGTCGACTTCTTTCAGGGTGAACTTGACGGTGTGGTCGTCGACTTTGTCGATCTTGGTGATGTTGGTGTCCATCCCCATGTCGGTGAAGTACGGGAATTCGGTCGGGTACGCCTTACGGAACGGGTCGTCCTTGTTGATCATGCGGTTGAACGTAAACAGCACGTCGTCGGCGTTGAATTCACGAGTCGGCTTGAAATACGGGGTGGTGTGGAACTTGACGCCTTCGCGCAGGTGGAAGGTGTAAGTCAGGCCATCGTCGGAAATGTCCCATTTGGTCGCCAGACCAGGAATCACGGCGGTGCCGCCGCGCTCGAACTGGGTCAGGCGGTTGAACATGGTTTCGGCTGAGGCGTCGAAGTCGGTTCCGGTGGTGTACTGGCCTGGGTCGAATCCGGCCGGGCTCCCTTCGGAGCAGAACACCAGGTTAGTCGCAGCGGTTGCGAAGGGTGCGGAGGCTAACAAGCCTGCGCCGACTAGAAACGGAATGACCGCGTGTTTAAGCATGTTGGCCTCATGATTTGTTGTCATTTTTTAGTTGTGAGGTACGACCTCGTGAGTCGTGCCTGCGGATACTTATGCAGGCCCCATACCCAATGCAAGATCCAGAGCGGTCGGCGGCGTTAAACGGTGGCACGAACGTACCTTAATGTCGCATTCGTATAACTTTTGACGCATTTGACCGTTTGCGGGTGGTTTTTGCGGTGCATTCGTGGCACCAAAGTGGTGCGCTGGTCACGTTGTGTGCGCTGGGCTGGGGCTTGGTGTTACTTATTTATACCGTTCGGTAGGGGCGGGCTTGAGGGGTTTCCGGGGTTGGCTGGGGTGGGGTGGTTTGGGGCGCGGGATTGGTGAGTTTTACTTGGTGCAACTGGGTGTTTCGATTGGTGGCACCTTTGGGGCTTGGCGGCCTTTGGGCCGGCCATGCTCTTGGGGGGTTGGGGTGAATATCCGTTTTTTGCGGTGCTGCGGCTGGCGGTTTCGCCCTTACGGCGAGTCACCTTTTTCAAACGCCAAAAAGGTAACCCAAAAGGCTTTGCTCCTGCGTTCGGCCCTCGCAGGCTCGGGTTCCTTCGCTGCGGGATTGATCCGGGCGCAGCGTTTCCGGTTTGCTTCGCTGCACCTCCTACCGCTGTGTTCGACTTCGTCGAACGGTCGCTGCGCTCCCACGCCCGGATCAATCCCTCCGCTCAGCCTTCCGACGTCGCCCGTGGATCAAGGTCAAGAGCGGTACTCGAGCTAACGCTCATTGTTGAGTGGGGCGGCTTTGCCGCGGGCAGCTGCGCTGCTTTGCTTTTCTGTGGGAGCGAGCCTGCTCGCGAAGGCGGCCTGACAGCCGACCTGATTTTGGGGATGTACTCGATCCCATTGTAGGAGTGAGCCTGCTCGCGATGAGGCCCTTTCAGGCAACCGATGACTTGGGATTGTTTAAATCCGATGCGAAATTACCCGAACCTTCCCACAAGGTTTTCAGGTTGTCCGTCGGACGTCCGCTCTCTAGGCTTGGGGGCGTCGCTGGTTATTCAGCGATCGGGTGTGAGAACCCGACATTCATAGTCATTCAGTGCCCAGCCCCGCATAATTGCCGCCAGCAAGTCCGCTGCATGCAAGTGTGTTATGGCGGCTCTGTGCGGGCGGGCTTATGTCCGGCCGGGTGCCTATGACCGGTTTTCTCACCCCGCACAAAGCTGCCACCTCTTCGCCGTGTGAGAAACGGCATCGAGATGGCTCAACCTCATAGGTGAAGCGCATGACCAAACCAGTCCCCGACCCACCCGAACAAACCTCAACCCCCCTCGAAGCCGCGCTGCGCGCCGACGATCTGGCGAAGAACCGCGAAGCCATCAAGCGTGCCCTCGATTTCTATCTGTGCCCGTCCCCCAGCAAGCCCCATGCACCCAGCACAATGTTTGTGATCCAGCCAGACATCGACACCGAAAGCTTGCTGGCCCATGCCTGTGAATCCCTCGCTTCAGCCAACACGCTGGCGAGCGATTTCGCCGATCAGCTCGGTCGCCCGCAGCGCAATACGGCGCTGGCGATTCAGCAGATCATCATGTTGGCGGAGCTGGCAGTGAACCGGGCGCTGGATCGGGTTGATCCGCATACCTGAGCGGATACTGCGTCATCGTTCTTCGCGAGCAGGCTCGCTCCCACATTTGGAACGCGATCTCGCTGTGGGAGCGAGCCTGCTCGCGAAGGCGATTGACCAATCACCACAAATCCCAGGCACAAAAAAAACCGGCAACCATCTACTGATTGCCGGTCCTTCATTCAGCCAAATTCAAATCACTGCATCAGCACTTCAATCGAACCATCAGCGGTCATGCTGACCTGGCTGGTGCCGGCTTCAACTTCCGGAGTGACCGGTGCGGAATCCATGGCGGCGGCTTTCATCATCATCGGCGCGCGCAGGTAGGGTTGTGGATAACCGTTGCTGTTGAGGTTCAGGTTGACGATTTTGTAGCCCTTGCCGCCCAAGGCGTCGGTGGCCAGTTGCGCGCGGGCCTTGAAGGCGGTGACGGCTTCTTTGAGCAACTGGTCTTCGCTGGCCTTGCGGGTCGGGTCGGCGATGGCGAAGTCCATGCCGCCCATTTTCAGGTCGGTCAGCAGCTCGCCGGTGAGTTTGGACAGGGCGGCGAAGTCGGTGCTTTCCAGGCGCAGTTCGGCGCGTTCGCGCCAGCCAGTGATTTTCTGGCCCTTGGTGTCGTAGATCGGGTAGCTGTTGCGGCTGCCGGTGCGCAGGGTGATGTCTTTGACTTGCTTGGCCTGGGCGGTTGCCTTGTTCATGGTGGTGCTGATGGCGGCGGCGAGTTTCGCCGGGTCGGTGTTTTGCTCTTCGGTGTAGAGCGTCACGATCATCTGGTCGCGGGCCACTTCCTGGCTGACTTCGGCGCGCAGGGAAATCTGGTTGTAATGCAGCTCATCGGCGGCCAGGGCCGGAAGGCTGGCGACGCTGCCGACGGTCAGGGCGAGGAGGGCGGCGCTGCGGCGAAAGGTGTGCATGAAGGCTCCTTGAATGAGGCGCAGGTGTCGGGTCGGGCCTGCGTGAACCATCAGACTCTAGCTTTTATGATCCGGTTCGCCCAGTTACAACTTCTATACAGATGCCGCGGCCCACCGCAGAACCTGAGTCGAATGAGCTTTTGTGGCGAGGGGATTTATCCCCGTTCGGCTGCGCAGCAGTCGCAAATCCGGCTGATGCGGTATGTCTGATTAAATGAGGTCGCATGATTTGGGGCGGCTCCGCCACCCAGCGGGGATAAATCCCCTCGCCACAATTGATCTCCGATAGCCCTCGGAATTTTCTTCAACTCAGATGAATTCTCCATCGTCGCCATGTGGTCGTTTGCCGCACTTTCGCCTCTCACGCCCGCGCCTTGGTTATACTCCGTGCGATCCGCCTGGAGCGCTCATCAGGAGAGCTCATGCTCGCCCCCGTACAACTGACTTCCGCCACCCGCCAGAACCTCTGGCGGCTGACTTTCATCCGCACCCTGGTGCTTGCCGCGCAGGCCGGGTCTGTCGGCCTGGCTTACTGGCTGCAATTGTTGCCGTTGCCGTGGGTGCAACTGGCGATGACGCTGGGCTGTTCGATTCTGCTGTGCGCGTTCACCGCCGTGCGGCTGCGCACGTCGTGGCCGGTGACCGAGCTTGAATACGCGCTGCAACTGGCCTGCGATCTGGTGATCCACAGCGCGCTGCTGTATTTCTCCGGCGGTTCGACCAATCCCTTCGTTTCTTATTATCTGGTGCCGCTGACCATCGCGGCGGTGACGCTGCCGTGGCGTTATTCGGTGATCCTGTCGGGTATCGCGCTGGCGTTGTACACCGTGATGCTGACGCGGTTTTACCCACTGGAAACCTTGCCGGTCGCCCGTGAGAATCTGCAGATCTATGGCATGTGGCTGAGCTTCGCGCTGGCCGCTGCGGTGATCACGTTTTTCGCCGCGCGCATGGCCGAAGAGCTGCGCCGGCAGGAAGAGTTGCGCGCGATTCGTCGCGAGGAAGGTCTGCGTGATCAGCAGTTGCTTGCCGTTGCGACCCAGGCCGCCGGTGCGGCGCATGAGCTGGGTACGCCGCTGGCGACCATGAGCGTGTTGCTCAAGGAAATGCAGCAGGACCACCCGGACCCGCTGTTGCAGGACGATCTGAAAGTGCTGCAGGATCAGGTCAAGCTGTGCAAGGAAACCTTGCAGCAACTGGTCCGCGCCGCCGAGGCCAACCGACGTCTGGCTGTGGAAATGCAGGATGTGACTGACTGGCTCGACGAAGCGCTGAACCGCTGGCACTTGATGCGCCCGGAGGCCAGTTACCGCTTCCAGCGTCTCGGTCAGGGCACCGTGCCGCGCATGGCGCCGCCGCCGGATCTGACCCAGGCCTTGCTGAATCTATTGAACAACGCCGCCGATGCTTGCCCGGAGAATCTGCAGGTTACGCTCGACTGGGATTCGGAAACCCTGACCATCAGTATCCGTGACCACGGCGCCGGTGTGCCGCTGGCCATTGCCGAGCAGATCGGCAAACCGTTTTTTACCACCAAGGGCAAAGGTTTCGGCCTGGGCCTGTTTTTGAGCAAGGCCAGCGTGACACGCGCCGGCGGTTCAGTGAAACTCTATAGTCATGAGGAAGGCGGCACGCTCACCGAGCTGCGCCTGCCT
The DNA here is from genome assembly GCF_014268545.1 of Pseudomonas sp. SWRI81. NCBI lineage: Bacteria > Pseudomonadati > Pseudomonadota > Gammaproteobacteria > Pseudomonadales > Pseudomonadaceae > Pseudomonas > Pseudomonas sp. SWRI81. The sequence goes on from NZ_JABWQS010000001.1 coordinate 166,927, forward strand.
CACGGCGCCCGAGGAGACCAACATGAGTGACGAAATCCAAGTCGAAGGCGAAGAACTGCCGCACCTGCTGCTGGTCGACGACGACGCGACCTTCACCCGCGTCATGGCCCGCGCCATGGCCCGCCGTGGCTTTCGCGTCAGCACTGCCGGTTCCGCCGAAGAAGGCCTGACCATTGCCCAGGCCGACCTGCCGGATTACGCCGCGCTGGACCTGAAAATGGACGGCGACTCCGGACTTGTCCTGCTGCCCAAATTGCTGGAGCTGGACCCGGAAATGCGCGTGGTGATTCTCACCGGTTATTCGAGCATTGCCACTGCGGTCGAGGCGATCAAGCGCGGCGCCTGCAACTACCTGTGCAAACCGGCCGACGCCGACGACGTGCTGGCCGCGCTGCTCTCCGAGCACGCCGATCTCGACAGTCTGGTGCCGGAAAACCCGATGTCGGTCGATCGCCTCCAGTGGGAACACATCCAGCGCGTGCTCACCGAGCACGAAGGCAACATCTCCGCCACGGCGCGTGCGCTGGGCATGCATCGCCGCACCTTGCAGCGCAAACTGCAAAAGCGCCCGGTTCGTCGCTGAACCTGCGCTGAACGACTATCGCCAGCCCTCGCGATGACACGCACCGATCCTCTATGATCGGTGCGTGTCTGTTGTTTTCTTTATCGAGCCTTATTCATGAATCAGAACGCTGAATATTCCGCGGTCAACGATGCTGTGCGCGGGCAGTTTTTTCGCAAGGTGTGGGCGATCATCACGCCGTACTGGCGCAGTGAAGAGAAGGGCATGGCCTGGACGCTGCTGATTGCAGTGATCGCGCTCTCGCTGCTCAGCGTGGGGATCTCGGTGTGGTTCAACACCTGGTACAAGGATTTTTACAACGCTCTGCAAAAGAAGGACGAAGCGGCGTTCTGGCAATTGATTCTGTATTTCTGCGGCATCGCGGCCGTGGCGATTATCGGTGCCGTGTACAGGCTTTATCTGACCCAGATGCTGACGATTCGCTGGCGCGCCTGGCTCACCGAAAAGCATTTCTCTCGTTGGCTCGCCGACAAGAATTACTACCAGCTGGAGCAGGGCGGTTATACCGATAACCCGGACCAGCGGATTTCCGAAGATTTAAACAACTTCACGTCCAACACCCTTGAGCTGGGTATCGGGCTGCTGCGCAATGTCGTCAGCCTTGTATCGTTCTCGATCATTCTCTGGGGCGTTTCGGGCAGCATCGAAGTCTATGGCATCACCATTCCCGGTTACATGTTCTGGTGTGTGTTGGTGTATGCGGTGGTGGGTAGCTGGCTGACGCATTTGATCGGTCGCCGCTTGATCGGCCTGAACAACCAACAACAACGTTTCGAAGCCGACCTGCGTTTCTCCATGGTGCGGATTCGCGAAAATGCCGAAAGCATCGCGTTGTACAACGGCGAGCCGAACGAAAACCGGCGGTTGAGCGCCCGTTTCGGCAACGTCTGGCACAATTTCTGGGACATCATGAAGGTGTCCAAGCGCTTGACCTTTTTTACTGCCGGTTACAGTCAGGCGGCGATCATTTTCCCGTTTATCGTTGCCTCGCCGCGTTACCTTGCCGGCAAGATCGAACTCGGTGAGCTGATGCAGATCAGCTCGGCATTCGGCAACGTTCAGGAGAGTTTCAGCTGGTTCATCAGTGCGTACCAGAGCCTCGCCTCCTGGCGCGCCACCTGCGATCGTCTGTTGAGTTTCCGTCAGGCCATGACTGACAACGAGCAGCGCACCCCGGCGATCGACGTGCAGAATCAGGGCAGCGAATTGCAGGTGCACAACCTCGGGCTGGACCTGGCCGATGGGCGTCATCTGCTGACCGATGCAGACATGACCGTGGAGCCGGGCGAGCGGGTGATGCTTAGCGGTCGGTCCGGCAGCGGAAAATCGACATTGCTGCGGGCGATGGGCCATTTGTGGCCAGCGGGGCACGGCAACATCCGTTTGCCGGCCGCACGTTATCTGTTCTTGCCGCAGAAACCCTATCTGCCGATTGGCACCCTGCGTGAAGCATTGAGTTATCCACAGCCCGGCGACATCTACGCGCCGGAGCGTTATGCACAGGTACTGGAGACCTGCCGCTTGCCGCATCTGGTTGCGCGGCTGGACGAAGCCAATCACTGGCAGCGCATGCTCTCGCCCGGTGAACAACAACGGCTGGCCTTCGCCCGCGCGCTGTTGTTTGCGCCGCAATGGCTGTACATGGATGAAGCGACTTCGGCGATGGATGAGGAAGACGAGGCGACGTTGTATCAGGCGTTGATCGATCAGATTCCCGGGTTGAGTATTGTCAGCGTCGGCCATCGAAGCAGTTTGAAACGATTCCATCCGCGGCATGTGAGGATCGACAGCGGGCGTTTGGTGGAGCAACCCGTGACTGCCTGACACCCACACAGCCCCCTGTAGGAGTGAGCCTGCTCGCGATAGCGTCGGCATATTCAACATTGATGTGACTGACAGAACGCCATCGCGAGCAGGCTCACTCCTACAAAGGGCGATGTGATCTGAGCAGTGATCGTACAACCCGCTTGAGCTATCATGCCCCCAAGCCGAACTTTCGAGACAAGATGCAGACCATGGAAAAGCTGATGGACACCCCGCGCCTCCCCCGCAAGCGCCGCAGCCTCGCCCAGGAACTGGTGACGGTGCTGAGTGAGCAGATCCGCGACGGTCTGCTCAAGCGCGGCGACAAATTGCCCACCGAGTCGGCAATCATGGAAGCCCATGGCGTCAGCCGCACCGTGGTCCGTGAGGCGATTTCCCGTCTGCAGGCTGCGGGACAAGTGGAAACCCGCCACGGCATCGGCACTTTTGTCCTCGACACGCCGAGCCCGAGCGGTTTCCGCATCGATCCGGCCACCGTTGTCACCCTGCGTGATGTGCTGGCGATTCTCGAATTACGCATCAGCCTCGAAGTGGAATCCGCCGGCCTCGCCGCGCAACGCCGCACCCCCGAACAACTGGCAACCATGCGCGCCGCCCTCGACGCGCTGAACGAAAGCGCCTCGCATGCCAGCGACGCGGTGTCTTCTGACTTCGCTTTCCACCTGGAAATCGCCCTGTCCACCGGCAACCGCTACTTCACCGACATCATGACTCACCTGGGCACCAGCATTATTCCGCGTACCCGGCTGAATTCGGCGCGACTGGCCCACGATGACCAGCAGCACTACATGGGCCGTCTTAGCCGCGAGCACGAAGAGATCTATGATGCGATTGCTCGCCAGGATTCCGATGCAGCGCGGGCGGCGATGCGGTTGCACTTGACCAACAGCCGCGAAAGACTGCGCCAGGCCCATGAAGAGGCTCAGGCGCAGGGTTAAGACAGAGTAATTTTTTATTCCACTACGGACAGTTCATGAGCGAGCGATGTCACTACGGTGCCCTCTTTGGTTATCACGATATAGAACAAGCTCACCTTTGCTGTTGCCAAATGTTCTTCGAAGAAACTCTTGGGGAGGGCTAACTCAAGAATTTGTGGAGGGGTGCTGATTTCTCCAGACGCCGTAAAAATAGCTTCGCCCATCGTCGCAAAGAGATGCACTTTTCCTGTAGGAAAGTGCGACTCAACTGCAATGATCTGAGCGGTAACCACATCATTCGTGATAACACTGAGCTTCAGTTGATTGGCTATCGCTTCTTTGACGATGGGCGCGGTCAGCGCTTTTTTTTGAGCATTCATATTTATGTTCCTTCTCGAAAAAGATCCATGAGCTGCCTGAACCGTGAGCACGAAGAGATCTACGACGCAATTGCCCGTCAGGATTCCGATGCAGCGCGGGCGGCAATGCGGTTGCACCTGACCAATAGCCGCGAAAGACTGCGCCGAGCCCATGAAGAGGCGCAGGCGCAGGGGTGACGGGTAATTATCGTTCGAGGTGGACCTTCAGTTCTTTGGAGATTCCGATCAACTGATCAAATCGTGCCACGACGTAGTGAAGCTCGGCGGTGGCATTTGGAACGAGATTCTTCTCAAAAACCTCTTTAGGGATAGCGAAAACCAATGGCCACAGCGGCTCGGTGGTCAACGTGAATCTGTATTCCCAGGCGTTCCCGGTAGAAGTTTTTACCTTCAGCGTGATTGCGTCGCCGGTCTGCGCATTGTCGTAGCCGTCTACGCTACCGTTCGCGATCTTATCCAGGCTGCTAACCTTCAGTACTCCATTCTCGGCCTCCAACAGAGCAGGTGGCGGCAATGTTGTTTGTGTCATGGTCAAGTCCTTTTCACAGTCGAGTTAAACCGTCGAAAAAAGCGCAGGTTGTCGCCTTACGCTGGCGGAGCCGGTTTATGCACTCCAGGAAACATTAACGCCGGGTTAGGCGCTCTGGAGCACCTGTAAGAAATACCAGTCCCGACGAGCGGTGCGCTTGTAACACGTGCTCACCTGGCGGCCAATTCAACAGACGGCTACGAAACTCAGCTTTCAACCCGCAACCTCAACGCCTGCGAATACGGCTCCATACTCGACTCATCTGCAAACTTGTAACGCAATTCAACCTCCCTGTTCAGGTACGGGCGCAGCGCCTCCTTGGGGACCTGCAATTCGATTCCGGTGAGTTTCTCCATCTCATCTTCAGCGTCGTCCCAGGCGCCGGTATCCACTTCTTCACCTTGCCATTCCGGCTCTTCCGGATCGTCGCCCAGAATCGCGTAGACGCTCCAGTTCGCCGCGAAATCGCTGGAGTCCGGCACCTGCAGGGTGAGGATGTCTGGCAATTGCGAGAGCTGGAGCGTCACGCAATCGTCCTGCGAAGGGGCGACGTGGGCGAGGGTGGGGGCGGCTAAATGCATCGACATATCGGCTTCCTTTGAAAGGTCCGCCACGATCCTTCGTGGCAGTCGCCGTACTTTACGAGCAGCTCGGCCGGCGATGATTAAACGAATCCAGACCAGATATTTCTGCCAGCGAAAGCGTCAAGCACGGGCCTTGCGACGATTTCCGAAACTACAAAAGACGATCTTGTCAGACAAAAAATCGCCACCAACGATGAAATGCAGTTGACGGTTATTTTTTAAGTTGTACGATGACCTACAACTTCAGCGAAGGCTGAACGGTCCACTCACAATAAAACGTTGCTACCAGGGTGTTCGAATAATGAATCCACAAGAACTGAAGTCCATCCTCTCTGCCGGCCTGCTGTCTTTCCCGGTGACCGATTTCAACGCGCAGGGCGATTTCAACCGCGCGGGCTACATCAAACGTCTGGAATGGCTGGCTCCGTATGGCGCTTCAGCATTGTTCGCCGCCGGTGGCACCGGTGAGTTCTTCTCCCTGGCCGCCAGCGAATACTCGGAAATCATCAAGACCGCCGTCGACACCTGCGCCACCAGTGTGCCAATCCTCGCCGGCGTTGGCGGTTCGACCCGTCAGGCCATCGAATACGCTCAGGAAGCCGAGCGTCTGGGCGCCAAAGGCCTGCTGTTGCTGCCGCACTACCTGACCGAAGCGAGCCAGGACGGTGTTGCTGCTCACGTTGAAGCCGTGTGCAAATCGGTAAAGATCGGCGTGGTCGTCTACAACCGTAACGTTTGCCGCCTCACCGCGCCGCTGCTGGAACGTCTGGCCGAGCGCTGCCCGAACCTGATCGGCTACAAGGACGGCCTGGGCGATATCGAGTTGATGGTATCGATCCGTCGCCGCCTCGGTGATCGCTTCAGCTACCTGGGTGGTCTGCCGACCGCCGAAGTCTACGCCGCCGCCTACAAGGCGCTGGGCGTGCCGGTCTACTCCTCGGCGGTGTTCAACTTCATTCCGAAAACCGCGATGGACTTCTACCACGCGATCGCTCGTGAGGATCACGCCACCGTCGGCAAGATCATCGACGACTTCTTCCTGCCGTACCTGGACATCCGCAACCGCAAGGCCGGTTACGCCGTGAGCATCGTCAAGGCCGGTGCAAAAATCGCCGGCTATGACGCAGGTCCAGTGCGTGCGCCGCTGACCGACCTGACCGGCGAAGAGTACGAAATGCTCGCCGCGCTGATCGACAAGCAAGGCGCGCAATAAACGAGAAGAACGAAGCCGCTGAGCAATCAGCGGCTTTTTGCGTAAAGGCTTTAGAGTTGAGGGCTGCCCTGTGACAACTGCAAAACGCTACGACAACTTCATTAATGGCGAATGGGTCGCTGGTGCCGATTATTCGGCCAACATCAACCCTTCCGAACTGAGCGACAACATCGGCGACTACGCCAAGGCTGACCTGACTCAGGTCAACGCCGCCATCGACGCCGCCCGCGCGGCGTTCCCGGCCTGGTCGACCTCGGGTATTCAGGCCCGTCACGATTCGCTGGACAAAGTCGGCACCGAGATCCTCGCCCGTCGCGAAGAGCTCGGCACGCTGCTGGCCCGCGAAGAAGGCAAGACCCTGCCGGAAGCGATCGGCGAAGTGACCCGCGCCGGCAATATTTTCAAGTTCTTCGCCGGTGAATGCCTGCGTCTGTCCGGTGATTACGTGCCGTCGGTGCGCCCGGGCGTCAACGTTGAAGTCACCCGCGAAGCACTGGGCGTGGTCGGTCTGATCACCCCGTGGAACTTCCCGATTGCCATCCCGGCGTGGAAGATCGCCCCGGCCCTGGCTTACGGCAACTGCGTCGTGCTGAAACCTGCCGACCTGGTCCCGGGCTGCGCCTGGGCACTGGCTGAAATCATCTCCCGCGCAGGCTTCCCGGCCGGTGTGTTCAACCTGGTGATGGGCAGCGGTCGTGTGGTTGGCGATGCCTTGGTGCAGAGCCCGAAAGTCGACGGCGTCAGCTTCACCGGTTCCGTCGGCGTTGGTCGGCAGATCGCGGTCAACTGCGTTTCGCGCCAGGCCAAAGTACAGCTGGAAATGGGCGGCAAGAACCCGCAGATCATTCTCGACGACGCCGACCTCAAGCAAGCGGTCGAGCTGTCGGTGCAGAGCGCGTTCTACTCCACCGGCCAGCGTTGCACGGCGTCGAGCCGACTGATCGTCACTGCTGGCATTCACGACAAGTTCGTCGAAGCCATGGCCGAGCGCATGAAGTCGATCAAAGTCGGCCACGCGCTGAAAGCCGGCACCGACATCGGTCCGGTGGTGTCTCAGGCGCAGCTTGAGCAGGACATGAAGTACATCGATATCGGCCAGTCCGAAGGTGCGCGTCTGGTTAGCGGCGGCGGTGTGGTGACGTGCGATACCGAAGGCTACTTCCTCGCGCCAACCCTGTTCGCCGACAGTGAAGCGTCGATGCGCATCAGCCGCGAAGAGATTTTCGGCCCGGTGGCCAACGTTGTTCGCGTGGCCGATTACGAAGCCGCATTGGCGATGGCCAACGACACCGAATTCGGCCTGTCGGCCGGCATCGCGACCACCTCGCTGAAGTACGCCAACCACTTCAAGCGCCACTCCCAGGCCGGGATGGTGATGGTCAACCTGCCGACCGCCGGTGTGGATTACCACGTACCGTTCGGTGGCCGTAAGGGCTCATCCTATGGCTCCCGCGAGCAGGGCCGCTATGCGCAAGAGTTCTACACGGTCGTGAAGACCAGTTACATCGGTTCCTGATCTGTGGGAGCTTGCCTGCAAGCGATGGCATCACTGCGGTGTGACTGACAAACCGAAGTGATGCCATCGCCGGCAGGCCAGCTCCCACAAAAGCAAGACCAAAGAAGCTTCACCCCGCATAAAAATAATCAGTGGGAGTACATCTGCATGCAATCCTCCAAGCCGACTCACGTCCGCTATTTGATCCTGCTCATGCTGTTTCTGGTGACCACGATCAACTACGCCGACCGTGCCACGATCGCCATTGCCGGCTCCAGCCTGCAAAAAGATCTGGGCATTGACGCCGTCACCCTCGGCTACATCTTTTCCGCATTCGGTTGGGCCTACGTCGCCGGGCAAATTCCCGGTGGCTGGCTGCTCGATCGTTTCGGCTCGAAAAAAGTCTATGCCCTGAGCATTTTCACCTGGTCGCTGTTCACCGTGCTGCAAGGCTTCGTCGGTGAATTCGGCATGTCCACAGCGGTGGTTGCGCTGTTCATGCTGCGCTTCCTCGTGGGCCTGGCCGAAGCGCCATCGTTTCCCGGCAACGCGCGCATTGTTGCCGCGTGGTTCCCGACCGCAGAACGCGGCACCGCTTCGGCGATATTCAACTCGGCGCAATACTTTGCCACCGTGTTGTTCGCGCCGCTGATGGGCTGGATCGTCTACAGCTTCGGCTGGGAGCACGTGTTCATCGTCATGGGTATCCTCGGCATCATCTTCTCGCTGGTCTGGCTGAAAGTCATCTACAGCCCGCGCGAACACCCACGCATCAACGACGCCGAGTTCAAGCACATCGCTGATAACGGCGGCATGGTCGACATGGATCAGAAGGGCAAGAAGTCCGACGGTCCGAAATGGGATTACATCCGCCAGTTGCTGACCAACCGCATGATGCTCGGCGTGTATCTGGGCCAGTACTGCATCAACGGCATCACCTATTTCTTCCTGACCTGGTTCCCGGTGTATCTGGTGCAAGAGCGTGGCATGACCATTCTCAAGGCCGGTTTCATTGCATCGTTGCCGGCGATCTGCGGCTTTATCGGCGGCGTGCTCGGCGGGGTGATTTCTGACTATCTGTTGCGCAAGGGCCACTCGCTGACCTTCGCCCGCAAGGCGCCGATCATTGCCGGTCTGCTGGTGTCGAGCAGCATCGTCGCGTGCAACTATGTTGACGTGGAATGGATGGTCGTCGGCTTCATGGCCCTGGCCTTCTTCGGCAAAGGCGTTGGGGCACTGGGCTGGGCGGTGGTCTCCGACACTTCACCGAAACAGATCGCCGGTCTGAGCGGCGGGCTGTTCAATACCTTCGGCAACATCGCTTCGATCACCACGCCGATCGTGATTGGCTACATCATCAGCTCCACCGGTTCGTTCAAATGGGCGCTGGTGTTTGTCGGTGCCAACGCACTGGTCGCGGTGTTCAGCTATCTGGTCATCGTCGGCCCGATCAAACGTGTGGTGCTCAAAGAGCCGCCAGCCAAGGGCGGTAATGAAGTCACCGGCAATTTGTCTCAAGCGCATTCGTGAGGAGCGGCGTCATGCAGTTGATTGAACATTCCGACTCGCCGCGCTACATCCGCCTGCACGAGCGGGACAACGTTGTGGTGGTGGTCAACGATCAGGGCGTACCGGCCGGTACTGAGTTTGCCGATGGCCTGGTGACGCTGGATTTTGTCCCGCAGAGCCACAAGGTCAATCTCGAGGATATCGCCGAAGGTGGCCCGGTGATTCGCTACGGGCAGATCATTGGCTACGCGTTGCAGCCGATCGCTCGCGGCAGTTGGGTCAAGGAAGATCAACTGCGCATGCCGACCGCGCCGCCGCTGGACAGCTTGCCGCTGTGCACCGATGTGCCGCAGGCGCAGGCTCCGCTGGAAGGTTTTACGTTCCAGGGTTATCGCAACGCCGACGGCACGGTCGGCACGCGCAACATTCTCGGTATCACCACGACCGTGCAGTGCGTCACCGGCGTGCTCGATCACGCGGTCAAGCGCATCAAGGAAGAGCTGCTGCCGAAGTATCCGCACGTCGACGACGTGGTCGCGCTGACCCACAGTTACGGCTGTGGCGTGGCGATCACCGCCACCGACGCCTACATCCCGATTCGTACCGTGCGCAATTTGGCGCGCAACCCGAACCTGGGCGGCGAAGCGCTGGTAATCAGTCTGGGCTGCGAGAAATTACAGGCCGGGCAGGTGATGCACGAGGACGACGCGTCGGTGGATCTCAGCGATCCGTGGCTGTACCGCTTGCAGGATTCCAGTCACGGCTTCACCGAAATGATTGAGCAGATCATGCAACTGGCCGAAGTGCGCCTGAAGAAGCTCGACCAGCGCCGCCGCGAAACCGTGCCGGCATCAGAGCTGATTTTGGGCATGCAGTGCGGCGGCAGTGATGCGTTCTCTGGCATCACCGCCAACCCGGCGCTGGGTTATGCCTCGGATTTGCTCTTGCGCGCGGGGGCGACGGTGATGTTTTCCGAAGTCACCGAAGTGCGCGATGCGATCTATTTGCTGACCTCACGGGCACAGACGCAAACCGTCGCCGAGGAACTGGTGCGCGAAATGGACTGGTACGACCGTTACCTAGCCAAGGGCGAAGCGGATCGCAGCGCCAACACCACGCCGGGCAACAAAAAGGGCGGCTTGTCGAATATTGTCGAGAAGTCGCTGGGCTCGATCGTCAAGTCCGGCAGCAGCGCGATCAATGGCGTGCTCGGCCCGGGCGAGCGTTTCAAGCAGAAGGGGCTGATTTTCTGTGCGACGCCGGCGAGTGATTTTGTCTGCGGCACCCTGCAACTGGCGGCGGGAATGAACCTGCACGTGTTCACCACCGGGCGTGGCACGCCTTATGGGCTGGCCATGGCGCCGGTGGTGAAGGTTTCGACCCGCACCGAACTGGCGCAGCGCTGGCCGGATCTGATCGATATCGACGCCGGGCGCATCGCCACTGGGCGCGCGACCATCGAGGAACTGGGCTGGGAGTTGTTTCACTATTACCTGGACGTTGCCAGTGGCAAGCAACAGACCTGGGCGGAGAAGCACAAGCTGCACAACGACATCACCTTGTTCAACCCGGCGCCGATTACCTGAAACTGTGGCGAGGGAGCTTGCTCCCGCTGGACTGCGTGGCAGTCCCGTCTTTTGGGGCCGCTTCGCGACCCAGCGGGAGCAAGCTCCCTCGCCACAGGTGTTCATCCCGCACTCGGGTGGGAACGATCAGGGTGAAAGTGGCTTATCATTAGCCTACTAATGACGCTCACCCAAGGCTCCCCGGCATGCTGGCAATCTTCCTCGAAACCCTGAACATCACCGCGCCGGTATTTGCCATGCTGTTTCTCGGTGTGCTGCTCAAGCGCATCGACTGGATCAACGACAACTTCATTCACACGGCCTCGTCGCTGGTGTTCAACGTCACCATGCCGGCGCTGTTGTTTCTGGGCATCCTGCATGCCGATCTGCACGCCGCGCTGCAACCGTCCCTGCTGATTTACTTTTCCCTCGCCACGCTGGTGAGCTTTGCCGTGGCTTGGGGCTGGGCGATTTTCAAGTGTCCGCGTGAAGATCGCGGCATTTATACCCAGGGGGCGTTTCGTGGCAATAACGGCGTGATTGGTCTGGCGCTGGCCGCGAGCATGTACGGCGATTACGGGATCTCCCTCGGGGCGATTCTCGCGGCGCTGGTGATCCTGTTTTACAACACGCTGTCGACCATTGTGCTGGCGGTGTACAGCCCGGTGATCAAGTCCGATCCGTGGAGCATCTGCAAAAGCGTGTTCAGCAACCCGCTGATCATCAGCGTGATTGCGGCAGCGCCGTTTGCTTATTTCAAGATCGGCTTGCCGGGTTGGCTGGAAACCTCCGGCCAGTATCTGGCACAGACCACCTTGCCGCTGGCGCTGATCTGCATCGGCGGCACGCTGTCGCTGGCGGCGTTGCGCAAGAGCGGCAAAATGGCGCTCAGTTCCAGTCTGGTGAAAATGGTCGGCCTGCCGTTGCTGGCGACGCTCGGTGCATGGTTGTGGGGCTTTCGCGGCGCGGAGCTGGGGATTCTGTTTCTCTACTTTGGCAGCCCGACGGCAGCGGCGAGCTTCGTCATGGCCCGGGCGGCGCAGGGCAATCATGAGCTGGCAGCGGCGATTATCGTGATGACCACATTGATGGCGGCGATTACCACCAATGTCGGGATCTTTGTGTTGCAGTGGGGTGGGTGGATCTGACTGTGGGATTTGTAGGGAATGGACCGGCCCCATCGCGAGCAGGCTCACTCCTACATTTGGAATGTGTTCCCCTTGTAGGAGTGAGCCTGCTCGCGATAGCTATTTCAGCCGCGCCGAATCACTCCGGTTTCTGGTAGCTGTCGATCACTTCCTGCGCCGCGCGAAACGCATCGATCGCCGCCGGCACCCCGGCATACACCGCGCAATGCAGCAGCGCCTCGCGAATTTCTTCCACCGTGCAGCCATTGTTCAGTGCGCCGCGCACGTGGCCCTTCAATTCCTGCGGACACTTCAACGCGGTCAGCGCCGCGAGGGTGATCAGGCTGCGGGTTTTCAGCGGCAGGCCGTCGCGGTTCCACACCCCGCCCCAGGCATGCTCATTGACGAAATCCTGCAACGGCTGGGTGAACTCGGTGGCGTTGCCCAAGGCTCGGTCAACAAACGCATCGCCCATTACCTGACGGCGGATTTCAACCCCGGACTGCTTCGCTTCGGTCATGGCATATCCCTCTTGTGGTGCTGGCGGCGCCAGGCGCGTATCGACGTGAACAGCAGAAACATCAACAGCGGCGGCAAGACATAAAACAGCATCAGCCGCTCAAGCTTGCCAGCCAGCGGCATGCCGGTGGTGAACGACACCACGTGCAGTCCGTAGACCAGATACAAACCGAGCAGCAACAAGCCTTCGGCGCGGGTCACGCGATAACCGGAATAGAACACTGGCAGGCACAGCGCGGCCACGCCCAGCATCACCGGCAAATCGAAATCCAGCGCATTGGGTGACACCGAGAGCGGCATGGGCGCGATCAATGCGGTGAGGCCGAGCACACCCAGCAAGTTGAACAGGTTGGCGCCGATCACGTTGCCCACGGCGATATCCCGTTGCCCGCGCAACGCCGCGATCAGCGAAGTGGCCAGTTCCGGCAGGGACGTGCCGACCGCCACCACCGTCAGGCCGATCACCCGTTCCGAAAGCCCCAGGTCGGTTGCCACGGCCACGGCAGCGCCGAGCAACAAATGTCCGGCAAACACCAGCATGGCGAGGCCGCCAAGGATCATCAGCGCGCTGATCAACCAGGATTGCTGCGCATTCTGCGGTCGTTCGGTGTGGGGGCGGGCCGAGTGCCGCGACTGGCGAAACAGCAAACCGAGGTACAGCGTCAAGGCGCCGAGCAACAGAAGGCCGTCGAAGCGTCCGATGTCTTTGTTCCACGCCAGGACGAACACCAGCAGGCTGGCGCCGATCATCAGCGGAATATCGAGGCGTACCAATTGCCGGGACACGCGCAGCGGAATGACCAGCGCCGAGAGGCCGAGGGTCACGAGGATATTGAAGATGCTGCTGCCAACCACACTGCCGACCGCAATGTCAGGGTTATTCGCCATCGCTGCTTGCAGGCTGACCGCCATTTGCGGCGCACTGCTGCCGAGGGCAACGATGGTCAGGCCGATGATCAGCGGGCGCACATGCAGACGTTCGGCCAGACGCACGGCAGCACGCACCATCAACTCGGCGCCAATGATCAACAGACACAGGCCGCTGAGCAATTCGATGACGTTGATCAGCGGTAAATCGGCTAATCCGAAAATGGTCGGCGCTCCATCAGTCGAGGGCCTGCACGCGAACCCGCGCGGTGCCGCTGCGCAGCATGCCGATCTGGTCGGCGGCTTCGCGGGACAGGTCGATGATGCGCCCGCGCGTGTGGGGGCCGCGATCGTTGATGCGGACCACGACGGACTCATCGTTTTTCAGGTTGGTGACCTTCACCCGTGTGCCGAACGGCAGTTGGCGGTGGGCGGCGGTCAGGGAATGCTGGTTGAACGCTTCGCCGCTGGCGGTGCGTTTCCCGTGGTGCCTGGCTCCGTAATAGGAGGCGACGCCGGTCTGGTCGTAACCGTGCGGGTCGATGGTGTCGGTGCTGGCGCAACCGGCCAGCAAGGCGAGCAGGGCGCTGCTCAGAAACAGACGCTTCATTCAAAGGTATCCCGGATCAAATGTAGGAGTGACCTGTGGCGAGGGGATTTATCCCCGTTGGACTGCGCAGCAGTCCCAAAAACTGAGAACTCGGTCTATCTGGTGCAAATCAAGCTCAGCAATTGGGGCCGCTTCGCGGCCCAACGGGGATAAATCCCCTCGCCACAGGTCGCTCCCACAGGGGATGGAGCCAGGCTTTGGATCTGGCTCCATTTTGTGGTCAGCCTTCGAGCTTGCTTTTCAGCAGTTCGTTCACCTGCTGCGGGTTGGCCTTGCCTTTGGAGGCTTTCATGGCCTGGCCGACAAAGAAGCCGAACATCTTGCCGCGTTTGGCTTCGTCAGCCGCGCGGTACTGTTCGACCTGCTCGGCGTTGGCCGCGAGCATTTCGTCGAGCACGGCGGAGATCGCGCCGGTGTCGGTGACCTGCTTGAGGCCGCGCTTTTCGATGATCTCGTCAGCGCTGCCTTCGCCGCTGGCCATCGCTTCGAACACAACCTTGGCGATCTTGCCGGAGATGGTGTTGTCCTTGATGCGCTGCAGCATGCCGCCCAGTTGCTCGGCGGACACTGGCGATTCCTCGATGTCCAGGCCTTGCTTGTTGAGCAGGCTGCCCAACTCGACCATCACCCAGTTCGCCGCCAGTTTCGCGTCGCCACCAATGGCCGCGACTTTCTCGAAGTAGTCCGCCTGCTCACGGCTGGTCGCCAGCACGTTGGCGTCGTAGGCCGACAGACCGAACTGGCTCTGGAAACGCTCGCGCTTTTGCGGTGGCAGTTCCGGCAGAGTTGCACGCACCTCGCCGAGGAACGACTCTTCAATGACCACCGGCAGCAAGTCCGGATCGGGGAAGTAACGGTAGTCGTTGGCTTCCTCTTTCGAACGCATCGGACGGGTCTCGTCCTTGTTCGGATCGTACAGACGGGTTTGCTGAATGACTTTGCCGCCGTCTTCGATCAGCTCGATCTGCCGCTGGATTTCGGAGTTGATCGCCTTCTCGATGAAGCGGAACGAGTTGACGTTCTTGATCTCGCAGCGCGTACCGAACTCGGCCTGGCCCTTCGGACGGATCGACACGTTGCAGTCGCAACGCAGCGAGCCTTCGGCCATGTTGCCGTCGCAGATGCCCAGGTAGCGCACTAGCGCGTGGATTGCCTTGACGTACGCCACGGCTTCCTTGGCGCTGCGCATGTCCGGTTCGGAAACGATCTCCAGCAGCGGCGTGCCGGCACGGTTCAGGTCGATGCCAGTGGCGCCGTTGAATTCCTCGTGCAGGCTCTTGCCGGCGTCTTCTTCCAGGTGCGCGCGGGTGATGCCGACGCGTTTGACCGTGCCGTCTTCCAGCGCGATGTCCAGGTGGCCCTTGCCGACGATCGGCAGTTCCATCTGGCTGATCTGGTAGCCCTTCGGCAGGTCTGGATAGAAATAGTTTTTCCGGGCAAACACGTTGTGCTGGCCGATCTCGGCGTCAATCGCCAGACCGAACATCACCGCCATCCGCACGGCTTCCTGGTTGAGCACCGGCAGCACGCCGGGCATGCCCAGGTCGATCAGGCTGGCCTGGGTGTTCGGCTCGGAACCGAACGTGGTGGAACTACCGGAAAAGATTTTCGACCGGGTGGTGAGCTGAGTGTGAATCTCCAGCCCGATCACGACTTCCCATTGCATGTGTATCTCCTCAGAAGCCGGTTGGGGTGCGAGTGTGCCAGTCGGTATTGAGCTGGTACTGGTGCGCCACATTGAGCAGGCGACCTTCCTGGAAGTACGGCGCGAGCAATTGCACGCCCACCGGCAGACCGTCGACAAAACCGGCCGGCATCGACAGGCCCGGCAGGCCGGCGAGGTTGGCGGTGATGGTGTAGACGTCTTCCAGATAGGCAGCGACCGGGTCGCTGTTCTTCGCGCCGAGCTTCCAGGCCGGGTTCGGCGTGGTCGGGCCGAGGATGACGTCGACCTCATTGAAGGCCGCCATGAAGTCGTTTTTCACCAGACGACGGATCTTCTGCGCTTTCAGGTAGTAGGCGTCGTAGTAACCGGCGGACAGCGCATAGGCACCGACCATGATCCGGCGCTGCACTTCGGCACCGAAGCCTTCGCCTCGGGAGCGCTTGTACAGGTCGATCAGGTTTGCCGGGTTCTCGCAGCGATGGCCAAAACGCACGCCGTCGAAACGCGACAGGTTGGAAGACGCTTCTGCCGGGGCGATCACGTAGTACGCCGGAATCGCGTGCTGCATGTTCGGCAGGCTGATTTCCTTGATCACCGCACCGAGCTTCTGCAACTGCTGGATGCTGTTCTGGATTAGCTCGGCGATGCGCGGGTCGAGACCGGCGCTGAAGTATTCCTTCGGCACGCCGATGCGCAGGCCCTGCAGCGAATCGCCGAGGCTGGCGGAGTAATCCGGCACCGGCTCATCGATGCTAGTCGAATCGTTCTGGTCGAAACCGGCCATGCCTTGCAGCAGGATCGCGCAGTCTTCGGCAGTGCGCGCCAACGGGCCGCCCTGATCGAGGCTGGACGCGTAGGCAATCATGCCCCAGCGCGAAACGCGACCGTAGGTAGGCTTCAGACCGGTGAGGTTGGTGAAGGCGGCTGGCTGGCGGATCGAGCCGCCGGTGTCGGTGGCGGTCGCGGCAGGCAACAGGCGCGCGGCCACAGCAGCGGCCGAACCACCGGACGAACCGCCCGGTACGTGTTCCAGGTTCCACGGGTTTTTCACCGCGCCGTACCAGCTCGACTCGTTGGCCGAACCCATGGCGAATTCGTCCATGTTGGTCTTGCCCAGGGTCACGGCGCCGGCGGCGGCGAGTTTCGCCACCACGGTGGCGTCGTACGGTGCCTTGAAGTTGTCGAGCATCTTCGAGCCGCAGCTGGTGCGAATGCCCTGGGTGCAGAACAGGTCCTTGTGGGCGATCGGCGCGCCGAGCAGGGCGCCGCTCTCACCGTTGGCCCGGCGCGCATCGGCGGCTTTCGCCTGCTCGAGGGCCAGCTCTTCGGTGAGGCTGATGAAACTGTTGAGCTGCGGATCGAGCTGGGTAATACGCGCCAGCAGGACTTTGGTCAGCTCTTCGGAGGAAAACTTTTTATCGGCGAGACCGCGGGCGATCTCGGCCAGAGTCATTTGATGCATTGCAGGCTCTTTCCCTTTAGTCGATGACTTTCGGAACCAGGTACAGGCCGTTTTCGACCGCTGGTGCGATGGACTGGTAGGCCTCGCGGTTATTCGTCTCGGTCACGACGTCGGCACGCAGGCGCTGACTGGCTTCCAGAGGGTGGGCCAAAGGCTCGATACCGTCGGTATTGACGGCCTGCATCTCGTCGACCAGCCCGAGAATGCTGTTGAGGGCGGAAGTAATGTGTGGAAGATCGGCATCGTTGAGGCCAAGGCAGGCCAGATGCGCGATTTTTTCCACGTCGGAGCGTTCTAGCGCCATCGGGATTCTCCAGTGGAAAACAGAACGGACGGCGTCCGTGTGTTAGATTGTCGGAACACTACCGCACTTCTACGGTCATAAGGCCGCGATTGTGGGGCTTGGTGCACAGAAAAGCGGCCAATTTAACATATTGGCGCCTTGCCCAAAATCCCTGTCGTTGTTAGAGTTTGCCGCACTTTTTTACCCACGCGTTGCCTAGGGTCCCTTTCCCATGTTCAAGAAACTGCGTGGCATGTTTTCCAGCGATCTTTCCATTGACCTGGGCACTGCCAACACCCTTATTTACGTGCGCGAGCGCGGTATCGTCCTGAATGAGCCATCGGTTGTGGCCATTCGGACACACGGTAACCAGAAAAGTGTCGTCGCTGTCGGCACCGAGGCCAAGCGCATGCTCGGCCGTACGCCGGGCAACATTGCTGCCATTCGTCCGATGAAGGACGGCGTGATCGCCGACTTCAGCGTCTGCGAAAAGATGCTGCAGTACTTTATCAACAAGGTTCATGAAAACAGCTTTCTGCAGCCCAGCCCTCGTGTGCTGATCTGCGTTCCCTGCAAGTCCACCCAGGTTGAGCGTCGTGCCATCCGTGAATCGGCCCTTGGCGCCGGTGCCCGTGAAGTGTTCCTGATCGAAGAGCCAATGGCCGCTGCGATCGGTGCCGGTCTGCCGGTTGAAGAAGCCCGCGGTTCGATGGTCGTGGACATCGGTGGTGGTACCACCGAAATCGCCCTGATCTCCCTCAACGGTGTGGTCTACGCCGAATCCGTACGAGTGGGCGGCGACCGTTTCGACGAAGCGATCATCACTTACGTGCGTCGCAACTACGGCAGCCTGATCGGTGAATCCACCGCTGAGCGCATCAAGCAGGAAATCGGTACGGCCTACCCGGGCGGCGAAGTGCGCGAAGTCGATGTTCGCGGTCGCAACCTGGCCGAAGGCGTTCCACGTGCATTCACCCTGAACTCCAACGAAGTGCTGGAAGCTCTGCAAGAGTCGCTGGCCACCATCGTTCAGGCCGTGAAGAGCGCGCTGGAGCAGTCGCCGCCGGAACTGGCTTCCGACATCGCCGAGCGCGGCCTGGTGCTGACCGGTGGTGGCGCGCTGCTGCGTGACCTGGACAAGTTGCTGGCTCAGGAAACCGGTCTGCCGGTGATCGTTGCCGAAGATCCGCTGACCTGTGTGGCTCGCGGCGGTGGCCGTGCGCTGGAAATGATGGATAAGCACACCATGGATTTGCTCTCCAGCGAATAATCAAACGGCGTGAAAGCTACTCAGGGCTGGGAGCCTTCGGCTTTACGCGCGCAATACTGCGTTAAAAACAGGCTCGGAATGCTCATTTACAACCCGTAAACTCCGCTTCCTCGCCTGTTTTTGCCTTGTCTTGCCGTCGCTCGCTACGCTTTCACACCATTTGATGCGTTGGTTGCAATACGTGGGTGAACGCACAGGCAGCACTTTGCAGTGCTGCCTGTTGGCGTTTATCTTCTGTCAGTCTTCATCCAGGCCGGTTTGATGCCGTATGAATAAACAGAACATTTGCCTGGGAGGAGCGGCTTATTAAACCGCTTTTCGCCAAGGGCCCTTCGTTGGGCGTGCGCCTGTTGGTGCTGGCCGTGCTGTCGGTCGCGCTGATGGTCGTCGATGCGCGTTTCGACCTGCTCAAGCCCGCGCGCAAGCAAGCGTCGCTGGTGCTCATGGATGCCTACTGGATCACTGACCTGCCCGGCCGGTTGTGGGAAGGGGTCGCCAGTCAGTTCGGCAGTCGCACCGAGCTCGTCGCCGAAAACGAAAAACTCAAGACCGAGAACCTGCTGTTGCAGGGGCGCATGCAAAAGCTCGCGGCCCTGACCGAGCAGAACGTTCGGTTGCGCGAGTTGCTCAATTCCTCCGCACTGGTCAACGAAAAGGTCGAAGTGGCCGAGTTGATCGGCATGGACCCCAACCCTTTCACCCATCGCATCATCATCAACAAAGGTGAGCGCGACGGCGTCGTGCTGGGCCAACCGGTGCTCGATGCACGGGGGCTGATGGGCCAGGTGGTTGAGTTGATGCCATACACCTCACGTGTGCTGCTGTTGACCGACACCACCCACAGCATTCCGGTGCAGGTCAACCGCAACGGTCTGCGCGCGATTGCCAGCGGCACCGGCAACCCGGAGCGTCTGGAATTGCGCCATGTCGCTGACACGGCGGACATCAAGGAAGGCGATCTGCTGGTCAGCTCCGGCCTCGGCCAGCGCTTTCCGGCCGGTTATCCGGTGGCCACGGTCAAGGAAGTCATCCACGATTCCGGCCAGCCGTTCGCCATCGTCCGCGCCGTGCCAACCGCCGCCCTGAACCGCAGCCGCTATCTGCTGCTGGTGTTCAGCGACAGCCGCACCGCCGAAGAGCGCGCCAATGACGCCGCCCAGGCGCAGGAAGCGCTCGACGCGCATGGTGGCGGTCCGACGTTGCCGGCCGGTGTGCCGAAACCGCTGATCATGCCCGCGACGCCGTCGACAGCACCAGCTCCTGCCGCCGAAGCCGCAGCGCCCGCAGTCACACCCGCCGCTGCCAAACCACCGGCAGCCAGCAAACCACCGGCGAAACCGCCAGCGACTACCGGGGGACGAGAATAATGGTCGGCGCGAAAAAATCCGGAAACGGCTGGATGATCTGGCTGACGTTCTTCGTCGGCATCCTGCTCAGCGTTTCACCGCTGCCAATCTTCATGGAAATCCTCCGCCCGCTGTGGCTGGCCTTGCTCGTGACCTTCTGGGCGCTGTACATGCCGCACACGGTTGGCATGGTCACCGCATTCTGTCTGGGGCTGGCCGAAGACGTTCTGCAGGGCGACCTGCTCGGGCAGAACGCGCTGATCCTGACCCTGATCACCTTCCTCGTCCTGTCACTGCAGCAGCGTCTGCGCATGTTTCCGATGTGGCAGCAGTGTCTGGTGATCCTGGTGATCTTCGGCCTCGCGCAACTGGCGCAACTGTGGCTGAGCGCCTTGACCGGTAATCGTCAGCCGACCCTGGCGCTGGTCCTGCCGGCACTGGTCAGCGCCTTGCTCTGGCCGTGGGTCAGCTTCGCTCTACGCGGAATGTGCCGACGCTACAGAATCTATTGAACCGGTGAAGCAGGGCACTGAACAGGGAGATGGTTTGATGAAACTGCTTTACCTCGCCTCCGGATCGCCACGTCGCCGTGAACTGCTCGCGCAGATCGGCGTGCGGTTCACCGCCATCAGCGCGGACATCGACGAAACCCCGCTTCCTGACGAATCGCCCTCGGCCTATGTCGAACGCCTCGCGCGTGGCAAGGCTGAGGCCGGACGCCGCGCGGTCGTCGCCGACCAGCCGTTTTGTGTACTGGGGGCCGATACCGCTGTGGTGCTCGACGGCAAAATTCTTGGCAAACCGGTGGACGAAGCCGACGCATGCGCCATGCTGATGATGTTGTCTGGCAACGAGCATGATGTGCTGACCGCCATCGCCGTGCTCGAAGGCGAGCGCTGCGAGTCGCGGGTGGTGCGCAGTCGTGTGCGCTTTCGCCCGATCAGCCGCGATGAGGCCGCCGCCTACTGGGCCAGCGGCGAACCGTGCGACAAGGCCGGCGGCTATGGCATTCAGGGCCTCGGCGCGGTGTTTGTCGCCGGACTCGATGGCAGCTATTCGGCCGTGGTCGGCCTGCCGCTGTGCGAAACCTCTGAGGTGCTGGGCCATTTCGGCATACCCTGTTGGCAAAACCTGAACACGCCCTGAGCGTCGTACGAATCCAGATGCGGCCACAATCGTGAACATGCCTGAACGAGATCCTGCCATGAGTGAAGAGATTCTGATCAACATCACGCCGATGGAGTCGCGCGTGGCAGTGGTCGAAAACGGTGTGCTGCAAGAAGTCCACGTTGAGCGCACGCAAAAACGCGGAATCGTCGGCAACATTTATAAAGGCAAGATCGTTCGGGTACTGCCAGGCATGCAGGCAGCGTTCGTCGACATCGGCCTGGACCGCGCCGCGTTTATTCACGCCGCTGAAATTTCCTTGCGTGAAGGGCCGGCGGTGGAAAGCATCAGCTCGCTGGTGCACGAGGGCCAGAGCCTGATAGTGCAAGTCACCAAGGACCCGATCGGCTCCAAAGGTGCGCGCCTGACCACGCAACTGTCGATTCCTTCGCGTTATCTGGTGTACATGCCGCGCACCGCGCACGTCGGCATTTCGCTGAAGATCGAAGACGAAGCCGAACGCGAACGCCTCAAGCAAGTGGTCAGCGATTGCGTGGCCAAAGAAGGCATCAAAGAGGCCGGCGGCTTCATTCTGCGCACGGCTGCTGAAGGCGCGGGCGCAGATGAAATTCTCATGGACATCCGCTACCTGCGCCGCCTGTGGGATCAGATCAATGAACAGATCAAGACCATTGCCGCGCCGAGCGTGATTTACGAAGACCTCGGCCTGGCCTTGCGTACCCTGCGCGACCTGGTCAATCCGAAAATCGAGAAAATCCGCATCGATTCCCGGGAAACCTTCCAGAAAACCACGCAGTTCGTCGCCGAACTGATGCCGGAAATCGCCGATCGTCTGGAACACTACCCGGGCGAACGGCCGATCTTCGACCTGTATGGCGTCGAAGACGAAATCCAGCGCGCACTGGAACGCAAGGTACCGCTGAAATCCGGCGGCTATCTGGTGATCGACCCGGCGGAAGCCATGACCACCATCGATGTGAACACGGGCGCCTTCGTCGGCCATCGCAATCTCGAAGAAACCATTTTCAAGACCAACCTCGAAGCAGCCACGGCGATTGCCCGGCAGATGCGCCTGCGCAATCTGGGCGGGATCATCATCATCGACTTCATCGACATGGAAGACGAAGAGCACCAGCGGCAAGTGTTGCGCACCCTGGAAAAACAGCTTGAGCGCGATCACGCCAAGACCAACATCATCGGCATCACCGAGTTGGGTTTGGTGCAGATGACGCGCAAGCGCACCCGCGAAAGCCTCGAACAAGTGCTGTGCGAACCGTGCAGCAGTTGCCAGGGACGGGGCAAATTGAAGACCGCCGAAACCATCTGTTACGAGATCTTCCGCGAGATCCTGCGCGAGGCGCGGGCCTATCAGGCCGAGGGTTATCGGGTGCTGGCCAACCAGAAAGTGGTCGATCGCCTGCTCGACGAAGAGTCCGGTAACGTCGCCGAGCTTGAAGGCTTCATCGGTCGCACCATACGCTTCCAGGTAGAAACCATGTATTCCCAGGAACAATATGACGTGGTGCTGCTCTGAAGCCCTGCGTCACCTTTCATTCAACGCGGCTGGCCTCAGCTTTTCGCAGTAATTTTGCCATGGGAGCCAACTGACATGGAACGTCTGACACGCATTTTGGCCGCACTCACCCGTTGGGGGCTGGGCCTGTGCGCGTTGGTTCTGGTGTTGATGGCCTTGTACGTCAGTCTGGGCCGCGAGCTGACCCCACTGGTGGCCGAATACCGCGCCGATCTTGAAGACAAGGCCAGCGCCGCCCTCGGTATGCCGTTGCAGATTGGCGAGCTGGAAGGCAACTGGAGCGGTTTCGCGCCGATCCTGCTGGCCCATGACGTGATGGTCGGCGACGGCACCAACGCGTTGCGGCTGGATCGCGTGCGGGTGGTGCCGGACCTTTGGGCCAGTGTGCTGGCCCGCGAAGTACGCCTCGCGCACATCGAACTCAACGGCTTGAAGATCAGCCTCAAGGAAGCCGAAGACGGTAGCTGGGCGCTGGAAGGCTTGCCGATGCAGAAGGATCAACCGTTCGATCCGGCCCGGTTGTTCCAGCGTTCGCAGATGATCAGACAATTGTCGGTGCTCGACAGCCAGGTGACTCTGCAACCGCTCGATCACCCGCCGATGACGCTCACTTATGTCGGGCTGAATCTGCACACCGGCGCCAGCCGCCAACGTCTCGATGCCCGTTTGACCCTGCCTGACGGCCAGCCTGTCGCGCTGAACCTGCGCACGCGGATTCGTCCGGATCAATGGCAGAACAGCGCCATCGAGGCATACGCCAGCCTGCCGCAGAGCGACTGGTCGAAGTGGTTGCCCGAGCGTCTGACACAGCAGTGGAATTTTTCCCGGATCAAGGCCGGCGGTGAGTTGTGGGTCGATTGGGCCGAAGGAGCCCTGCAAAGCGCCGCGCTACGCCTGAATGCACCGCAAGTCACCGGTGCCTATGCCGAGCGCAAACCGATCCAGATCGACAATCTGGCGCTGAATGCGTATTACCAGAATAGCGCCAAGGGCGCGACGATCACCCTCGATTCGCTGGCGATGAGCTTCGGTGAAACCCGCTGGGAGTCCCGCGTTCAGGTACAACAGACCCGGGCGAGCGACACGGTTGAAGAACTTTGGCATTTGCAGGCCGACCGCCTCGACCTGACGCCGATCACGCCGCTGCTCAATGCGCTGGGGCCGTTGCCACAGGGTGTCGCCACGGCTGTTGAACGCTTGAAGGTGACCGGCGGCTTGCGCAATGTCCTGCTCGATTTTCGCCCGAACGCCACCGACGGCAACAAATTCGGCTTTGCCGCCAACCTGGATAACGTCGGTTTCGACGCCTACCACGGTGCGCCCGCGGCGCGAAATGTCAGCGGCAGCCTCGCCGGCAATCTCGACGGCGGCGAGCTGCGCCTGGACAGCAAGGATTTTGTCCTGCACCTCGACCCGATTTTCGCCAAGCCGTGGCAATACCTGCAGGCCAATGCGCGGCTGACCTGGAAGCTCGACAAGGACGGTTTCACCCTGATCGCGCCCTACCTGAAAGTGCTGGGCGAGGAGGGCAAGATTGCCGGCGACTTCCTGATTCGCCTGCACTTCGACCATAGCCAGGAAGACTACATGGACCTGCGCGTCGGCCTGGTCGAGGGCGACGGTCGCTACACGGCCAAATACCTGCCCGCCGTGTTGAGCCCGGCGCTGGATGAATGGCTGCGCACGGCGATTCTCAAGGGCGCGGTGGATCAGGGTTTCTTCCAGTATCAGGGATCACTGAGCAAGAATGCCGGTGAGGCCGACCGCAGCATCAGCTTGTTCTTCAAGGTGCATGACGCCGAGCTGGCGTTCCAGCCGGGCTGGCCGCACGTGAGCAAGGTCAGCGGTGACGTGTTCATTGAAGACAGCGGCGTACGCATCTGGGCCAGCAAGGGCCAGTTGCTCGATACGCAAGTCAGCGATGTCTTCGTCAATATTCCCCACGTGCCCGCCGGGCAGAACACGCACCTGCTGCTCGATGGCGCATTCGCCGGTGGTCTGGGCGACGGTTTGAAAATTCTTCAGGAAGCGCCGATCGGTACGGCCGAAACCTTTGCCGGCTGGGAAGGCGCCGGGGACCTGAGCGGCAAGCTCAAACTGGACGTTCCGCTGGCCAAGGGCGATCAGCCGAAAATTCTCGTCGACTTCAAGACCGCCAACGCACGACTGAAGCTGGCCGAGCCGACGCTGGAGCTGACCCAGCTCAAGGGCGATTTTCGCTTCGACAGCGCCAAAGGCTTGAGCGGGCAGAACATCACTGCGCGGGCTTTCGACAAACCGGTGAGCGCGCAGATTTTTGCCGACGGCAGCCCCAACAAGCTCAGGACCCGCGTCGCAGCGTCGGGGCAGGTTGAAGTCAAGAAACTCACCGACTGGCTTGGCGTGACGCAGCCGTTGCCGGTGTCGGGGACGATTCCGTATCAGTTGCAATTGACCCTCGACGGCGCCGACAGCCAGTTGATGGTCAGTTCCAGCCTCAAGGGCGTGGCAGTGGATCTGCCTGCGCCGTTCGGCATGGCCGCCGATGTCGGGCGCGACACCGTGTTCCGCATGACCTTGCAGGGCCAGGAGCGGCGTTATTGGGTCAGCTACGATCAACTCGCCAGTTTCACCTTCGCCTCGCCGCCGGCCAGTTTTGCCGACGGTCGGGGCGAGTTGTTCCTCGGTGCCGGCGAGGCGCTGCTGCCGGGATCCAGAGGCCTGCGCATACGTGGCGTGCTGTCGGAACTCGACGTCGCGCCGTGGCAGGACGTGCTGAGTAAATACGCCGGACAGGATGTCGGTGGCAGCGCCAACAAGCTACTCAGCAGTGCGGACTTCAAGGTTGGCAAGCTGACCGCGTTCGGCACCACGCTGGATCAGGCTTCGGTGCAGCTCAACCGCAAGCCGGCAGCCTGGAACCTGGCGCTCGAGAGCCAGCAAGCCAAAGGCACGGCCAGCCTGCCGGACGCCAAAGGCGTGCCGATTGCAGTGAACCTGCAATACGTCAAGCTGCCCGCTCCCGACCCGGCGGTGCAGGCCGACGAAAACGCGCCTGACCCGCTGGCCTCGGTCGATCCGACGAAAATTCCGGCATTGGATATCACCCTCAACCAACTGTTCCTCGGCCCGGATCTGGTCGGTGGCTGGTCACTGAAAGTGCGGCCGACCGCCAAAGGCATCGCCCTGAACAACCTCGACATGGGGCTCAAAGGCATCCTGTTGCAAGGCAATGGCGGCTGGGAAGGCGCGCCGGGATCGACCAGCAGTTGGTACAAGGGCCGCATCGGCGGCAAGAACCTCGCCGATGTGCTCAAGGGCTGGGGCTTCGCACCGAGCGTGACCAGCGAAGAATTCCACATGGACGTCGATGGCCGCTGGCCGGGCTCGCCGGCGTGGCTGGCGACCAAACGCTTCTCCGGCACTCTGGATGCCTCGCTGAACAAGGGCCAGTTCGTTGAAGTGGAGGGCGGCGCTCAGGCGCTGCGGGTGTTCGGCCTGCTCAACTTCAATTCGATCGGCCGGCGTCTGCGCCTGGACTTCTCCGACCTGTTCGGCAAGGGCTTGAGCTATGACCGGGTCAAAGGTCTGCTGGTGGCGAACAACGGCGTCTATGTGACGCGAGAACCGATTCGCCTGACCGGCCCTTCGAGCAATCTTGAGCTGGACGGCACACTGGATCTGGTGGGTGACAAGGTGGATGCGAAATTGCTGGTGACCTTGCCGGTGACCAATAACCTGCCGATCGCCGCGCTGATCGTCGGCGCACCGGCGGTCGGCGGTGCGTTGTTCCTTATCGACAAGCTGATCGGTGACCGCGTGGCACGCTTCGCCAGTGTGAAGTACACCGTCAAAGGCCCATGGAAAGAGCCGAAAATCACCTTCGACAAGCCTTTTTGAACGGCCCGGCCTTGAAGCGATGGAGTAGCATGGCCACCTACCTCTTTGGGAGTTCGCCATGTCTTTAGCGGTGATTCAAATGGTCAGCCAGAGTGACGTGCTGGCCAATCTGGCTCAGGCCCGGCGCCTGCTTGAACAGGCGGCCGCTGGCGGGGCGAAGCTCGCGGTACTGCCGGAAAACTTCGCCGCCATGGGTCGTCGCGACGTCGCCGATATCGGCCGCGCCGAAGCCTTGGGCGAAGGGTCGATCCTGCCATGGTTGAAACAGACCGCCCGCGACCTCACCTTATGGATAGTCGCCGGCACATTGCCGTTGCCGCCGCTGGGGCAACCCATGGCCAAGGCCAACGCCTGCTCGCTGTTGATCAACGAACACGGCGAGATCGTCGCGCGCTATGACAAGCTGCATCTGTTCGATGTCGACGTGGCGGACAATCGCGGTCGTTACCGCGAGTCCGATGACTATGCTTATGGCAGCAATGTAGTGGTGGCGGACACGCCGGTTGGACGCGTCGGACTGACGGTGTGTTATGACTTGCGCTTCCCGGAGCTGTACAGCGAATTGCGTGCTGCCGGTGCCGAATTGATTACCGCACCGTCGGCGTTTACTGCCGTGACCGGCGCCGCGCATTGGGATGTGCTGATTCGCGCGCGTGCCATCGAGACTCAATGTTATGTGCTGGCGGCCGCACAGGGCGGAACCCACCCGGGACCGCGCGAAACCTTCGGCCATGCGGCAATTGTCGACCCGTGGGGGCGCGTACTGGCCCAACAGGATCAAGGCGAAGCGGTGTTGTTGGCCGCTCGCGACAGCGATGAACAGGCGTCCATTCGGGCGCGCATGCCGGTGACGCGTCATCGGCGGTTTTTCTCGCAGGGCGCCCAGCGACCTGCTTCAGAACACGAATTTAAGGCGTAAACCTATGAGCGAGTTGTTGTCCTCAGTCAGTGATCATCTATTGGCGCCCGGTGGCGTGACGATCGAGAGCCTGCAAGGTGTGCTCGGCGATCTTGCCGGCCCTGGCATCGATGCCGCCGATCTGTATTTCCAGGGGCAGATTTCCGAGTCGTGGTCGCTGGAAGACGGCATCGTCAAGGAAGGCAGCTTCAACCTCGACCAGGGCGTTGGCGTGCGCGCGCAGTCCGGTGAAAAAACCGGTTTTGCCTACAGCAACGCGATCACCCTCGAAGCCCTCGGCGCTGCGGCCCGTGCGGCGCGCTCGATCTCCCGCGCCGGGCAGAACGGCACCGTGCAGGCGTTCAGCACCCAGGATGTCGCGCAACTGTATGCGCCGGACAACCCGCTGGAAGTGCTGAGCCGGGCCGAAAAAGTCGAATTGCTCAAGCGCATCGACGTCGCCACGCGCGCGCTCGACCCGCGCATTCAACAGGTCAGCGTGAGCATGGCCGGTGTCTGGGAGCGCATCCTGGTGGCATCTACCGACGGTGGCCTGGCCGCCGATGTGCGACCGCTGGTGCGTTTCAACGTCAGTGTCATCGTCGAGCAGAACGGCCGTCGCGAGCGTGGCGGACATGGCGGCGGCGGACGTACCGATTACCGTTATTTCCTCGCCGAGGACCGCGCGATGGGCTATGCCCGGGAAGCGTTGCGTCAGGCGCTGGTCAATCTGGAAGCGATCCCGGCGCCGGCCGGTACGCTGCCGGTGGTACTGGGTTCAGGATGGTCCGGCGTGCTGCTGCACGAGGCGGTCGGTCACGGTCTGGAAGGCGATTTCAACCGCAAGGGCAGCTCCGCCTACAGCGGGCGCATGGGCGAAATGGTTGCCTCGAAACTCTGCACCATCGTCGATGACGGCACGTTGAGCGGGCGTCGCGGTTCGCTGAGTGTCGATGACGAAGGCACCCCGACCGAGTGCACCACGCTGATCGAAAACGGTGTGCTCAAGGGCTACATGCAGGACAAGCTCAATGCCCGTCTGATGGGGGTGGCGCGCACTGGTAACGGTCGCCGCGAATCCTACGCGCACCTGCCGATGCCACGGATGACAAACACTTACATGCTCGGCGGCGAAAGCGATCCGGCGGAAATCATTGCTTCGGTGAAGAAAGGCATCTACTGCGCCAACCTTGGCGGCGGTCAGGTCGACATCACCAGCGGCAAGTTCGTGTTCTCCACCAGCGAGGCCTACCTGATCGAGGACGGCAAAATCACCGCGCCGGTCAAAGGCGCGACGTTGATCGGCAACGGCCCCGAGGCGATGAGCCGGGTGTCGATGGTCGGTAACGATCTGGCGCTGGACAGCGGTGTGGGCACGTGCGGCAAGGATGGGCAGTCGGTGCCGGTGGGTGTCGGTCAGCCAACGCTGAAAATCGATGCGATCACCGTGGGTGGCACGGGCGCATAAGAGGACGTGGAGCTTCGGGTGGCGCGCAGGGCGGCCACCCGGTGGCGAATATCAACGCAGGCCGCGTTGTCTATCGTCCAGCTCGCGGATGTATTTGAAGATCTTGCGGCTGGAAGCAGGAGGTTTGTTTTGCGCAACCTCGTGCTGGGCCTGGCGGATCAGGGAGCGTAGCTGTTGACGGTCGGCGTCCGGGTACTCGACGACGAATTTCTCCAGCACGGCGTCATCGCCCGCGATCAGGCGGTCACGCCAGCGTTCCAGATTATGGAAACGCTCGTTGTACTGGCGAGTGGAGGCATCGAGTTGATCGAGCAACGTCAGAATCGCGTCCGTGTCCTGGTCGCGCATCAGTTTGCCGATGAACTGCAAATGCCGTTTACGCGCGATGTTCGCGGTGTGCTTGGGCGCATCGGCCAATGCCCGACGCAAAGCGTCGGTCAACGGCAGTTTTGCCTGCAAGTCGGGCTTGAGTGTGGTCAGGCGCTCGCCAAGGTCAACCAGAGCATGCAGCTCGCGTTTGACCTGAGATTTGCTTTTTTCTCCCGTATCGAGGGAGTCGTCGTAAGAATCAACCATGGTGGCAGTCCGCAAAGAAACGCCGCCATGATAACCAGTCGGGGGCCGCTTGTCCGGCCCGGTCGCTCGTTGACCCCAGCCGAAAGCAGAATTTGAGTGGAGATGAGCATGAGTGCAGTTCAAAGCGTCGGCCCGCAGGCATTGCCGGCACTGCAGGAACAGGTTGAGCAGATCGTCGCTGAAGCCAGGCGCCAGGGCGCCAGCGCCTGTGAGGTTGCGGTGTCGCTGGAGCAGGGGCTGTCGACTTCGGTGCGTCAGCGCGAGGTCGAAACGGTCGAATTCAACCGCGATCAGGGCTTTGGCATCACCTTGTACGTCGGCCAGCGCAAGGGCTCGGCCAGCACCTCGGCCACCGGGCCAGAGGCGATTCGTGAAACGGTCGCGGCGGCACTGGCGATCGCCAAGCACACCTCCGAGGACGAAGCGTCAGGTCTTGCCGATGCGGCATTGATGGCCAAAGACATCAAGGATTTCGACCTGTTCCACGAATGGGATATCACCCCGGAGCAAGCCATCGAGAAGGCCTTGCTCTGCGAGGCGGCGGCTTTTGATGCCGATGCGCGGATCAAGAACGCCGACGGCACCACGCTCAGCACCCATCAGGGTTGCCGTGTTTATGGCAACAGCCACGGTTTCATCGGGGGTTACGCATCGACGCGGCACAGCCTCAGTTGCGTGATGATCGCCGAAGCGGACGGCCAGATGCAGCGCGATTACTGGTACGACGTCAACCGTCAGGGCAGCTTGCTCGCCGATCCGGTGAGCATCGGCCAGCGTGCCGCGCAGCGAGCGGCGAGCCGTCTGGGCGCGCGCCCGGTGCCGACTTGCGAAGTGCCAGTGCTGTTTTCCGCTGAGCTGGCGGGCGGTTTGTTCGGCAGCTTCCTGTCGGCGGTATCGGGCGGCAGCCTGTATCGCAAGTCTTCATTCCTGGAAGGCACGCTGGGGCAGAAGCTGTTCCCGGAATGGTTGACCATCGACGAGCGTCCGCACCTGATGCGCGCCATGGGCAGCGCTTCCTATGACGGCGACGGCCTGGCGACCTATGCCAAACCGTTCGTCGAAAAAGGCGAGTTGGTGTCCTACATCCTGGGTACGTACTCCGGACGCAAACTGGGCATGCCGAGCACCGCCAACGCGGGCGGGGTGCACAACCTGTTCGTCACCCATGGCGATGAGGATCAGGCAGCGCTGCTGAAACGCATGGGCCGCGGATTGCTGGTCACCGAGTTGATGGGGCATGGCCTGAACATGGTCACCGGCGACTATTCGCGCGGGGCGGCGGGTTTCTGGGTCGAAAACGGCGAAATCCAGTTCGCGGTGCAGGAAGTGACCATCGCCGGCAACATGCGCGACATGTTCAAGCAGATTGTCGCGGTAGGGAATGACCTGGAACTGCGCAGCAACATCCGCACCGGTTCGGTGTTGATCGAGCGGATGACTGTCGCGGGCAGTTAAGCCCGGCCGTTACACAAAAAAGGCGCGCCACCTCAACGGGTGGTGTGCCTTTTTTTATGCTTGCACAAATCTCCTGTGGGAGCGGGCTTGCTCGCGAATGCGGTCTTTCAGTCACAACATCTCTGGCTGATACACCGCATTCGCGAGCAAGCCCGCTCCCACAAGGTTGCGTGCATGCAGGCTTGTTTTGGTTCTCATTATCATCTAATAATGAATCTCATCTCCGCACGAGTCCCGGATCATGAGTTCTGCCTTGCACGAGCAGCCCTACCTCGAAAGCTGGCGCTGGATGAGTCGCCAGATCCGTTGCGCACTGAATCCTGACGAGCCGCGCCTGATCGAACACTACCTTGCCGAAGGACGCTATCTGTCCTGTTGCACGGCAACCTCGCCCTGGACCGTCGCCGAAACTTCTTTCCGTCTGTTGCTCGATACCGCCACTGATGTGGCCTTGCCGTGGCACTGGCGCAGCCTCTGCCTCGATCAGGCCTGGCGGCCGTTGCGCGACATGGAGCGCCTGGCGCTTTGCCAATGCCGCCTCCAGCGCTGGCAGCGCTACACCTGGCAACTCGCAACATGCGAGTTGCAACCCTCGATCCCTCTTACTGAATTGCTGCAAGGACACTCGCATGACCAAGACACGTATTGAGCGCGACAGCATGGGCGAACTGCAGGTGCCGGTCGACGCGCTCTACGGCGCGCAAACCCAGCGCGCGGTGAATAACTTCCCGATCAGCGGCAAGCCGATGCCGCGCCAGTTCGTCCGCGCACTGATTCTGGCCAAGGCTGCCGCCGCTCGCGCCAACGTCGAGTTGAACCAGATCAGCGCGGCGCAAGGCAAAGCCATCAGCGATGCCGCGCAAGGGCTGCTCGAAGGAGATTTCATGCAGCATTTCCCGGTGGATATTTTCCAGACCGGTTCCGGCACCAGCTCGAACATGAACGCCAATGAAGTGATCGCTACGCTGGCCAGCCGTCTGCTTGGCGAGTCGATCAATGCCAACGACCACGTCAACTGCGGCCAGAGCAGCAACGACATCATCCCGACCACCATCCATGTCAGCGCCGCGCTGGCCTTGCATGAACAATTACTGCCGGCGCTGCTGCATCTTGTGCAAGTCATTGAGCACAAGGCCGGACAAGTGCATCACCACGTCAAGACCGGCCGCACGCATCTGATGGACGCGATGCCCGTGCGCATGAGTCAGGTGCTTAATGGCTGGGCGCAGCAGCTCAAGGCCAACATCGGTCATTTGCAGGATGTGCTGCCCAGTCTGCAATCGCTGGCGCAGGGCGGCACGGCGGTCGGCACCGGGGTCAATGCGCACCCTGAATTCGCGGCGCGTTTCAGCCGGCATTTGAGCCAACTGACCGACGTGCAATTCACCCCGGGCAAGGATCTGTTCGCGCTGATCGGCTCGCAGGACACCGCCGTCGCCGTTTCCGGTCAGCTCAAGGCCTGCGCCGTGACGCTGATGAAAATCGCCAACGACCTGCGCTGGATGAACTCCGGCCCGCTCGCCGGTCTCGGCGAAATCGAGCTCGAAGCCCTGCAACCCGGCTCGTCGATCATGCCGGGCAAGGTCAATCCGGTGATACCGGAAGCCGCGGCCATGGTCGCTGCGCAGGTGATCGGCAACGATTCGGTGATCACCGTCGCCGGTCAGTCGGGCAACTTCGAACTCAATGTGATGCTGCCGATCATCGCCGACAACCTGCTGAGCAGCATCGAGCTGCTGGCCAATGCCAGCCGCCTGCTCGGTGACAAGGCCATCGCCAGCTTCAAAGTCAACGAGGCGCGCCTCAAGGAAGCGTTGTCGCGTAACCCGATTCTGGTGACTGCGCTCAATCCGATCATCGGCTACCAGAAGGCCGCCGAAATCGCCAAGCAGGCCTACAGGGAAGGTCGCGCGGTGATCGACGTCGCGCTGGAACACACCGACCTGTCACGCCGGGAGCTGGAAGAGTTGCTCAACCCCGAGAAACTCACCGCCGGCGGCGTGTAAATCCCGCAACCGCTTTGGAGGTTCATCATGGAGCACTGGAAACGCACGATCGAACGGGCCAATCGCTGCTTCATGCTGGGCGAGTTGATCGATGCCCGCGAGGCTTACCTGCAAGCCCTGGCCCTGGCGCAAGTGTTGTTCGAACGCTGGACGGACGCCGACGAAGCGGTGGCGGCCTGCGTCGTCTCTCATCACAACCTCGCCGATTTGCACCTGCGCCTGAATCAACCGGAGGAGAGCGCCGAGTATCTGTGCGCCATCCACCAACGGTTATTGCAGACCATGCAGGACGAACGCTTGCGCCCGGCCCTGCGTGAAGCGGCGTTGCGCCAGAGCAGCAAGACCTACGTCGAACTGCTGAAT
Organism: Pseudomonas sp. SWRI81; assembly: GCF_014268545.1. Lineage (NCBI taxonomy): Bacteria > Pseudomonadati > Pseudomonadota > Gammaproteobacteria > Pseudomonadales > Pseudomonadaceae > Pseudomonas > Pseudomonas sp. SWRI81. Next base: position 199,983 of record NZ_JABWQS010000001.1, read on the forward strand.
TTCATCAGCGAGCACGGCGAATACCCGCGCACCCAGCGTCTGCTGCACCCGGACACCGGCAATGCACGTCGCGCCTCAGCCCCTCACCACCATGGAGTCCATTGAAATGGCTTTTACCTTGCCTGCCTTGCCTTACGCCTACGATGCCCTCGAACCGCACATCGATGCGCAAACCATGGAAATCCACTACACCAAGCATCACCAGACCTACATCAACAACCTTAACGCCGCCGTGGAAGGCACCGAGTTTGCCGAGTGGCCAGTGGAAAAACTTGTCGCCAGTGTGCAGCAGTTGCCGGAAAAGCTTCGCGCAGCGGTGATCAATCAGGGCGGCGGCCATGCCAACCATTCGCTGTTCTGGGAAGTGATGGTGCCCAACGGCGGCGGCGAGCCCGACGGTGCTTTGGCCAAAGCCATTGATGAACAACTGGGCGGACTCGACCGTTTCAAGGAAGCGTTCACCAAAGCCGCGCTGACCCGTTTCGGCAGCGGCTGGGCCTGGCTCAGCGTGACCCCGGAGAAAAAGCTGATCGTGGAAAGCAGCGGCAATCAGGACAGTCCATTGATGAACGGCAACACGCCGATTCTGGGTCTCGATGTCTGGGAACACGCTTATTACCTGCGGTACCAGAATCGTCGTCCGGAATACATCAATGCGTTTTACAACGTGATCAATTGGCCTGAAGTCGCTGCGCGCTACCAGGCCGCACTGGTCTGAGTTTCCGATAACAACAATTCAAGGCTGACTATGGGCACTGAGACACTGGCGATCACAAGTGGGCGTATGTTTCGTTACGCCGTGGGATCGCTGTTGCTGTTGGCGGGCATGACCCTGCTGGTCGCGCACGGGCTGCAATGGCTGGATCTTGCGCCGAGACTGTCCAGAGCCTTGCAGGGTGGTGCGATCTGCGCCCTCGGCACGGCGCTTGGCGCGGTTCCGGTGCTGGTGATCCGGCGCATGCCGCAAGCGCTCAGCGACACCTTGCTGGGGTTCGGTGCCGGGGTCATGCTGGCGGCGACAGCATTCTCGCTGATCGTGCCGGGCATCGCCGCTGCTGAAAGTCTGGGCCTGACTCCGTGGGCGGCCAGCGGACTGATCTGTTTCGGCATCCTGCTGGGCGCGCTCGGTCTGTACCTGGTTGATCGCAGACTGTCGGGGGCTTCGCCGCAAATGCTCATCGGCACGCTGGAGCATCCGGTGATTCCACCGCGGATCTGGCTGTTCGTGTTCGCCATCATCGCGCACAACATTCCGGAAGGCATGGCGGTCGGTGTGTCTGCGGGCGGCGGTATGCCGGAAGCGGACAGCCTGGCGATGGGTATCGCCTTGCAGGATGTGCCGGAGGGGTTGGTGATTGCGTTGGTGCTGGCCGGGGCGGGGATGTCGCGTGTCAGGGCATTCCTGATCGGCGCAGCGTCAGGTCTGGTCGAACCGGTGTTCGCAGTGTTGTGTGCCTGGCTGGTGAGTCTGGCGCAAGTGCTGTTGCCTCTGGGATTGGCACTGGCGGCGGGGGCGATGTTGCTGGTGGTCACTCACGAAGTCATCCCGGAGTCGCGCCGTCATGGTCATGACAAGCTGGCGAGTCTCGGTTTGTTGATCGGGTTTTGTCTGATGATGGTCATGGATACGGCGTTGGGTTGAGCTGTGGTGTGGGAGCTTGCTCCCGCCGGGCTGCGAAGCGGCCCCGCTGGATTTTTTCCAGCTGCACCGCACTGACGACTGCTGCGCAGCCGAGCGGGAGCAAGCTCCCTCGCCACAGGGTCACTCGCCTTCATCGAAGTAGTTGTTGATCAGTTCTACCAGGGCGTCCATGGCTTCCTGGGCTTGCTCGCCCTCGGTGGTCAAATGGATTTTGGTGCCCTTGCCCGCCGCCAGCATCATCATTGCCATAATGCTTTTACCGTCCACTGTGCTCTCGGGCGTGCGGCCCACTCTTATCGTCGTGTTCGGAAATTTGCCGGCAACGCCGACGAACTTGGCCGACGCTCGGGCGTGCAGCCCCAATTTGTTGATGATTTCGATTTCACGAGCAGGCATCGCGGTGTGAATCCTTTAGGTGAGGTCGCGGTGGCGAACCTGGACGTTCTTCAAGGTTTTTTGCAGGGCCTGACCCAGGCGTTCGGTCAGGTAGACAGAGCGGTGGTGCCCGCCGGTGCAGCCAATGGCGACGGTGACGTAGGCGCGATTGCTCGCGGCGAAGCGCGGCAGCCACTTGTGCAGGTAGGCGAAGATGTCCTGATACATTTCTTCGACATCCGGCTGTTCCGCCAGGTACTCGGCCACCGGCGCGTCGAGACCGGACTGCTCGCGCAGCTCCGGTTTCCAGTACGGGTTGGGCAGGCAGCGCACATCAAAGACCAGGTCGGCGTCGACCGGCATGCCGCGCTTGAAGCCAAACGACTCGACCAGAAACGCCGTACCCGGCTCCGGCTGGTTCAGCAGACGCAACTTGATGGTGTCGCGCAACTGATAGAGGTTCAGATGCGTGGTGTTGATCTTCAGGTCAGCCAGATCGGCAATCGGGCCGAGCAGGGCGCTTTCATCCTTGATCGCCTCGGCCAGCGAACGGTCGGCGTTGCTCAGCGGGTGACGACGGCGCGTTTCGGAGAAACGCTTGAGCAGGGTTTCCTCGTCGGCATCCAGATACAGCACATCGCACTGAATGTGCTTGCTCCGGGCATCTTCGAGCAGTTCGGGGAAGCGCGACAGGTGGCTCGGCAGGTTGCGCGCATCGATCGATACGGCCACCAGCGGCTGTGCCAGTTCGGTGTGGATCAGCGCGCGTTCGGCCAGTTCCGGCAGCAGGCCAGCCGGCAGGTTATCGATGCAGTAATAGCCGTTGTCCTCGAGGACATTCAGGGCGGTACTTTTACCCGAGCCCGAACGGCCGCTGACGATGATCAAACGCATGATTAGTGCCCGTTCTGCTCGTCCAGGACGACCTGGTACAGCGCTTCGTTGCTTGGCGCGCTGCGCAGTCTGTCGCGCACTTCCTTGCGATCGAGCATGCTGGCGATCTGGCGCAGCAATTCCAGGTGTGCATCGGTCGCGGCTTCCGGTACCAGCAATACGAACAGCAGGTCCACCGGGGCGCCGTCGATGGCGTCGAAATCAATCGGGGCTTCAAGGTGCATCAGCGCGCTGATCGGCGACTGGCAACCCTTGAGGCGGCAGTGGGGAATGGCGATGCCGTTGCCAAAACCGGTGGAACCGAGTTTTTCACGGGCAACCAGGGCCTCGAAGACATCCTGCATCGCCAGATCCGGCACTTCGCGGTGGATCAGGTTGGCAATCTGTTCGAGGGCTTTTTTCTTGCTGCCGCCCGGCGCGTTCACTTGGGAACGGCCGGGGGTCAGGATGGTTTCAAGTCGGATCATGGGATAGGGGGGTTAACGACCGGTCGCGCCCTGGAGGAGGCTCTGGGTCTTTTCCTTATGCTTTTTGAGTTGGCGATCCAGCTTGTCGGTCAGCAGGTCAATCGCGGCATACATGTCTGTGTGCTCTGCGTTGGCAACTACTTCTCCGCCGGGTATATGCAGTGTGGCTTCGATCTTCTGCAGCAGTTTTTCGACGCACATCGTGACTTGCACGTTAGTGATTTTGTCGAAATGCCTCTCCAGTCGGTCAAGTTTTTCACCGATGTAGGTGCGCAGGGGGTCGGTCACTTCCAGTTGGTGTCCACTGATGTTGACTTGCATACAGCTTCTCCTTCGTTGCCAGTGCATAAAGCGGCAGGCCGAAAAGCCTGCCACTGGAACGCTGTAACGTGGCTTACATCAACCGTTTGCGCTCGCTCGAAGGCGCGATCCCGAGGGATTCGCGGTACTTGGCGACCGTGCGGCGAGCCACCTGAATGCCTTGTGCCTCCAGTAAACCAGCGATCTTGCTGTCGCTCAACGGCTTTTTCTGATTTTCCGCGGCAACCAGTTTTTTAATGATCGCGCGGATCGCCGTGGACGAGCATTCGCCGCCTTCGGAGGTGCTGACGTGGCTGGAGAAAAAGTATTTCAGTTCATAAATACCGCGTGGGGTATGCATGAATTTCTGCGTGGTCACCCGGGAAATCGTCGATTCATGCATGCCTACGGCTTCGGCGATGTCATGCAGGACCAGCGGCTTCATCGCTTCGTCGCCGTATTCCAGGAAGCCGCGTTGATGCTCGACAATCTGCGTGGCCACTTTCATCAGGGTTTCGTTGCGGCTCTGCAGGCTCTTGATGAACCAGCGCGCTTCCTGCAACTGATTGCGCATGAATGTGTTGTCGGCGCTGGTGTCGGCGCGCTTGACGAAGCCAGCGTACTGGGCGTTGACGCGCAGACGCGGTACGGATTCCTGATTAAGCTCGACCAGCCAGCGTTCGTTGTCCTTGCGCACGATGACGTCGGGGATGACGTACTCGGCTTCGGTGGACTCGATCTGTGAGCCCGGACGCGGATTAAGGCTCTGCACCAGTTCGATGACCTGGCGCAGCTCATCTTCCTTGAGCTTCATGCGGCGCATCAACTGGCTGTAATCGCGGCTGCCCAGCAGGTCGATGTAATCGGCGACCAGACGTTTGGCCTCGGCCAGCCACGGCGTCCGGGCCGGCAACTGACGCAGTTGCAGCAGCAGGCACTCGCTGAGGTTGCGGGCGCCGATGCCGGCGGGTTCGAACTGCTGGATGCGGTGCAGGACGGCTTCGATTTCGTCCAGCTCGATGTCCAGTTCCGGATCGAATGCTTCAAGGATCTCGTCGAGGGTTTCGTCGAGATAGCCCTGATTGTTGATGCAATCGATCAGTGTCACGGCGATCAGCCGGTCGGTGTCGGACATCGGCGCGAGATTCAGTTGCCACAGCAGATGGCTTTGCAGGCTTTCGCCAACCGATGTGCGGGTGGTGAAATCCCACTCGTCGTCATCGCTGCTGGGCAGGCTGCTGGCGCTGGTCTGGTAGACGTCTTCCCAGGCGGTATCGACCGGAAGTTCGTTAGGGATGCGCTCGTTCCATTCGCCTTCCTCGAGGTTATCCACCGTCGGGGCGGCTTCCTGGTAGGACGGTTCCTGAATTTCGGCGGGCTTTTGTTCGGTGCTGTCGGCCAGCGGGTCGGAATTGTCGAAGTCGTCGCCTTCTTCCTGGCGTTCGAGCATCGGATTGGATTCCAGGGCCTCCTGGATTTCCTGTTGCAGATCCAGGGTGGACAATTGGAGCAGGCGGATGGCCTGTTGCAGCTGCGGTGTCATCGTCAGCTGCTGGCCCATTCTCAAGACTAGCGATGGTTTCATGGCAGGGGCTTAACACCTTATTCGCCGGCGCTATGCGCCATCCACTACAGGGCGCCGAAGCGCCAAACTTAAGCAAATTATATGCCTGAAACTGAAGTGTTTGCCTAGAGCGCTGTAACAATTAAAGCGTATTAAATTCCGGCTCGAATCGATACGGCGCCCGGGCGGCTCACCGGGCACTGTCGCTTACAGGCGGAATTCGTGACCCAGATACACTTCCTTGACCAGATCGTTGGCCAGAATGGTTTGCGCATCGCCTTCAGCGATCAGTTGGCCATCGTTGACGATATAGGCGGTTTCGCAGATATCCAGGGTCTCACGGACGTTGTGGTCGGTGATCAGCACACCGATGCCCTTGGCCTTGAGATGGTGAATGATCTGCTTGATGTCGCCGACCGAGATCGGGTCGACACCGGCGAACGGTTCGTCGAGCAGGATGAATTTCGGCGCGGTGGCCAGGGCGCGAGCGATTTCCACACGGCGACGCTCCCCGCCGGACAGGCTCATGCCGAGGCTGTCGCGAATGTGGCTGATGTGGAATTCCTGCAGCAGGCTTTCCAGCTCCTTGCGGCGGCCGGCCTTGTCGAGTTCCTGACGGGTCTCGAGGATGGCCATGATGTTGTCGGCCACCGACAGTTTGCGGAAGATCGACGCTTCTTGCGGCAGATAGCCGATACCGGCCTTGGCGCGACCGTGCATTGGCTGGTGACTGACGTCCAGATCATCGATCAGCACGCGCCCCTGATCGGCCTGCACCAGGCCGACGATCATGTAGAAGCAGGTCGTCTTGCCGGCGCCGTTCGGACCGAGCAGGCCGACGATCTGACCGCTGTCGATCGACAGGCTGACGTCACGCACGACCTGGCGGCTTTTATAGGCCTTGGCCAGGTGCTGAGCTTTCAGAGTTGCCATTACTGGGTTTTCTCGTCGGTTTTCTTCTTCGGCTGGATCACCATGTCGATGCGCGGACGCGCTTCGGTGACTTTGCTGCCCGTGGCGCGACCGGCGCTGGCGAGTTTCTTCACGGTGTCGTAGACGATTTTCTCGCCCTGAGTAACGTTGCCGTCCTTGTCGACGACCTTGGCCTTGTCGATCAGCACGACGCGGTTTTGCTGGGCGTGGTACTGAATCGTCACGCCGTAGCCTTGTACCGGTTTGGTGTCGCCCTGGGTTTGCAACTGTTCGAAGTAAGCCAGGTTGCCCACGGAGGTCACAACGTCGATGTCGCCATTCGGCGCGCGAGTCATGGTCACCGTGTTGCCTTTAACGATCATCGAACCCTGAGTAATGATCACGTCACCTTTATAGGTGGCAATGCCATTCTTGTCGTCCAGTTGGGCGTCGTCGGCCTGAATGCGGATCGGTTGCTGCTGATCGTTCGGCAGGGACCAGGCGCTCACGCTTCCCAGTGCTGCGCCCAGACTGAGCAAAATAGGGAGGGTTTTAACGAGCCTCATACTGTCCTCTTACGTTCGATTGCAGGTGTATCCTGCTTTCCTTCAGGTACGCTTTCATTCCGACGCCAGTCGATACACCGCCAGCGCCCTCGATTCTAACGGGTTGCGCGGTCTGCGCATATTCTTGCTGCGGGAACACGGTCATGCGGGTGCTGGTGATCAGGGTGCCGCGATTTTTCTCATCGGTACGCTGTACGCGCACCGAGTCGATCAATTCCACTTCGGTACCGCCCGAATTCACTTCGCCGCGCTCACTGGTCACGTGCCATGGGAAGTCGGTGCCGCGATACATGTTCAAGTCCGGTCTGGTGACCAGCGTGACGTCGGTGGCCTTGACGTGCTCGGCCTTGTCGGAGGTCATCTCATACTGCACTTTGCCGTCCGGCAGATACTGAATGGTGCGCGTGTTGGTCGCGTACCAGTCGATCGGGTTTTCGGCGGTCGACACCGGCGGCTTGTCGAGAAAGCGCTCCGGGCTGATATTCCAATAGCCGACCGCTGCGAAGATCGCAGCGATGCAGCCGAACAGCAGGAAGTTGCGAAACTTTTTGCTAAACATGGTCAGGCTCACAGGTACGCGGCGTTGGCCGCATCGAGGCGGCCCTGGGCGTGCAGGATCAATTCGCAGAACTCGCGGGCGGCACCTTCGCCGCCGCGGGCGCGGGTCACGCCGTGGGCATGTTCGCGGACGAAATCGGCAGCGTTGGCAACGGCCATGCCCAGGCCCACGCGGCGGATCACCGGCAGGTCAGGCAGATCGTCACCCAGGTAGGCGACCTGTTCATAGCTTAGGCCCAGTTGCGCCAGCAGGCCGTCGAGAACGACCAGTTTGTCCTCGCGCCCCTGAAACAGATGAGGAATGCCGAGGTTTTTCGCACGGCGTTCGACCACCGGGGTTTTGCGGCCACTGATGATAGCCGTCTGCACGCCGGCATTCATCAGCATTTTGATGCCCTGGCCGTCGAGGGTGTTGAACGTCTTGAACTCGCTGCCGTCTTCGAGGAAATACAGACGTCCGTCGGTAAGGACGCCATCGACGTCGAAGACTGCCAGTTTGATCGCTTTGCCGCGTTGCAGCAGATCGTTGCTCATTACATGACTCCTGCGCGCAGCAGATCGGAGAGGTTGAAGGCGCCGATCGGGCGGTCCTCCTCGTCGACGACTACCAGGGCGTTGATTCGGTGGTCTTCCATGATTTTCAGGGCTTCGGCGGCGAGCATCTCGGGCCGGGCGGTCTTGCCGTGCGCGGTCATCACCTGATCAATGGTGGCGCTGCGGATATCGATGGCGCGATCCAGGGTGCGACGCAAGTCGCCGTCGGTGAAGATCCCCGCGAGCTTGCCGTCGGCTTCAAGGATGACGGTCATGCCGAGGCCCTTGCGGGTCATCTCCATCAGCGCGTCCTTGAGCAAAGTGCCGCGTTGCACTTGCGGCAGCTCCTGTCCGGCGTGCATGACGTTTTCCACTTTCAGCAGCAGACGACGCCCAAGCGCTCCGCCCGGATGAGAGAAGGCGAAGTCTTCAGCGGTAAAGCCGCGCGCCTCCAGCAGCGCAACCGCCAGGGCATCGCCCATGACCAGCGCAGCCGTCGTCGACGAGGTCGGCGCCAGGTTCAGCGGGCAGGCCTCGTGCTCGACGTGAACGTTGAGATTGACCTCGGCGGCCTTCGCCAGCGGCGACTGCGGGTTGCCGGTGAGGCTGATCAACTGGATGCCCAGGCGTTTGATCAGGGGCAGCAAGGTCACGATTTCATTGGTCGAGCCAGAGTTCGACAGGGCCAGGATCACGTCGTCGCGAGTGATCATGCCCATGTCGCCGTGGCTGGCTTCGGCCGGGTGCACGAAAAACGCCGGGGTGCCGGTGCTGGCCAGGGTGGCGGCAATCTTGTTGCCGATGTGCCCCGATTTGCCCATGCCGACCACGACCACACGCCCCTTGCTGGCCAGAATCATCTCGCAGGCGCGCACGAAATCGGCGTCGATATGGGGCATCAAGCCTTGAACGGCTTCCACTTCGAGGCGGATGGTGCGTTGTGCCGATTGAATCAGGTCGCGGGTTTTGCTCATGTCAGGAATCGTTTAGCCCGATGAAAAGGCGGCGATTATAGCGGTTTAGTTGCAAAGCCTCACGCAAGTTCGTCGTGCTTTGTCATTACTCGTTACCAAAACCCTCTAAAAGAAGCGGCGACCCTCTCATGTCGCTGATCTGCGAGGGGTTCAGGCTTGGGCGCTTGGCCTTTGCAGTGATATAGTTCGCCGCCAGTTCGGCCTGCCCGGGATGTAGGTGCTTTCCACTGAAAGCCTGGCATCCAAGTGAGAGGCTGCATCGCAAGGAGTTTAGATGAGTGCCGATAACGCCTACGCGGTCGAGCTGAAGGGAGTTTCCTTCAAGCGCGGTGCGCGCAGCATTTTCAATAACGTCGATATTCGCATCCCGCGCGGCAAAGTCACCGGCATCATGGGGCCTTCCGGGTGTGGCAAGACCACGCTGTTGCGCATGATGGGCGCGCAGTTGCGCCCGTCCAGCGGCGAAGTCTGGGTCAACGGCCAGAACCTGCCGACGCTGTCGCGCAGTGATCTGTTCGATGCGCGCAAGCACATGGGCGTGCTGTTTCAGAGCGGCGCGCTGTTTACCGATCTTGATGTCTTCGAGAACGTGGCGTTCCCCCTGCGTGTGCATACCCAACTGCCGGAAGACATGATTCGCGACATCGTTCTGCTCAAGTTGCAGGCGGTGGGTTTGCGTGGCGCCATCGATTTGATGCCCGATGAATTGTCCGGCGGTATGAAGCGCCGTGTGGCACTGGCGCGTGCCATCGCGCTGGACCCGCAGATTCTCATGTACGACGAGCCCTTTGTCGGCCAGGACCCCATCGCCATGGGCGTGCTGGTGCGCCTGATCCGTCTGCTCAACGATGCGCTGGGGATCACCAGCATCGTGGTCTCCCACGACCTGGCAGAAACCGCGAGCATCGCCGACTACATCTATGTCGTGGGCGACGGCCAGGTGCTGGGGCAGGGCACGCCGGACGAGTTGATGAACTCGCAAGAGCCGCGCATTCGTCAGTTCATGACCGGCGACCCCGATGGCCCGGTGCCGTATCACTTTCCAGCGACGGATTACCGCGCAGATCTTCTGGGGAAGCGCTGATGCGCAGAATTTCATTGATAGAACGCGTGCGCCGGTTTGGCGAAGCGGCGATCGACGCCGTTGCGGTGTTTGGTCGTGCGACCTTGTTCCTGTTTCATGCCTTGCTGGGTCGCGGCGGCATCAGCGGCGGTTTTGGCCTGCTGGTCAAGCAGCTGCATTCGGTAGGCGTCATGTCGCTGGTGATCATCGTGGTCTCCGGCATCTTTATCGGCATGGTCCTCGCCCTGCAGGGCTTCAGTATTTTGTCGAGCTATGGTTCCGAGCAGGCGGTGGGGCAGATGGTTGCCCTGACGCTGTTGCGCGAGCTGGGTCCGGTGGTCACAGCGTTGCTGTTTGCCGGGCGCGCCGGTTCGGCGCTGACAGCCGAAATTGGCAACATGAAGTCCACCGAGCAGTTGTCCAGCCTGGAAATGATCGGTGTCGATCCGCTCAAGTACATCATCGCCCCGCGGCTGTGGGCCGGTTTCATTTCCCTGCCAGTGCTGGCGATGATCTTCAGTGTGGTGGGCATCTGGGGCGGTTCGTGGGTGGCCGTCGACTGGCTGGGCGTGTATGAAGGCTCCTACTGGGCGAACATGCAGAACAGCGTGAACTTCGTCGACGACGTGCTCAACGGCGTGATCAAAAGCATCGTTTTCGCCTTTGTCGTGACCTGGATCGCCGTATTTCAAGGCTATGACTGTGAGCCCACTTCCGAGGGGATCAGTCGTGCCACTACCAAGACCGTGGTGTTTGCCTCGCTGGCAGTGCTCGGCCTGGACTTTATTCTGACCGCTTTGATGTTTGGAGATTTCTGATGCAAAACCGCACCCTGGAAATCGGTGTCGGCCTGTTCCTGCTGGCAGGGATCCTGGCTTTGCTGCTGCTCGCCTTGCGGGTCAGTGGCCTGTCTGCGACTTCGTCCACCGACACTTATAAACTGTATGCCTATTTCGACAATATCGCCGGTTTGACGGTCAGAGCCAAAGTGACCATGGCCGGTGTGACCATCGGCAAGGTCACGGCGATCGATCTGGATCGCGACAGCTTTACCGGTCGGGTCACCCTGCAAGTGGATAAAAAGGTCGACAACCTGCCGGTTGATTCCACAGCGTCTATCCTGACCGCGGGTCTGCTGGGCGAGAAGTACATCGGTATCAGTGTCGGCGGCGAAGACACCCAGTTGAAGGATGGCGGAACCATCCACGACACGCAGTCGTCACTGGTACTGGAAGACCTGATCGGTAAATTCCTGCTCAATACCGTTAGCAAAGACGCCAAATGAGGAGCTTTTGAATGATCTCTATCTTGCGACGTGGCCTGTTGGTGTTGCTCGCGGCACTGCCGTTGATGGCTAACGCTGCGCCGGGACAATCGGCACATGATCTGATTCAGGACACGACGAACCGGATGCTTGCCGATCTGCAGGCCAACAAAGAGAAATACAAGCAGGACCCACAGGACTTCTACACCGCGCTGAACAACATTGTCGGCCCTGTGGTAGATGCCGAAGGCATTTCCAAGAGCATCATGACCGTGAAGTATTCGCGTAAGGCGACGCCCGAGCAGATGCAGCGCTTTCAGGAAAACTTCAAGCGTGGCCTGTTCCAGTTCTACGGCAACGCGCTGCTTGAGTACAACAACCAGGGCATCACCGTCGATCCTGCCAAGGACGAGTCGGGCGATCGCACCAGCGTCAACATGACCGTCAAGGGCAGCAATGGCGCGATCTATCCAGTGCAATACACGCTGGAGAAGATCGGCGGCGAGTGGAAACTGCGCAACGTGATCATCAATGGCATCAACATTGGCAAGCTGTTCCGTGATCAGTTTGCCGACGCGATGCAGCGCAATGGCAACGACCTCGACAAGACGATCAACGGTTGGGCCGGTGAAGTGGCCAAGGCCAAGCAGGAAACCGACAAAGCTGCTGCGAAGCCAGCGCAATGAGTGAGGCGGCAGTGCGTATGAGTGATGTCGACGAGCTTGTGCTCAGTGGCGTGCTGGACTATCGCACCGGGCCGGACCTGAGAAGGGAAGGCCAGGCGCTGATCAAGTCGAGCAAGGCAAGCTCGTTGGTGATCGATTGCTCGGCAGTGAAGAAGTCCAGCAGCGTCGGCCTGTCGTTGCTGCTGTGCTTCATGCGCGATGCACAGGCGGCCGGCAAAGCTGTCAGCATCCGCGCAATGCCGGAAGACATGCGCGAAATCGCTCAGGTCAGTGAGCTGACTGAACTGTTGGCGCACCCCTGAACCCACATCTATTAAAAGCCCCCCGTCAGAGTCCTGCGTTGCGGGGTTCGCAGGCGCGGGGCTTTTTTGTATGATGTCCGACCCGTGCGCACAGGGCGCCGATTGAGGTTGAGCATGCAGGCCAACGAAGTAAAGAGCTTCCTTGAAGAAAAGCTGGCAGACGGTTTTCCACAAGTGCAGGTTGAAGTTGAAGGCGAAGGCTGCAACTTTCAGCTGAACGTGATTAGCGATGAACTGGCGGCGTTAAGCCCGGTCAAGCGTCAGCAGAGCATCTATGCCCATTTGAACCCATGGATCGCTGATGGCAGCATCCATGCGGTCACTATGAAATTTTTCAGCCGCGCGGCCTGGGCCGAGCGCACCTGAGCCCTAGGGCGTCGAGATACTAATGGATAAATTGATTATTACCGGTGGCGCTCGCCTTGATGGCGAGATCCGCATTTCCGGCGCGAAAAACTCCGCCCTGCCGATCCTGGCCGCCACCCTGCTGTGCGATGGCCCGGTGACTGTTGCCAACCTGCCGCACCTGCACGACATCACCACCATGATCGAGCTGTTCGGTCGCATGGGCATTGAGCCGGTGATCGACGAGAAGCTCAGCGTCGAAATCGACCCGCGCACCATCAAGACCCTGATCGCACCGTACGAACTGGTAAAAACCATGCGTGCGTCGATCCTCGTACTGGGGCCGATGGTCGCGCGTTTCGGTGAAGCCGAAGTGGCACTGCCTGGCGGTTGCGCTATCGGCTCGCGTCCGGTCGACCTGCACATCCGTGGTCTGGAAGCGATGGGTGCGATCATCGACGTCGAAGGCGGCTACATCAAGGCCAAGGCGCCTGAAGGCGGCCTGCGCGGTGCGCACTTCTTCTTCGATACCGTCAGTGTGACCGGTACCGAGAACATCATGATGGCCGCCGCCCTGGCCAAAGGCCGCAGCGTGCTGCAGAACGCCGCCCGTGAGCCTGAAGTGGTCGACCTTGCGAACTTCCTCAACGCCATGGGCGCCAAGGTTTCCGGTGCCGGCACCGACACCATCACCATCGATGGCGTCGAGCGTCTGGGTTCGGCTTTCTATAAAGTCATGCCTGACCGTATCGAAACCGGTACCTACCTGGTCGCCGCCGCCGTGACCGGTGGCCGCGTCAAGGTCAAGGACACCGATCCGACCATCCTCGAAGCCGTTCTGGAAAAACTCCGTGAAGCCGGCGCAGAAATCACCTGCGGTGAAGACTGGATCGAGCTGAACATGCACGGCAAGCGTCCGAAAGCCGTAAACGTGCGCACCGCGCCGTACCCGGCGTTCCCGACTGACATGCAGGCGCAGTTCATCTCGCTCAACGCCATTGCCGAAGGCACCGGTGCAGTGATCGAGACGATCTTCGAAAACCGTTTCATGCACGTGTACGAGCTGCACCGCATGGGCGCCAAGATCCAGGTCGAAGGCAACACCGCGATCGTCACCGGCACCGAGATCCTCAAGGGCGCGCCAGTGATGGCCACCGACCTGCGGGCTTCGGCCAGTCTGGTGATCTCGGCACTGATGGCCGAAGGCGACACGCTGATCGACCGCATCTACCACATCGACCGTGGTTACGAGTGCATCGAAGAAAAACTGCAGATGCTGGGCGCCAAGATCCGTCGCGTTCCGGGCTGATTGCTGCATTGGGACACAGGGACGTGTCCGCTGAGTTTTCGAGTCGAGCCGGTTACCGGCTCGATGTGTGTCCGGCGCCGATTGCGACCGGGCATGAGTACCTTGATAAGGACTGACGTTTCCCATGTTGACCATCGCACTGTCCAAGGGCCGCATCCTTGACGACACCCTGCCGCTTCTCGCCGAAGCGGGCATCGTGCCGACCGAGAATCCGGACAAGAGCCGCAAGCTGATCATCCCCACGACCCAGGACGACGTGCGTCTGCTGATCGTGCGCGCCACCGATGTGCCGACCTACGTCGAGCATGGCGCGGCCGACCTTGGCGTTGCCGGCAAGGACGTGTTGATGGAATACAGCGGCCAGGGCCTGTACGAGCCGCTGGACCTGCAGATCGCCCAGTGCAAGCTGATGACGGCCGGCAAGATCGGCGCAGTCGAGCCCAAGGGCCGTCTGCGCGTGGCGACCAAGTTCGTCAATGTCGCCAAGCGTTACTACGCCGAGCAGGGCCGTCAGGTCGACATCATCAAGCTGTATGGCTCGATGGAGCTGGCGCCGCTGATCGGGCTGGCCGACAAGATCATCGACGTGGTCGACACCGGCAATACCCTGCGCGCCAATGGCCTGGAACCTCAGGAACTGATCGCCACGATCAGCTCGCGCCTGGTGGTCAACAAGGCTTCGATGAAGATGCAGCACGCCCGAATCCAGGCGTTGATCGACACCCTGCGCAACGCAGTGGAGTCTCGACACCGCGGCTGATTCACCTGCGCGGCCCGAGGCCGCGCCGTCTATCCGCCTCATAGCCAGAATTCTCAGGTGCCCAAGCGGATCGAATGCCAGTATCGGGCGCCTGAGTTATTTGCCATTCCTATGAGGCTCTCGCTATGACCGCACCGACTGCAATTCGCCGACTCAACGCTGCTGACCCGGATTTCGCGCATCATCTGGATCATCTGCTGAGCTGGGAAAGTGTGTCTGACGACTCGGTCAATCAGCGCGTGCTGGACATCATCAAGGCGGTGCGCGAGCGCGGTGACGCGGCGCTGGTCGAATTCACTCAGAAGTTCGACGGTCTGGAAGTGGCGTCGATGGCTGATTTGATCCTGCCGCGCGAGCGCCTCGAACTGGCGCTGACCCGGATCACGGTCGAACAGCGCGAGGCTTTGGAAAAAGCCGCAGCACGGGTGCGCAGCTACCACGAAAAACAGAAGCAGGATTCCTGGAGCTACACCGAAGCCGATGGCACGGTGCTGGGCCAGAAGGTCACGCCGCTGGATCGCGCCGGCCTGTATGTACCGGGCGGCAAGGCCTCGTATCCGTCGTCGGTGTTGATGAACGCGATTCCGGCCAAGGTCGCCGGCGTGACCGAAGTGGTCATGGTCGTGCCAACGCCGCGCGGTGAAATCAACGAACTGGTGCTGGCCGCTGCCTGCATCGCCGGGGTTGACCGGGTGTTCACCATCGGTGGCGCGCAAGCGGTTGCCGCACTGGCTTACGGCACCGAAAGCGTGCCGAAAGTGGACAAGGTTGTTGGTCCGGGCAATATCTATGTCGCCACGGCCAAGCGCCACGTGTTCGGTCAGGTCGGCATCGACATGATCGCCGGCCCTTCGGAAATTCTCGTGGTGTGTGACGGCCAGACCGATCCGGACTGGATCGCCATGGACTTGTTTTCCCAGGCTGAGCACGACGAAGACGCCCAGGCGATTCTGGTCAGTCCGGACGCCGAGTTCCTCGACAAGGTCGCCGCCAGCATCGACAAACTGCTGCCGACCCTGGATCGCGCGACCATCATCGAAACCTCGATCAATGGCCGTGGTGCGCTGATCCAGGTGAATGACATGGCCCAGGCCATCGAAGTCGCCAACCGCATTGCGCCGGAACACCTGGAATTGTCGGTCGCCGATCCGCAGGCTTGGCTGCCGCAAATCCGCCACGCCGGTGCGATCTTCATGGGCCGCCACACCTCTGAGGCACTGGGCGACTACTGCGCCGGACCGAACCACGTGCTGCCGACCTCCGGCACCGCGCGCTTCTCCTCGCCGCTGGGCGTGTATGACTTCCAGAAGCGCTCGTCGATCATTTTCTGCTCCGAGGCCGGGGCTTCGGAGCTGGGCAAAACCGCCTCCGTGCTGGCCCGTGGTGAATCGCTCAGCGCCCACGCGCGCAGCGCCGAATACCGCATCAAAGACCAGGATTTTTTGAAAGGGCAGGGGGAATGAGCATGAGTAAATTCTGGAGCCCGTTCGTCAATGATCTGGTGCCGTATGTGCCGGGCGAACAGCCGAAGCTGACCCGACTGGTCAAGCTCAACACCAACGAAAACCCCTACGGTCCGTCGCCAAAAGCACTGGCGGCGATGCAGGCCGAGCTCAACGACAACTTGCGTCTGTACCCGGACCCGAACAGTGATCTGTTGAAAAACGCCGTGGCCAACTATTACGGCGTACAGACCAATCAGGTGTTCCTCGGCAACGGTTCGGACGAAGTGCTCGCGCACATCTTCCACGGATTGCTGCAACACGATCAGCCGCTGTTGTTCCCCGACATCAGCTACAGCTTTTATCCCGTCTATTGCGGTCTGTACGGGATCGAATTCGACGCGGTGCCGCTGGATGCGCAATTCCAGATCAACCCGGCCGACTACGCCAAACCGAATGGAGGGATCATCTTCCCCAACCCGAACGCCCCGACCGGTTGCCTGCTGGCGCTGGAGGCGGTCGAGCAAATCCTCAAGGCCAGCCCGGATTCGGTGGTGGTCGTTGACGAGGCGTATATCGACTTCGGCGGTGAGACGGCCATCAGTCTGGTGGATCGTTACCCGAACCTGCTGGTGACCCAGACCCTGTCCAAGTCCCGTTCACTGGCGGGCCTGCGTGTTGGTCTGGCAGTGGGGCATCCGGATCTGATCGAAGCGCTGGAGCGGATCAAGAACAGCTTCAACTCCTATCCGCTGGATCGTCTGGCGAATGTCGGGGCGGCGGCAGCGTTTGAAGATCGCGCCTACTTCGACAAGACCTGCCGTCTGGTCATCGAGCACCGTGAATGGGTGGTCGGGCAGTTGCAGGCCAAGGGTTTTGAAGTGTTGCCTTCAGCGGCAAACTTTATTTTCGCCCGCCACCCGCAGCATGACGCGGCAGGGCTGGCGGCCAAGCTGCGCGAGCAGGGCGTGATCGTGCGGCATTTCAAGCAAGAGCGGATTGCGCAGTTCTTGCGAATCTCGATGGGTACGCCGGAGCAGAATCAGGCGCTGATCGACGGCCTCGGCGATCTCTGACCAGCTCTGCTTTCTGTAGGAGTGAGCCTGCTCGCGATAGCGGAGGGACATTCAACATTGATGTTGGCTGACCCGGCGCAATCGCGAGCAGGCTCACTCCTACAGGGGATTTGTAGCGTTTATTCGTGATGCGGCTCGCCCAAGAAAGTCAGCGAACTGAACAACCCACGACTGTCCACATCCACATTGTCCTTCACCGGCACCTCAACCTGCGCCGCAATCACATTCAACCCTTCATTCCTCACTAGCACTTGCGCACGCCCATCCTTGTCCGTCTCGGTGCTCAGCGTATTCGGCGCGCTGCGATAGTCGCCAATCAACTTCACCCCGGCCGCCGGTTTGCCATCGAGCAATACTCGCACCGGCAACGATTTGCCTGGCCCTACAGTCAGCGGATCGACCTCCGGCAGGATCAGCAGTTTGATTTGATCAAGCTTCGGCAACTTCGCCCCCGGCTGATAGATCGCCAGGCTGTATTTGAAGGTTTGCGTAGCCTCGGTGGCGCCGGGCACTTTGCTGCGTCCTTCGTTGACCCATTTCTTGTCCGCCGTCTGCGACCACATGCCATTGTCCAGTGCCACGGCCACCACCGCCGGCGGCTTCAACGGTTTCAGCCGTGCGTGATCGGCCAGACGCTCGACGCTGACCGGGATCATCTTGCCGCCCGCGTCATACGCCCAGGCGCCACTGATTTTCTGCGCCTTGAACGCGTTGTCTTCGGCGCCGTGACCGTAGACCACTTCGATATTGCCGCGGCGTTGTTCGGTCCACAGGCCATGGGCCGAGGCGTGGCCGGCGAACAAAGCGGCGAGGATCATGAGGGTTTTGCCGTAGTGCATGGGGACGTCCTTTTACAGGTTGAGTGTCAGGCTGACGGTGAAGTTGCGCGGCTCGCCGGGGTTGACCCAGTAGTTGCTGTAGGCGCGCTCGTAGTATTTCTCGTCGAAGATATTGTTCAGGTTCAGGCCGACCGTGACGTTGTCGCTGGCCTTGTAATGGGCGAGCAAGTCCACGGTTTGATAGGCAGGCAATTCGAAGTCGCTACCGGACTCGCCCGAGCGATCGCCTACATAGGTGAACGCTGCGCCGATGTCGGAACCGCGCAGATGGCCATCCTGAAATTCATAAACACCGAGCAGACTGCCGCTGCGTTTGGCCACGCCGAGGATGCGGCTGCCAGTGGGAATGCTCGCATCGCCCTTGGTGACTTCGGCGTCGATGTAAGCGAAGGCGCCGATCACCCGCACGGCGTCGGTCACCTGGCCGGTGATTTGCCAATCGAACCCCTGACTGCGGGCCTTGCCCATGGCGCGGCTGGTGTCGGTTCCCGGATCGAGGGCGAGGACGTTTTCCTTGTCGATGTGGAAGAAGGCGAGGGTGCTGCTTACACGCTCGTCGAACAGCTCGTTCTTGATGCCGATTTCGTAACCGACGCCTTCTTCCGGGTCGAAGGATTTGCCGGAAGCATCCAGGCCGTTGTTCGGTTTGAATGAGGTCGAGGCGTTGGCGAAGAGGCCGGTGTTCGGCGTCAGTTGATAGAGCAGGCCGGCGCGTTGAGTCAGAGCATCGTGACGCTGCTGGCTTTTGGCGTTACGGCTGTGATCGTCGATGCGCTGATCGAAATGCTCGAAGCGCGCGCCGACCATGCCGCGCAGTTTGTCGGTAAAGATGATCTGGTCCTGCAGGTTCAGCGCATGACTTTCGACGTGCTCGAAGAAGTCGGTGCCTGAACGAGCGCCGTTGGGTTTCGGCTGGCCGTAAATCGGCTTATAGATGTCGATGGCGTAGGGACCGCCGGCAATAGTGGTGACGCGCTCGTCCTTGCGGTAATTCTCGTACTCGGTGCCGACCAGCAACTCATGCTGCCAAGGCCCAAGGTCGAACAGCCCGCGCAGTTCCAGTTGGGTGATGCTGTCGTGCCAACTCGTATCGCGTTCACGCAAGCGGCGGTTGACCGTGTGGCCGTCGGCGTTCAGCGCCCGTTGTTCCGACGCATCGCCCCAGAGTTTGCCTTCCTTGTAATGGCTGGCCAGGCGCAATTTCCAGCTGTCGTTCAGATGGTGTTCAAGGGTGGCCTGGAGCAGGTTGTTGTGGTTGTCGATGTCGCCGTCGTTGGGCTCGCCGAGGAAGGTCGAACGCGAGACACCGCTCCATTTATTGTTCGGCGCGACGATGCCGCGATCGAATGTCGAGCTGTGACGGACAATTTCACTTTCCACCAACAGCGACGTGTCCGGGTTCAGCTGCCAACTGATCGACGGCGCAACGAATACGCGCTTGGCGTCGACGTGATCGCGGAAGCTGTTGTTGTCCTCGACGGCGAGGTTGATGCGCGAGAGCACATCCCCCTGTCCATCGAGAGGCGTATTGACGTCCAGCGCGGTGCGATAGCGATCCCAACTGCCAGCGCTGGTTTGCAGGGTGGTGAAGGCTTCGGGCTGGGGTTTCTTGGTCACGATGTTTACCGTGCCGCCCGGATCACCGCGGCCATACAGGCTGGCGGCCGGGCCTTTGAGTACCTCGATGCGCTCGATGTTGGCCGCGTCTGGGGTACTGGGATAACCGCGATTGGCGCTGAAGCCGTCCTTGTAGAACTCCGAAGTGGTAAAGCCGCGCACGCTGTATTCGTACAGCGTCAGGCCGCCGAAATTGTTTTGTTTCGATACGCCGCCAGCAAAATCCAGCGCGCGCTCCACGCTGGTGCTGCCCAGGTCGTTGAGGACGCTGGCCGGCACCACGCTGATGGCTTGTGGGATGTCGCGAATCGCCGTGTCGGTTTTGGTCGCACTGGCGGAGCGCGTCGCACGATAGCCTTTGACTGGACCTGTGGGCGATTCGTAGTCGGAGGTGACGCTGATGGCGTCGAGCTCCAGCGGCTGCGGCTCTTCGGCGAAGCCGGGATCACAGAGCAAACCCAGGGTCAGGCCCAGCAGTGAGGCCTTTTTGCGAGACGACATGTTATGTTGTTCCAATTGCTAGAATTGAAACAATATAACATGCCTGTTGAGAATGTCTGTTATTCACGCCACTGGCGCGAATACATTTTTATTCTTCTTTTTCTTTCACCGGAGCGGGCGGGGGACGCAAGCCGATTTCAGCCGTAAGCTTGATTTCCTTGCCGTTGCGCATCACCTGAATCGTTACCTTGTCGGTAGGCTTGATCCGCGCGACCTGGTTCATCGAACGGCGGCCATCGCCGGCCGGTTCGCCATCGATACTCAGGATCACATCGCCCAGCTGCAACCCGGCTTTCTGCGCCGGGCCATCGCGGAATATCCCCGCGACGACAATGCCCGGACGTCCGGACAAGCCAAACGACTCGGCCAGTTCCTGGGTCAGCGGTTGCACTTCGATGCCCAGCCAGCCACGAATCACCTGGCCGTGCTCAATGATCGACTTCATCACCTCCATCGCCAGTTTCACCGGAATGGCAAAACCGATGCCTTGCGAGCCGCCGGACTTGGAAAAGATCGCCGTGTTGATGCCGGTGAGGTTGCCGTTGGCATCGACCAGTGCACCGCCGGAATTGCCCGGGTTGATCGCTGCATCGGTCTGGATGAAGTCTTCGTAGTTGTTCAGGCCTAACTGGTTACGCCCGGTGGCGCTGATAATGCCCATCGTCACGGTCTGGCCGACGCCGAACGGGTTGCCGATGGCCAGAGCGACGTCGCCGATGCGGATGCTGTCGGAGCGGCCGACGGTGATTGCCGGCAGGTTTTTCAAGTCGATTTTCAGGACGGCAAGGTCGGTCTCGGGGTCGCTGCCGATGACCCGGGCCAGGGTTTCCCGGCCATCCTTCAATGCCACGACGATCTGGTCGGCGCCGCTGGTGACGTGGTTGTTGGTCAGGATGTAGCCTTCCGGGCTCATGATCACACCGGAGCCGAGGCTGGATTCCATGCGCTTCTGCTTGGGCGAGTTGTCGCCGAAGAAGCGCCGGAATTGCGGATCTTCAAACAAAGGATGCGCCGGTTTGTTGATGACCTTGGTGGTGTACAGGTTGACCACCGACGGTGCAGCGATGCTCACCGCGTCGGCATAGGACACCGGGCCCTGCTGCACGATAGTGGTTTGCGGGGCCTGCTGCAGGTTGACGTCAAGGCTCGGCAGCCCGACCCATTCGGGGTAACGCTGAATAATCAACAGAGCGATAAGCACACCGGCCAACAGTGGCCAGCCGAAAAAACGCAGCGCCTTGAGCATTAAGCACGTCCTGGAAAGGTTGCAGGCGGGGTCAGACCGCCCATAATGTCGCGCATTATACGAGGCCGCGCGCGCCTCTGAACGGGATATTTAGGAGTCTTTCATGGCCGTCGCCCTCAGCACCCTCGTCGCAGAAGCCGACCGTTACCTTGGCAGCGCCAAAATCGCCGATTATTGCCCCAATGGCCTGCAGGTCGAGGGCCGCCCGCAGGTGATGCGCATCGTCAGCGGTGTCACCGCCAGCCAGGCATTGCTCGACGCGGCGGTCGAGGCGGGAGCCGATCTGGTGCTGGTGCATCACGGCTATTTCTGGAAGGGCGAGAACCCGTGCGTCACCGGCATGAAACAGCGCCGGCTGAAAACCCTGCTCAAGCACGACATCAGTCTGCTCGCCTACCATTTGCCGCTGGATCTGCACCCGGACGTCGGCAATAACGTGCAGCTGGCACGCCAACTGGACATCACGGTTGAAGGGCCGCTGGACCCGGACAATCTGAAAATCGTCGGTCTGGTCGGCTCCTTGATCGAGCCGATGACCGCGCGTGATTTTGCCCGCAAGGTGCAAGACGTCATGGGCCGTGAGCCGCTGCTGATCGAAGGCAGCGGCATGATTCGCCGGGTCGGCTGGTGCACAGGCGGTGGCCAGGGGTATATCGATCAAGGCGTGGCGGCAGGCGTCGATCTGTTCATCAGTGGCGAGGCCTCCGAGCAGACCTTTCACAGCGCGCGGGAAAACGACATCAGCTTCATCGCCGCCGGCCATCACGCCACCGAACGTTATGGCGTACAGGCGCTGGGCGATTACCTGGCAAAACGCTTCGCCCTTGAACACATCTTCATCGACATCTCGAACCCTATCTGACACACCGCGTTTCCCCTGTAGGAGTGAGCCTGATCCAACATAGCTGTGACTGATTCACCGCTATCGCGAGCAGGCTCACTCCTACAGGGGGCTTTCCGCCCAAACGAGTGGGCATATTCATATGCCCTTTCGTTCTAGTTGGCGCCCTGATTAGAAGAGGTCGCTGTGCTAGGATTCCCCGCTCGAACACGGCCCGCTGGCCGTTCATAAGAAAGCTTTCGTGAGTAGCCATGGTCGACAAACTGACGCATCTGAAACAGCTGGAGGCGGAAAGCATCCACATCATCCGCGAGGTGGCCGCCGAGTTCGACAACCCGGTGATGCTGTACTCCATCGGTAAAGACTCCGCCGTGATGCTGCACCTGGCACGCAAGGCGTTCTTCCCGGGCAAACTGCCGTTTCCGGTGATGCACGTCGACACCCGCTGGAAATTCCAGGAAATGTACAAGTTCCGCGACAAGATGGTCGAAGAACTGGGCCTGGACCTGATCACCCACATCAACCCCGATGGCGTGGCGCAGAACATCAACCCGTTCACCCACGGCAGCGCCAAGCACACCGACATCATGAAAACCGAGGGCCTGAAACAGGCACTCGACAAACATGGTTTTGACGCAGCTTTCGGCGGCGCCCGTCGCGATGAAGAGAAATCCCGCGCCAAAGAGCGTGTGTACTCGTTCCGCGACAGCAAGCACCGCTGGGACCCGAAAAACCAGCGTCCCGAGCTGTGGAACGTCTACAACGGCAAGGTCAACAAGGGCGAATCCATCCGTGTGTTCCCGTTGTCGAACTGGACCGAACTGGACATCTGGCAGTACATCTACCTCGAAGGTATTCCGATCGTGCCGCTGTACTTCGCCGCCGAACGCGAAGTGATCGAGAAGAACGGCACGCTGATCATGATTGACGACGAGCGCATCCTCGAGCACCTGTCTGATGAAGACAAAGCGCGCATCGTCAAAAAGAAAGTGCGGTTCCGCACCCTTGGCTGCTACCCGTTGACGGGCGCGGTGGAGTCCGAGGCCGAAAGCCTGACGGACATCATTCAGGAAATGCTCCTGACGCGAACTTCCGAGCGCCAGGGCCGGGTCATCGACCACGATGGCGCAGGCTCGATGGAAGATAAAAAACGTCAGGGTTATTTCTAAGGGGCTGTCATGTCGCACGTATCTGATTTGATCAGCGAGGACATCCTCGCCTACCTGGGCCAGCACGAACGTAAAGAGCTGCTGCGCTTTTTGACCTGCGGTAACGTTGATGACGGCAAGAGCACCCTGATCGGGCGCTTGCTGCACGATTCGAAGATGATCTACGAGGATCACCTCGAAGCGATTACCCGCGACTCGAAGAAAGTCGGCACCACCGGTGACGACATCGACCTGGCCTTGTTGGTCGATGGCCTGCAGGCCGAGCGTGAGCAGGGCATCACCATTGATGTTGCCTACCGCTATTTCTCCACCGCCAAACGCAAATTCATCATCGCCGACACCCCCGGCCATGAGCAGTACACCCGCAACATGGCCACGGGTGCGTCCACCTGTGACCTGGCGATCATTCTGGTCGACGCCCGTTACGGCGTGCAGACCCAGACCCGTCGTCACAGCTTCATCGCTTCGTTGCTGGGGATCAAACACATCGTCGTCGCCATCAACAAGATGGACCTGAAAGACTTCGACGAAGGCGTGTTCGAGTCCATCAAGGCCGACTACCTGAAGTTCGCCGAAGGCTTGAAAATGAAGCCGACCAGCATGCACTTCGTGCCGATGTCTGCCCTCAAGGGCGACAACGTGGTGAACAAGTCCGAGCGCTCGCCGTGGTACACCGGCCAGTCGCTGATGGAAATTCTCGAGACTGTGGAAGTCGCCGGCGACCGCAACTTCACCGACCTGCGTTTCCCGGTGCAGTACGTCAATCGTCCGAACCTGAACTTCCGTGGTTTCGCCGGCACCCTGGCCAGCGGCATCGTGCACAAGGGCGACGAAGTCGTCGTGCTGCCGTCGGGCAAAAGCAGCCGGGTCAAATCCATCGTCACCTTCGAAGGTGAGCTGGAGCACGCCGGTCCCGGTCAAGCGGTGACGCTGACCATGGAAGACGAAATCGACATCTCCCGCGGCGATCTGTTGGTGCATGCCGATAACGTGCCGCCGGTCACCGACAGCTTCGAAGCGATGCTGGTGTGGATGGCTGAAGAGCCAATGCTGCCGGGCAAAAAATACGACATCAAACGCGCCACCAGTTACGTGCCAGGCTCGATCGCCAGCATCGTCAACAAGGTCGACGTCAACACCTTGGAAGAAGGTCCGGCGAGCGCATTGCAGCTCAACGAAATCGGCAAGGTGAAGATCGCGCTCGACGCGCCGATTGCTCTCGACGGTTACGAAAGCAACCGCACCACCGGCGCGTTCATCGTCATCGATCGTTTGACCAACGGCACCGTTGGCGCCGGTATGATCGTCGCCCAACCTGTGACGCATGGCACCGCCACGCACCACGGCAAACTGGCCCACGTTGCGACTGAAGAACGTGCCCAGCGCTTCGGCCAGCAACCGGCGACCGTGCTGTTCAGCGGTCTCTCGGGCGCGGGTAAAAGCACGCTGGCTTATGCGGTCGAGCGCAAGCTGTTCGACATGGGCCGCGCGGTGTTTGTACTGGATGGGCAGAACCTGCGTCACGACCTCAACAAAGGTCTGCCGCAGGATCGTGCCGGGCGCACCGAGAACTGGCGTCGTGCCGCGCACGTGGCGCGTCAGTTCAACGAAGCGGGCCTGCTGACCTTGGCTGCGTTCGTTGCGCCAAGTGCAGAAGGTCGCGAGCAGGCCAAGGACCTGATTGGCAAGGATCGTCTGGTGACGGTTTACGTGCAGGCTTCGCCAACAGTCTGCGCCGAGCGTGATCCGCAAGGTCTGTACGCCGCTGGCGGCGACAACATCCCGGGCGAGTCCTTTCCGTACGACGTGCCGCTGAATGCCGATCTGGTGATCGACACGCAGTCGCTGAGTGTTGAAGAAAGCGTCAAGCAAGTGCTGGAGCTGCTGCGTCAGCGTGGCGCCATTTAAGCGATAAAGCAGCGACAAGCTTCTAGCTGCAAGCGGCAAGAAAAAGCCCGCCGATGAGCAATCATCGGCGGGCTTTTTATTTCAGGCCAACGCGGTCAATCGTAGGAGTGAGCCTGCTCGCGATAGCGGTGTGTCAATCAACATCGATGGTGGCTGATCCACCGCTATCGCGAGCAGGCTCACTCCTACAGGGGATTAGTGGCGGTCGGGATATTCGCGGTGCATTTGTTCGAGCAACGCATCCTTGTCCAGCCACAGTTGATTGATCCAGCCCTGAAACTGCAGGCGGTACTCGCCGTCCTGGTCGTAGTTCTTGCCGATGAAGGCCGGCGGGATTTTGATTTCTTCAAAATGCACCACCACATCGCGCACGTTGCCGCACAGCAAATCCCAGAACCCCGGACGCCCGGCCGGGTAATGAATCGTCACATTGACGATCGACTCCAACTGCTCGCCCATCGCATCCAGCACAAAGGCGATCCCGCCGGCCTTGGGCTTGAGCAGGTATTTGAACGGCGACTGCTGCTGCGCATGCTTGCCTTCGGTGAAACGGGTGCCTTCGACGAAGTTGAAAATCCCCACCGGGTTATGGCGAAACTTCGCGCAAGTCTTGCGTGTGGTCTCCAGATCCTTGCCTTTCTTTTCCGGGTGCTTTTCCAGATACGCCTTGGAATAGCGCTTCATGAACGGAAAGCCCAACGCCCACCACGCCAGACCGATCACCGGCACCCATATCAGCTCTTGTTTGAGAAAGAACTTCAACGGCTGGATGCGCCGGTTGAGCACGTATTGCAGGACCAGAATATCCACCCAGCTCTGGTGGTTGCTGGTGATGAGGTACGAGTGCTGATAGTCGAGCCCTTGCAGGCCGCTGACGTGCCAGCGCGTGCGCCGCACCAGATTCATCCAGCCCTTGTTATTGCTGATCCACGCTTCGTGGGTGTGGCTCATCAGCCAACCGGCAATGCGCTGAGTCAAAGCAAATGGCAGCGCTTTGACCAGCGCCACGCAGAACAGAAATGAACACAGCGCAATGGTGTTCAGCGCCAACAGCAGCGAGGCGATCACGCCGCGCAGCGGTGCAGGGAGAAAGTCCAGCATTTACACATCCATAGGTCGGTTGGCGGCTTGGATCGCCGTAAGGGCGATGGTGTAGACGATGTCATCGACTTGCGCACCGCGCGGCAAATCGTTCACCGGTTTGCGCAGGCCTTGCAGCATCGGCCCGAGGCTGACGCAATCGGCGCTGCGCTGCACAGCTTTGTGCGTGGTGTTGCCGGTGTTCAGATCAGGGAACACGAACACCGTAGCGCGTCCGGCGACCTGACTGTTCGGCGCCAGTTGTCGGGCGACATCGGCGTTGGCGGCGGCGTCGTACTGCAACGGCCCGTCGATCAGCAACGAGTGCTGTTGCTCGTGGGCGAGGAGGGTGGCTTCGCGAACCTTCTCGACTTCTTCGCCGCTGGCCGATTCGCCGCTGGAGTAGCTGATCATCGCCACCCGTGGGGTGATACCGAAGGCTGCCGCCGAGTCAGCGCTTTGCAGGGCGATTTCCGCCAGTTCCGCAGCGCTCGGGTGCGGATTCATCACACAGTCGCCGTAGACCAGCACTTCTTCCGGGAACAACATGAAAAACACCGACGACACCAGCGTGCAGCCCGGTGCGGTCTTGATCAGTTGCAGGGCCGGGCGGATGGTGTTGGCGGTGGTGTTGATCACCCCGGACACCAGGCCATCGACCTCATCCAGTGCGAGCATCATGGTGCCGATTACCACAGTGTCTTCCAGTTGCTGCTCGGCCATCGGCGCATTCAGGCTCTTGGTCTTGCGCAGGGCGACCATCGGCTCGACGTAACGCTCGCGGATGTGATCCGGATCGAGAATTTCCAGCCCCGGCGGCAACACGATGCCTTGCGCGCGCGCTACCGCTTCGACGTCTGCAGGTTTTGCCAGCAACACGCAACGGGCGATCCCGCGTTCCTGACAGATGGCTGCCGCTTGCACGGTAAACGGTTCGCTGCCTTCGGGTAGAACGATGCGTTTGTTCGCCGCCTGCGCGCGCTGGATCAATTGATAGCGGAACACCGCTGGCGACAGGCGCATTTCCCGCGGTGTGCCGCAGCGCTGGTGCAGCCAGTTGGCGTCGAGGTGGCTGGCGACGAAATCGGTGATGATTTCTGCGCGCTCGCGGTCGTCGATCGGAATTTCCTTGTTCAGACCGTTGAGCAGGTTGGCGGTGTCGTAAGAACCGGTGCTCACCGACAGCACCGGCAAACCGGCCTGCAAGGCGCCACGGCACAGGTCCATGATGCGTGGATCGGGCAGGGTGTCGCTGGTCAGCAGCAGGCCGGCCAGCGGCACGCCGTTGATCGCCGCGAGACTGACAGCAAGGATGATGTCGTCGCGATCACCCGGGGTCACCACCAGCACGCCCGGCTTGAGCAGCTCGACGGTGTTGCGCATGGTGCGTGCACAAATGATGATTTTGCTCATGCGCCGGGTTTCGTAATCGCCGGCATTGAGCACCTGCGCGCCCATCAGGTCGGCGACATCACGGGTGCGCGGCGCATTGAGTTCCGGCTGGAACGGAATGCAGCCGAGTAGACGGAAATCGCCACTGCGCAGCAGCGGCGAATGCTCCTTCAGCCGCGCGGCGAACTCGTCCATGCTCTCCTCGGTCTTGACCTTGTTGAGGATTACGCCGAGGACTTTCGGATCTTTCGGGCCACCGAACAATTGCGCCTGCAGTTCGACGCGTCCGGAGAGTTCGGCGAGCACTTCGTTTTCCGGTGCCGAGACCAGAATCACTTCGGCATCGAGGCTCTTGGCCAGGTGCAGATTGACCCGCGCGGCGTAGCTGGCGCTGCGGGTTGGCACCATGCCTTCGACCACCAGCACATCCTTGCCGACGGCGGCCTGTTGATACAGCGCGATGATTTCCTCGAGCAGTTCGTCGAGCTGACCGTCGCCGAGCATTCGCTCGACATGCGCCAGACCCAACGGTTGCGGCGGTTTCAGGCCGTGGGTGCGCGCCACCAGTTCGGTGGAGCGCTCAGGGCCGGTGTCGCCCGGGTGCGGCTGGGCGATCGGTTTGAAGAAGCCGACTTTAAGCCCGGCTCGCTCCAGTGTGCGCACCAGCCCGAGGCTGATGGAGGTCAGGCCCACACCAAAATCGGTGGGTGCGATAAAAAAAGTTTGCATGGGAATTCTCTATGCAAGGGCGTCAGCCTATGTCTGGCGGACTACCGAAATTCAGTCGCCAAGGTTATCGCTAACCGAGCCTTGTGCGCACCAACCGCAGGCAAAGGGTTGGCCTATTTTTTCAATACGTTGCGCCGGGTCCAGGACCCAGGCGCGCGATTGCCAGGGCGGCTGGTGACGCAGGTGCTGGGTGTGGCCGCAGGAAAGCTCGGCGACCCAGTGACCTTCCTCGTCCTGGTGAAAGCCGGTGATGGTCGAAACCCGTTTGTCCGGGTTGTGGTCGCTTTCACGCGATTGCTTCGCTAAACTTGGCCTTTCTATATTCTTATGCAAAAGGTCTCGCCCCATGCTGATCGCCGCCAATAAGGCTGTCTCCATCGACTATACCCTGACCAACGACGCTGGTGAGGTCATCGACAGCTCCGCCGGCGGCGCTCCGCTGGTCTACCTGCAAGGCGCAGGCAACATCATCCCGGGTCTGGAAAAAGCCCTCGAAGGCAAAGCTGTCGGTGACGAGGTGAAAGTTGCCGTTGAGCCGGAAGACGCTTACGGCGAATACGCCGCGGAACTGGTCAGCACCCTGAGCCGCAGCATGTTCGAAGGCGTTGACGAGCTGGAAGTCGGCATGCAATTCCACGCGTCGGCGCCCGATGGCCAGATGCAAATCGTGACCATTCGTGACCTGGACGGCGATGATGTCACCGTCGACGGCAACCACCCGCTGGCCGGTCAGCGCCTGAACTTCGACGTAAAAATCGTCGATATTCGTGACGCCAGCCAGGAAGAAATCGCTCATGGTCACGTCCATGGCGAAGGTGGCCATCACCACTGATTTTCTGCGCTAAGCTTCGAGTACTGGAGAGGCGCCCGTGGGCGCCTTTTTAGTCCGCGGCTGTCCTTGGTGGCCCCGCCAAGTGGCTGTTTCGAGTAGAACACGAGAATCCTGGAGTTCGGTATGAGTGCTTTTCACGACCTTAAGCTGACAGCCCTGGATGGTCAGGAGCTACCGCTGTCGCCGTTCAAGGGCCAAGTCGTGCTGGTGGTCAACGTCGCCTCCAAATGCGGCTTGACCCCACAGTACGCGGCGCTCGAAAACCTGTATCAGCAGTTCAAAGCCAAGGGCTTCAGTGTGCTGGGCCTGCCGTGCAACCAGTTTGCCGGCCAGGAGCCGGGCACTGAACAGGAAATTCAGGATTTCTGCAGCCTCAACTATGGCGTGACGTTTCCATTGTCGAGCAAGCTTGAAGTCAATGGCCATGAGCGCCACCAGTTGTACCGCCTGCTGGCAGGTGAGGGCGCCGAGTTCCCCGGTGACATCACTTGGAATTTCGAGAAGTTTTTGCTCGGCAAGGATGGTCGGGTACTGGCGCGATTCTCGCCGCGCACGGCGCCGGATGATCCGAGCGTGATTGCCGCGATCGAAAAAGCATTGGCCTGAACCGGAAAATCGCAGCCTTGAGTTGCGATTTTTTTTGCCTGCCTTCTGACCCTTAATCATTTTGATCAATAGTGCTTTCACACTCGCGGGATCGTGCATATTATCGCCGTCATATCGATTCATGCCTGTCGCCAACGTTTCGTGGAGCCTCTCGATGCCCGTTCAAGCCCTGTTCAAACCGTTCCACCTCGGTGCTCTCGAATTGCCGACCCGGGTGGTCATGGCGCCAATGACCCGTTCGTTTTCGCCGGGCGGCGTACCGAATTCCAAAGTCATTGAATACTATCGTCGTCGCGCAGCGGCCGGTGTCGGCCTGATCATTACCGAAGGCACCACGGTCGGCCATATCGCCTCCAACGGCTACCCGAACGTGCCGCAGTTTTTCGGTGAAGCGCCGCTGGCAGGCTGGAAAAAAGTCGTCGACGCGGTCCACGCTGAAGGCGGCAAGATCGTCCCGCAACTGTGGCACGTCGGCAGCGTGCGCCGCCTCGGCACCGAGCCGGACGCCAGCGTTCCGGGCTACGGTCCGTCGGAAAAGCTCAAGGATGGTCAGGTCGTGGTGCACGGCATGAGCAAACAAGACATCCAGGACGTGATTGCCGCGTTTGCCCAAGCTGCCAAAGCTGCGCAAGACATCGGCATGGATGGCGTGGAAATCCATGGCGCCCACGGTTATCTGGTCGACCAGTTCTTTTGGGAAGGCAGCAATCAGCGTACCGATGAGTACGGCGGCAGTCTGGCCAACCGCTCGCGTTTCGCCATCGAATTGATCCAGGCGGTGCGCGCGGCGGTCGGCGAAGGTTTTCCGATCATCTTTCGCTTTTCGCAATGGAAGCAGCAGGATTACACCGCGCGTCTGGTACACACTCCTGAAGCGTTGGGTGAATTCCTCAAGCCGCTGTCTGACGCAGGCGTGGATATTTTCCACTGCTCGACGCGACGTTTCTGGGAGCCGGAGTTCGACGGCTCCGAACTCAATCTGGCGGGCTGGACGCGCAAGCTGACCGGCAAACCGACCATTACGGTCGGCAGCGTTGGCCTGGACGGCGAGTTCCTGCAGTTCATGGTCAACACCGACAAGGTTGCGCAGCCGGCGAGTCTGGAGAATCTGCTGGAACGGCTGAACAAGGAAGAATTCGATCTGGTGGCGGTGGGGCGCGCGCTGCTGGTCGACCCGGACTGGGCGCAGAAAGTTCGCGAAGGGCGTGAGCAGGATATTCTGCCGTTCAGCCGTGAGGCGTTGATGACCCTGGTTTAAGCGGCGCTTTCATTGATGCTATCGCGAGCAGGCTCACTCCTACAATTGGAATGCGTTCCCCTTGTAGGAGTGAGCCTGCTCGCGATAGCGGTCTCCAAGCCAGCCATGACTCAGGGCAATGTCTGCGCATTCGGCACTACCAGCTCCCCCTGACAAGCCCCCCGCAAATACCCTTCAAATTGCTCGATAATTGCCGCCCAGCCCTGCCGGCTGCCATGCTGTCGCGCATTCAGCCGCACACAACGCAACCGCTCATCTTCCTCCAGCAACCACGCCGCCGCCTCGCAAAAAGCCTGCTCATCGCCGGGCATCGCTGATACGCCGTTGTAGCCATGGCGGATATGCTGCGCCGCCGCGGCCTGGTCATAGGCCACCACACCCAACCCCGAGGCCAAGGCTTCCAACACCACGTTGCCAAAGGTTTCCGTCAGGCTCGGAAACACAAACACATCTCCAGAGGCATAGTGCGCCGCCAGGGCTTCGCCACGCTGAGCCCCGCAGAAAATAGCCTCGGGCAGGTCCTTCTCCAACGCTGTGCGCTGTGGACCGTCGCCCACCACAATCAGCTTCAGATTGCGCTGTGGATAAGTCTGGCGGAGTCTTTCGAAACAGCGTTTGAGCAGACCGAGGTTTTTCTCCGGTGCGAGTCGCCCTACGTGAATCACGGCTATATCGCGTTCAGCCAGCCCCCACTGCTGACGAAGTGTATTCAGCCGTTTGCTGGGGTGAAACAACTGGCTGTCCACACCGCGTGATAGCAGGGCGAGTCGCTCAAAATGCCGGCGTTCCAGCTCCAGGCGTTGGCTGACACTTGGCACTAGCGTCAACGCCGAACGATTGTGAAACCAGCGCAGGTAATGCGTGAGCATCCGTGTCAGTAAACCGAGGCCGTATTGGCTGGTGTATTGCTGGAAATTGGTATGAAAACCGCTGACCACCGCAATGCCCAGGCGTCGTGCCGCCCGCAGCGCCGACAACCCCAGCGGGCCCTCGGTGGCGATGTACAGCACATCCGGACGCTGATGCTTCCAACGCCGCAGCAGTTTATGCATCGATGACTGGCCCCATTGCAGGCCGGGATACCCCGGCAATGGCCAGCCGCGACACAGCAACAATTCGTCATCGCTACGTTGCTGATCGCCGGCCTGACGCGGGCGCACCAGGTCAACCTGATGCCCACGCGCGCGCAGTCCATCGCACAAGCGGCCAAGGGTATTGGCCACGCCGTTGATTTCCGGTGGGAAGGTTTCGCTGATCAGGGTGATGTGTAGAGCTGTCGTCATGACCTCAGTGTCGGCTGAGGCCATGTCGACGATGTGACGTTCGGATGATGGATTTGTGACTGGGTCAGTTTTGCGTAACGAGGTTCTCCGCACCGCGCTCACGCACCCAGAACAACGTCGCCCCGGCGACCGCCGCCGGCATCATCAGGATGTTGACCACAGGAATCAGCAACACCAGATACACGCTGCCGCCGAAACTCATGCTCTGCCAGCGCTTTTGCCGCAGCCAGGCGAGCATCTCGTTCCAGCCCAGTTTATGGTTGTCCGCCGGGTAGTCGATGTACTGGATCGCCATCATCCATACGCCGAACAGCAGCCATAGCGGCGCGGCGATGATGTTGACCACGGGAATGAACGAAAGGATGAACAGGCCGATCGCTCGCGGCAGGAAATAGCCGAGCTTGCGCATTTCCCGAGACAGGGTACGCGGGAGCATCGCGATCAGCTCGCCCCAACTGAACGCCGGGAAGTCGTCGGTGCCACGCACCACCACTTCGACTTTTTCCGCAAGGAAGCCATTGAACGGTGCGGCAATGATATTGGCGAGCAAGGTGAAGCTGAAAAACACCATCAGCACCACCAGCACCACGAACAAAGGCCAGAGGATGTAGCTGAGGAAGCTCAGCCATTCAGGCAGCGACGGCATCAGCGTGTCGACCCACAGACTGAACTGATGGCCGGCCAGATAGATCAAACCGACAAACAGCACCAGATTGATCGCCAGCGGCAACAGCACGAACAGGCGCAGGCCTGGGCTGAGAACCAGTTTGAGGCCTTCGCGCAGGTATTGCGGGCCGGAAAGAACGGGGGCGGGCATAGGGTGCTCCGAGCAAGGGAAAACGCGCCGACCTTACCGGCTTTGCAGCGGTGGTGAAAGCGCGGCAGTGTGATCGACATTCACTGTAACAAAGACGCCGCTCTTGTCGGGCGGTCGGCATAGAGACTACCTATGAGCTGGATTGTTAAACCGTATTTCCTTAATCTTGCCCCCCTCGATACGCTGCACCCAACTTTTTACAGGACTGTCGAGTTCAAGCCTTCCCCAAGGTCATCCACGGTCCTTTTTTATTCCCGCCGGCAGTCCGGCGATCCGTGCCCGTTTTTCGGCCCGGTCAACAGGAGCAGGTCATGTCTGAAGTCCGTCATTCGCGAGTGATTATTCTCGGTTCCGGCCCTGCCGGTTACAGCGCTGCGGTCTACGCGGCCCGTGCCAACCTCAAGCCATTGCTGATCACCGGCATGCAGGCCGGCGGTCAACTGACCACCACGACCGAAGTCGATAACTGGCCGGGCGACGTGCACGGTCTGACCGGTCCGGTGCTGATGGAGCGGATGCGCGAGCACGCCGAGCGTTTCGAAACCGAGATCGTTTTCGATCACATCAACGCTGTGGATTTCGCTGCCAAGCCGTACACCCTGACCGGTGACAGCGCCGTCTACACCTGCGACGCGCTGATCATCGCTACCGGTGCCAGCGCCCGTTACCTGGGCCTGCCTTCGGAAGAAGCGTTCATGGGCAAGGGCGTGTCGGCCTGCGCGACCTGCGACGGTTTCTTCTACCGCAACAAGCCGGTAGCGGTGGTGGGCGGCGGCAACACCGCGGTTGAGGAAGCACTGTATCTGGCCAACATCGCCAGCACCGTAACGCTGGTTCACCGTCGCGAAACCTTCCGTGCCGAGAAGATCCTCATCGACAAGCTCAACGCCCGTGTGGCCGAAGGCAAGATCATCCTCAAGTTGAACGCCAACCTGGACGAAGTCCTCGGCGACAACATGGGCGTGACCGGTGCGCGTCTGCGCAACAACGATGGCAGCTTCGACGAAATCAAGGTCGACGGTGTGTTTATCGCCATCGGTCACACCCCGAACACCTCGCTGTTCGAGGGCCAGTTGACGCTCAAAGACGGTTATCTGGTGGTGCAGGGCGGCCGTGAAGGCAACGCCACTGCCACCAGTGTCGAAGGTGTCTTCGCGGCCGGTGACGTGGCTGACCACGTTTACCGTCAGGCCATCACCTCGGCGGGCGCCGGCTGCATGGCGGCACTCGATACCGAGCGTTACCTGGACGGTTTGCAGAACGCTACGTTCTAAATCGCAGGCACAAAAAAACCGGCCAGAGAATGGCCGGTTTTTTTGTGACCGTTATCCGGGCCTCCACAACTCAAAATATGGGAGCGAGCTTGCTCGCGAAAGCGGTATTTCTGTCGACATTAATGTTGAATATCAGACCGCATTCGCGAGCAAGCTCGCTCCCACAGGGGGATTGTGGTTGGCTCTGGGGTTAGCGGCGGGTCAGCGGCTGGCCTTCAAGTTTCACACCGGCCAGGCCGTGTTTGATCAGCGCGCGAATATTGCCGTGATCATTGCCCTCAGGCGTTGCGACGACCGAACGGTAGTGCTCGCCGAATGCCAGCAGCGCTTCTTCATCGCTCAAGCCTTCCAGCAGCGCCAGGCCGAGCGTCTTGCATGAGCCTTCGTTCTGCCCGGCGGCATTTTCCACGCCACCGTTGTTGAAGGCCTGCGGCTGATAGTCGTAACCGGCGGCGATGAACGCGAGGGTGTCGGCAAAGGCGTGTTCACCGCTCTTCAGGCTGGCCCGCAGGGTGTTCAGATCAGTCATGGGTTTTTCCCTTGGCGAACGCCGCTTGTTGTTCGGCGCTGGCTTCTTGCTGATATTGCGCTTTCCACTCGGCGTATGGCATGCCGTAAACCACTTCGCGGGCGTCATCAAGGCTGACCTCGATCTGACGCTCATCGGCTTCGGCCTTGTACCACTTGGACAGGCAGTTGCGGCAGAAGCCGGCGAGGTTCATCAGGTCGATGTTCTGCACATCCTTGCGGCTGTCAAGGTGGGCGACCAGCCGGCGGAAGGCGGCGGCTTCGAGTTCGAGGCGTTGTTGATCAGTCATGGGAGTCTCTGCGAGACAGCTTTGAGCGGCAAGCTTCAAGCTGCAGGATTGGATCGGGGTAGGCCGTTAGCTTACCGCTTGAAGCTTGAAGCTTGAAGCCTAGCGGCTCGCCGCGAGCGTTATCGAGACCGACTCGGCGAAACGCAGCGCGTGCGGTTTGTCGACTTCGACTTCGGCGTACAGCACCGAGTCGTTGGTCATCACCAGATCGAGCAGTTCCTGGGTCAGACGCTCGAGCAGCGCGAAGCGGTTGCCCTCGACATGGGCGATGATCGCCTTGGTGATGGTGCGGTAATTCAGCGCGTGGTCGATGTCGTTGTCACGCACCGCTTCCTGCGCGGCATACAGAATGGTCAGGTTGATCAGCACATCCTGCTTGTTGAGGATCTCGTCCTCGTTGATCCCGATAAAGGTGCGCAAGCGCAAATCCTTGACCCGGATGCGTGCCATTCCTGGTTGAAGTTGTGGCATTTACTTGCTCCGTCCAATCAATTGCAGAAACTCCTGGCGGGTGGTGCTCGAGTCGCGGAAGGCGCCGAGCATGACCGAGGTGTTCATGGTCGAATTCTGTTTTTCGACACCGCGCATCATCATGCACATGTGTCTGGCTTCAATGACCACCGCGACGCCGGCGGCATCGGTGACCTGCTGCACCGCATCGGCTATTTGCCGGGTGAGGTTTTCCTGAATCTGCAGGCGCCGGGCGAACATGTCTACCAGTCGGGCGATCTTCGATAATCCCAGCACCTTGCCTGTCGGAATATAAGCCACATGGGCCTTGCCGATGAAGGGCAGCAGGTGATGTTCGCACAATGAGTACAACTCGATGTCGGCGACGATGATCATTTCATCACTGTCAGAAGCAAACAGCGCACCATTGACGATGGTTTCGACGCTCTGTTCGTAACCGTGACACAGGTACTGCATGGCCCTGGCCGCGCGCGCCGGTGTATCGAGCAGCCCTTCTCGGTCGGGATCTTCACCGAGGCCGATCAAAATGTCGCGGTAATGTTCGGGCAGGGAGCGGTTCATGGACAGCCTCACAGCAGGACGTTATTTGACGTGCCGCCCGCCGTTGACGGTCAGGGTCGTGCCGGTGATGTAGGGATTATCGAGCAGATAACGCAAGCTCTGATAGATCACTTCGCTGCCGGGTTCGATCCCCAGCGCCGATTTGGCCAGGGCCTTGGCGCGGTACGCCGCATCATCGTCGGCATTGAACAATAGCAGGGCCGGGGAGATCCCGTTGACCTTGATCGCCGGCGCATAGCGGGCGGCAAAAGACAGCGTCAGGCTGTCCAGCCCGGCTTTGCTGGCGCAGTAGCCGATGTGTTTGCTGCTGCCTTTGCGCGTGACGTCATCACTGATATGGACGATATCGGCGGGCGCCGAGCGCCGTAGCATGTCGGCGCAGTGCAGGTTGATCAAATATGGCGCGAGCATGTGCACATTGAACAGCCGAGCAAAGGCCTGGGCCTCGCTGCCCGGGGTTTCGGCCAGCCATTCCGAGGCGTTGTGCACGATGGCGCGCAGGCTGTCGGTGTGCGATTGCAGTTCGGTGATAAAGGCGAGGATACCGGCTTCACTGGAGAAGTCTGCGAACAGGCCGATGGCGCCCAGGTCGCGCAGCGTTTGCACGCCGGGGCGTTCCGTGCGGTAGGTGAAAATCACGCGGCGGCCGTCTTCGAGCAAGCGCTGGGCACAATGCAACCCGACACGCTGGCCGGCACCGGTGATGAGGATCGGGGCTACGCAATCAGGCATGAACAGCTCGCATCGCAGGGGGAGCAAAAACTATAACAGCGGCGTGAGCGGTATACCTATTGCTGGTGATACCACCTGCCTGTGGAGCGAGCCTGCTCGCGAAAGCGCTGCATCAGTCGATATCCATGTTGGACGACGGTCAGCATTCGCGAGCAGGCTCGCTCCCACCAAGGATCAGCGATTTTGCGTAGACGGTGTCACCGGCAACGGCCGTGTCGGGGGGCTGTTCAACCAGTTCGCCAGCAAGCGCGTCGACAGCGGAATAAAGAGGTAAACCATCAGCGGTGTCAGGCATGCTGTACTGATCAGCACACGGGGCAGCAAGCTCAGTTCGGCGAGTAATGGCCCGAGGATAAAATTGAACAACAGCGACACCGGAAAAAAGGCCAGCCAGATCGCCACGGCCTGTTTCCAGCGCGGTGGCCGCTGGCCTGCGGCACCGAACCAGCCTTCGATACCGCTGACGCGGTGTTCCTGCGGATGGGCGAACAGATCGCTGCCACGGCTCAACCAGGCGGTGCGCGATGCCGAATGTTCCCAGGCATGCAGCGTCTGTTCGTCGACAAAGCGAAAAATAATCTGGAATTCGTTATCGCCCGGTGGTGGCGCAAGTACGCCGGAGCCCAGGTAACCGGGAAAGTCAGTGGCCAGTTGTTCACCTTCGCGCAGCCAGGCGATCAGATCCTGATAGCGGCCATTGGCGACGCGACGGGCTACCATTAGTGTGACGGGGGCAGTAGACATTGTGTATCTCCATGTTTCGGTGCTCCGCTCCGGATAGGAGTTTCGCCTGACGCAGGGCCGGGGTAGAGGCCTGCGCTTTTCGAAAGCAAGGATTATTCCTGTTTTTGCCGATTAAACCAGCGGCTTTCGTCGCATTTAAGCACTTGAATGTCGATAGGACATGGAGGGTAGAATGGGATCCAATCGAGCCGACATGGAAGTTGAGTGCCCTATGCCTGTCATCACGGACGCAAGCCCTGCTTTGCAGGTGTCTGCTGCGGTCGAACGCGCAGATCTGTTCCCCATCCGTGAGGTCGCGCGGCTGACCGGCGTCAACCCGGTAACCTTGCGCGCTTGGGAGCGGCGCTATGGATTGATCCAGCCGACGCGCACCGAAAGTGGTCATCGGCTGTATTCGATGGCCGATATCGAGCGTGTTCGCAGCATCGTCGACTGGATCGATCGCGGTGTTGCCGTGAGCAAAGTCGGCAAGATTCTGGCCCGGACCGAGCCGCTTAAAGTGCTGGCGCACCTCATCTCCGACGACCTGGTACAGGCCGATTATCGGCAATGGCAGGAGCAGATCCAGCAGGCGGTCAGCGCATTCGACGACCAGCAGCTGGATCGGGTCTACGGGCAGATCTTCTCTTCCTACGCACTGTCGGTGGTGTTTCAGGAGATTCTGATGCCTTTGTGGCGGCAATTGCTGCAACGTCAGGATGCGTTCGGACAAACCAGTGAGTGGCTGTTCTTCGATGGCTTCTTGCGGGTGCGGGTGCTGCAACGGATTGTCATGCTGCGCGGCTCTCAGCCACGGCGGATCATCGTCAGCGCGCTGGCCGGGCAATGTCGTGAACTGGAGTTGCTGGTGGCCGCGCTGTTTCTCAGCGGCAACGATTGCGGCGTACGCCTGCTGCCCACCGGCCAGCCGTTCGATGAGCTGACGCTGGTCTGCGAAAAGGTCCGTCCTGAAGCACTGGTCGTGTTTTCAAACCACGCGCCCGGCACCGAATTGCCGCGGCGCCTGAAACGGCTGTCGCTGAGCCTCGATTGTCAGTTGATGCTGGCGGGCGACGCGTCGGATCTGGCGCAGGAGAGCCTGGCCGGATCCTCTATTGCGTGCCTGGGGAACGAAGGGACGACCATGCGGCAGCGCATGCTGCAGTTTCTGGCCGGGACGCTGGATACCTGACGCTCAGGCGTGCAGGGCCGGATGCGTCAGGCGATGTTGTTGCAGGATGTACTGGCGCAGGCGCTCGGTTTCGTCGGTGTCGGTCTGGCTCAATTCGTAGGCGTAGAAACCGTTTTCGGTTTCCCGTTCGAAATTGCCGCGCAATGAAATCCGCTCGTAACCCGAAGGACTGAACCACAGCGCAAAATGCTTGGGTGGTTTGGTCTTGTTGCGCACTTCCAGCAGCACGCCTTTGTGCGAAACCTCGTAGACCCACAACGTGCCGGGTTGCCCCTTGACGTTCTCCAGGGCGACCGGCTCTTCGAGCACCAGCCGCCAAGGCCGCACCATCGGACCATCTTCGTAAATACTCGGCACGCCGAGGCGCAGGTGCAATGCGTGGAATTCGTCTTCGACCAGATGCAAGGGGAAGGTCATCTGCTGGTTTTCGAAGCTGGCCTGGATAGTCACCTGCTCGTGAGCAGCCAGACGCGTGAGCAGGTCGCGGATCTGCGAACCGCCGTTAACCAGCAGACTCGACGTTGCATCCCGCACATTCAGTTGCGGGTTGTGCTGCATGGTCTGGATGAAGTCCAGCTCATCCTGGGTCAGGAGGGCGTCGCGTTGCATGGCGTGCTCGAAAGGTGTAGTTACAAAGTCATTGGTGATTGTAGTTAATGACCGTTAGTTCGCGGTTTTGTTTGCGCCGTTCGTCGC
Organism: Pseudomonas sp. SWRI81; assembly: GCF_014268545.1. NCBI lineage: Bacteria > Pseudomonadati > Pseudomonadota > Gammaproteobacteria > Pseudomonadales > Pseudomonadaceae > Pseudomonas > Pseudomonas sp. SWRI81. The sequence continues at coordinate 239,601 of NZ_JABWQS010000001.1, forward strand.
TTTGACCGCTGCCAGTTCGGCTTCCAGAGCTGCGACCTGGGCTTCGAGCTGAGCCACTCGTTGCTGAGCCTTGACCTGAACCGTTACATCCTTTTGCACCCCGACAAAATAAGTCTGCCCGTCGTCAGCGTTTTTTACCGTCGAAAGCGACAGCTCGTTCCAGAACGGCGTGCCATCCTTACGGTAGTTACGCAGGATTTCCCGACATGCGCCTCCCTCGCGCAAGGTGTCGCGGATCAAGCTCAGATTGTCCTGGTCACGGTCTCCAGCCTGTAGAAACCGGCAGTCCTGATAAAGGATCTCTTCGCTGGTGTAGCCGGTCAGACGCTCGAACGCCGGATTGACGTAAATCAGAATGTTGTCCTGTTCGCCTTCCTTTTCCGCCACCACGATCCCGTCGTTCGATGCGTTTATTACCATTTGCAGCAAGTTGGCATTAATCATCCGTGAAGCCCTTTGCGAGTTATTGTCGGCTGCATTCTAGAAGAACCTTCGGTGCTGTCTACTGGCTATCGTCGCTTGTTGAGATTCGATCGCAGCGCAGCGCGTCGGACTGTTACTATCGGCGCTCTTTTTTTCAGTTTCAGGATCAGATTGATGAAAGTCGCCATCCTCTCCGGTTCGGTCTACGGCACCGCCGAAGAAGTCGCTCGCCACGCCCAGAACCTGCTGAAAGCCGCTGGCTTTGAAACCTTCTACAAGTCGCGCGCCACGCTGGCCGATATTGACGCGTTCGGCCCTGAAGCTTTCCTCGCCGTGACCTCGACCACAGGCATGGGCGAACTGCCAGACAACCTGCAACCCTTGTATTCGGCTATCCGCGATCAATTGCCCGCTGCGTGGCGCGGCTTGCCGGGGGCGGTGATTGCCCTCGGTGATGCCAGTTATGGCGACACCTTCTGTGGCGGTGGCGAGCAGATACGTGAACTGTTCGCTGAACTGGGGGTGCGCGAAGTGCAGGAAATGTTGCGCATCGACGCCAGTGAAAGTGTTACCCCGGAAACCGATGCCGAGCCTTGGCTGGCAATACTGATCGAAACGTTCAAGGGCTGATCGCGGTATTTACCAGGCGTCAAAAGCGCCTGCTCACTCGGTTTCTGCAGATTCGCTGGCGTCGATGCTTTGACAGGACGCCAGCGGTTTGCACCGCTGACTCGTTCAGTCATCAAGCTGGCTGCGAATGCAACTACGCGATGGCCTGCGTCTGACTAGACTGCTGACACCAGCAGAACAAGAAGAACGCAGAGGTGCATACAGTGAGCGTAGCCCCCGTCCCGTCGTCCCTTGATGTCAAAGACCAGGTCAGTGCTGCTGAGTGGCAGACCCGTGTTGATCTCGCCGCCTGTTATCGGCTGGTCGCCCTGCATGGCTGGGACGACCTGATCTTCACGCACATATCCGCCAAGGTGCCGGGCACCGAAGATTTCCTGATCAATCCGTTCGGTCTGATGTTCCATGAGATCACCGCCTCAAGCCTGGTGAAAGTCGACCAGGCCGGCAATAAACTCATGGCCAGCCCCTACGAAATCAACCCCGCCGGCTACACCATCCACAGTGCGGTACATGAGGTTCGGCACGACGTCGTCTGTGTCTTGCATACCCATACCGCGTCCGGTGTCGCGGTGTCGGCGCAACAGCAGGGCGTATTGCCGATCAGCCAGCAATCATTGTTCGTGCTGTCGAGCCTGGCCTACCACGCCTACGAAGGAGTGGCGCTGAACCATGAAGAGAAGGCGCGGCTGCAAGCTGATCTTGGCGATAACAATTTTCTGATGCTGCACAACCACGGTCTGCTGACCTGTGGTGGCACCATCGCCGACACTTTCCTGATGATGTTCACCTTTCAGCGCGCCTGCGACATCCAGGTCATGGCGCAGTCAGGCGGTGCGCAGCTGATCGCCATCGAACCGCAGATTCTTGCGGGCGCCAAGGCGATGATTGCCGGCGTGACCAAAAGCGCTCAAGGCATGGGCGGCGCGCTGGCCTGGCCGGCGCTGCTGCGCAAACTGGATAAACAAGACCCCGGATATAAACTCTGATGCCTCTTGCCGAGATTCCTCTGTGTGTCTGGCGTAAACGCAGCCGGACGTTTGTCTTTCAGGGCCAGACGATCCGTTACTGGGTGGCCGGGCAGGGCGAGCCGCTGCTGCTGATCCATGGCTTTCCCACTGCCAGTTGGGATTGGCATTACCTGTGGCAACCGCTGGCCCAGCGCTATCGGGTGATCGCCTGCGACATGCTCGGTTTCGGTGATTCGGCCAAACCGCTCAATCACCGCTACAGCCTGCTGGAACAGGCCGATCTGCAGCAGGCATTACTCAGCCATTTGCAGGTCGAGCAACCGGTGCATGTCCTTGCCCATGACTACGGTGACAGCGTCGCGCAGGAACTGCTCGCGCGGCACTACGAGGCGCGAATCGTCGTCGCCAGTTGCGTGTTTCTCAACGGCGGTCTGTTTCCGGAAACCCATCGCCCATTGTTGATGCAAAAACTGCTGCTAAGCCCGCTGGGCTGGCTACTGGGCCGCGCGTTCAGTCGCGAGGCCCTGGTCAAAGGTTTTCAGCGAATATTCGGCCCGCAGACCCAGCCGAGCGAAAGCGAACTGGACGATTTCTGGAGTCTGGTCGACAGCAACCGCGGGCAACGCATCATGCACAAACTGATTACCTACATCCCCGAACGCCGGGTGCAGCGCGAGCGCTGGGTGGCCGCCATGCAGCGCGGGGATGTTCCCCTGCGCGTGATCGATGGTGCGGTCGACCCGATCTCCGGCGTGCACATGGTGGAGCGTTATCGCGAGCTGATCCCTGACGCGGACACGGTAGTGTTACCGGGCATTGGCCACTATCCGCAGATCGAAGCGCCGGTGCAGGTACTCGAGCACTATCTGGCGTTTCGCACCCATCTTGTATTGCCACCGCGCAAAGTCGCCTGTTCGTGATGACGCCGGGAGGACTTTCCTCCCAGCCCTCGGACCCTGGATCATCCCCCTGCCTTATCGCGCACCATTCAGCCTCAGTCGTATTCGTTGTGACCCACAGCGCGGTGCCTGACACTCGGGATCATTATCCCTTGGCCAGCTGGAGTTGCCGCGATGAACGAGCCTGTGCGTTTCGAAGATAAAGTCGTGATTGTCACCGGAGCCGGTGGCGGACTCGGACGTGCTCACGCGTTGTTGTTCGCAAAACAGGGCGCCCGGGTGCTGGTCAATGACCTCGGTGGCTCGACTCAGGGCGAAGGCGCCAACGCGTCTGCTGCCGACCGCGTTGTCGCAGAAATTCGCGCCGCGGGAGGCACTGCCGAAGCCAACCACGACTCGGTCACCGACGGCGACAAACTGGTGCAGAACGCTCTCGATGCGTTCGGCCGCGTCGACGTGGTGGTCAACAACGCCGGGATCCTGCGCGACAAATCGTTTCACAAGATGGAGGACACGGATTGGGATCTGGTCTATCGCGTGCACGTCGAAGGTGCCTACAAAGTCACCCGTGCTGCCTGGCCGCATTTGCGCGAGCAAAACTACGGTCGGGTGATTTTCACTGCATCAACTTCGGGCATCTACGGCAACTTCGGTCAGTCCAACTACGGCATGGCGAAGCTCGGGCTGTACGGTTTGACGCGCACATTGGCAATTGAAGGTCGCAAGAACAACATCCTCGTCAACGCCATTGCCCCAACGGGCGGCACGCGCATGACCGAAGGCCTGATCCCGCCGCAAGTGTTCGAGCAACTGAAGCCGGAGCTGGTCAGTCCACTAGTAGTTTACCTGGCGAGTGAGCAATGTCAGGAGACGTCCGGGTTGTTCGAAGTCGGCGGGGGGTGGATGGGCAAAGTGCGCTGGGAGCGCAGCCTCGGCGCCGGGTTTGACCCGCGCGAGGGGTTTTCACCGGAAGATGTGGCAGCGCACTGGCAGCAGATTTGTGACTTCGAAGGGGCGGCGCATCCGCAGGACAATATCGAGGCGTTGAAGGAAATGATGGCGAATTTGCAGAAGTATTCGCTCTAGGTACTTAAACCACCCGACTAATGGAAAGTGATAGTCGGGTGGATTTTTCTGTTTTAGTCGTAGCGTTTATCCGTCATGAACGCCGGCGGTGTCCAATTAGGACCTTTGATGGTTTTCCCGTTTTCATCGTAGGACAAGACGCCTTTTCTGAACAACGATTGGTATGTGTCTATAAATACACGATGGGTAATAGTGTCATGGCAATATTGTGCATACATTTGATCGATGCGCATGGTGTGAAAACACAGTGCAAAGAGTGAAATGACGTCCGCAATCGGTTCGTTCTTTACGATTTGCTCGATCCGGTTCATTGGTTTGTTTCTCTAAGCAGATGTTGATATCTTCGGTCCTGTTGGCTCCTGCCCGAGCCGCGTCCGACATCGCAACACAACTTCATCGCTGCCCGACCGGGGTGGAGGCCACCAAGCTTGGACGTGGTGGCCGATATCGCTGTCTAGGAGTACGTTTTGTCAGTCATGAATTTTGGTGCTCGCCAGTTAGGTCCTTTGACGGCAATCGGCCCGTTGCCATTAGCTAACACGCCTTGTTCGAAAAGACGCGCATAGGTTTTTAGCAGCTCACCGCTCGCAATAACTTCGTATCTATAACGCCCAAACATTCTGTCCAAAGACGGGATGGCGGAGCCGAGTGCGAACACGGTCAGTACATCTTCGACAGATTCATTTTTTACTATTTTTTCGATGATGCTCATTACTGACCTCCTTTCAATAGACTTATGTAAAACAGCTCATCTTGCTTGTTTGCAGCGACAATTGCTTCTTTAGTGTAGAGCAACGATTCATCGTCCCTAAGCTTGAAGTCTTCTAGTGTCGCTGTATGCGCGTTGTTCCAAAGTGGCGACTCTTTGTCGGGTTTAAAACTGTCAACGAGTCCCATTTCGCGAAACCTTTCGAACTCGCGAATCTCATGAGTGTAATAGCGTAAATCCGTATCGGTGAGTTCCCGGTCTCCGCTCAAAATTCTTTCCAGACGTTGAATCATGATTTCGTTGGCATCTGATTGGTCAAGCCTGGCGATATGTAATTTCACAGCGTCGATGCCGGATCGAGTGATCGTCGCCGTACGCCAATCCAAATCAAGGATCGGCCCTCCAACTTGCTCGGGATTGAAGCCGCGACCGCTGTATTTGCCTTTAACCGTTGCCCCTTCATAAGGGTCGCTGAACACCACATATAACGGCGCAATCCCCGAGTCATCGGGAAACACGATGATGAATCTTTCCCAGCCTTCAACCAGAATCGGATTCAGATCCAGCCGACCTTCAAGTGGAACAATCGGAGCACCGGAATAGGCAGGAGAGTCGGTGTCGACCATGGGTGACTGGGTCGAGCTGTCCCCCGGTGAGGTGGCCGGTGTCCAGGTCAGGAAGTCCGTCGGCGAATGCGGCAGCGCGAGTTCATATACGTCGTTGAGCAAGTCGTAAGCCGCGTTCAGAACCAGCACACTTGAGCGAATATGAAAATTGTCGCTCGAGGCCACGAACACTTCCGCGCCAGTACCGCTTGGCCTTACGCCCAGGCCCACGGCCATCTCCAGTGCGCCTTGGCGATCGGCTATTTCGCGCAGTGTTTGCGCAGACTCCGATGACAGTTCGGAAAATGGCACGCTCACGGCAAACCGCTCGCCGTTGCCCAGGCGTGATGGCATCAGCACCGCCGCGAAGCCAATCAGCACCGGACTGCCGAACAGTGCGGCTCCCGTCGCGGTGACAGTCATTAACGCCGTGCGCATTGCGGTGAGAATGGCGGAGGACGTTGCCGGACTGAGGCGAATGGCAGTTGAGGCGAAGGAGACCGCCGGAGCGGTGGAAGCCATTGGTCCTGACGCCGGGTACACCTGTTGCATTTCGGCGGGATGAAGGCTTTGCTGTTGAGTCGCGTCGATGCGCTGTTCCATTTCAGCCTGAAGACGACTCTGTTCTGCGGCTGCAGCCTGGGCCTCGGCTTCTGCCTGCGCTGCTTTCAAGGCAGCTGTTCGTACTTTTTCCTGAGCTTCAGCTTCGGCATTGATTCGTGCCGTTTCGGCAGCAGAACGCGCCTGCTCGGCAGCCAGGCGCCGTTGCTCCGCCAGTGCAGCCAGCCGTACCTGCTCACGTGCACGGATTTCTGTCTGTTCCTGCTCAAGGCGTGCAGCTTCGACGAGGTCTCTCTGGCGTTTCTGTTCAGCGGCTATGCGCGCTTGCTCGGCTGCCACGCGCTGTTGCTCCGCGAGTGCAGCCAGCCGAGCCTGCTCCCGCGCGCGGATTTCTGCTTGTTCCCGCTGACGACGTGCAGCTTCGGCGATGTCTCTCTGGCGTTGCTGCTCGGCGGCGATTCGCGCTTGCTCGGCAGCCTGGCGCGCGGCTTCTGCCGCAGCGGCCTGGGCATGGTCGTTGGCCTGCACGGCAGCCAGCCAGTTGTGCACGTTGACTTGCTGCTCGTGCAAAAGCGCCAGTTGCCGGGTCAGCAGTTTTGCTTGCAGGGCTGCGCGGTAGGATTGTTTCCACAGGGTCATGCCCGGCCCGTCGGGTCTTAGGGTTTTATCAACAACCAGTGCGCGGGAAAGGAATTGATCGGCGCTTTTATTGGTAGGGTCGCTTCCATAAAAACTGTGGGACAGGTGGGTCTGATGTTGCAGTTCCGCGCTTTTACGCTGGATAAGTTTGTTGCGCACGCCAAGCTCACGGATTATCGCGGCCGCCGGTGGCAGCGGATGAGTCGACTCTTCCTGGCGTGTTGCGGCTAATTGCGCTTCAAGGGTCTGGGGGATCTGGGCAGTACTGGTCTGGAATTCTCTTTCCAGAATACCGATGTGACTTTGCAGGATCGGTTGATAACGCGCGGAGTTGCGAGTCGTACTAAAAGTGCCGTTGTAACGATGGCTGCCTATTGAAGGCCTTGCGGGAATAATGTGGTCCGGTGCGATAGCTGTCGTGTGAACAGGTTCAGTTAATTCCCATGGCGGAGGCTTTTGCATATTCATATCCTTTTGAATGTGCGTGACAGGTGCGCAGAACGCGATGATCCATTGCTGGTTTATAAGCGCCATCAGCGGATAGTTGATGCGTTTCAAGTTACAACAGATCCGCAGGTAACGAATCCGAGAAAGTTGTCAGTAAGAGGGAGTTGGTTTGAAGGTGCTTTCGCTGTTTTTTAACAGCGAGCTAATTGTTCTTCGGCAAGAAGAGAAATATCTGATAGTGGTCTCGGAAACGTTGTAGGACCAGAGTTTCGATATTTTCAACAGGCATAAAAAAGGCCGCTGCAAACGCAGCGGCCAAAGTAAGACGTTGGATCAAGGAGCTACAAATCAACGTCAGTGAACAGCGGGCGACGAACCGAGCGTTCGATTCATCTGGAATCTGTCGGCGCTGGCGCGAATGACTCGAGCGCCAGCGCTTCGTGCTTTGCGGCTTACCCGTGAAAGCGCGTTCAGAATACGGTCTCAGTCCTGTAGGAAAAATACCGATTCCGGACATGCACTGTTACGGGGCATGCAACAGTCCGCCGGCCCCGGACCGCACCATGGATCTGACTGATGATTGTTCATCCAGCCGATCCATGGACGGCGCAATGGCGCGCCTCGGCAGGGCATTCATCCTTTCGAGCGACAACGCGAATACCTCCTTGGTGCGCTTATCGACCTGACCGCCCGGCAGTAGGGTGGGGCCTTCTGTCACTCACCGGGGAAGACGCATGACAAAAACAACAATGCGCGCCATCTTCACACCGCAGGCGCTGGCAGCCGCGGTGACGCTGGGCTGCTGCTCCCAGGCGCACGCGGTTGCATTCAATATCGGCGAAATCGAGGGGACGTTCGACTCGTCGCTGTCGATCGGGGCCAGTTGGGGCATGCGCGATGCCGACAAGTCGCTGGTCGGCACGGTCAACGGTGGCACCGGGCAATCTTCGACCGGTGATGACGGACGCTTGAACTTCAAGAAGGGCGAAACCTTCTCGAAGATCTTCAAGGGCATTCACGACCTTGAATTGAAATACGGCGATACCGGCGTATTCATACGTGGCAAGTACTGGTACGACTTCGAACTCAAGGACGAAGATCGCGAGTTCAAACAGATCAGCGACAGCGGCCGCAAGGAGGGCGCCAAGTCCTCTGGCGCGCAGATTCTCGATGCCTTCGTTTACCATAACTACACCATCGCCGATTTGCCGGGCACGGTGCGTGCCGGCAAGCAGGTGGTGAGTTGGGGCGAAAGTACCTTCATCGGCAACTCCATCAACAGCATCAACCCGATCGACGTTTCCGCATTCCGTCGCCCGGGTGCCGAGATCAAGGAAGGTCTGATCCCGGTAAACATGCTGTTTGGTTCACAGAGCCTCACCGACAAACTGTCCATCGAAGGCTTCTACCAACTGGAGTGGGACCAGACTGTCCTCGACAACTGCGGCACCTTCTTCGGCGTTGACGTGGCGGCGGACGGTTGCAACAACGGCTATACCGTCGGCAATCCGGCCATTGCCCCGCTGGTGCCGTTGACCACCGCGTTCGGCCAAGGCATTCAGGTCACCCGTGAGGGCGTGGTGATTCCCCGTGGCGGCGATCGTGATGCGCGTGATTCCGGGCAGTGGGGCACGGCGCTGCGCTGGCTTGGCGAAGACACCGAGTACGGTCTCTATTTCATGAATTACCACAGCCGCACACCAAACGTGGGCACCACCACCGCGGGCCTTTCGACCCTGGCGGCGCTGCCGGGCATGGTCGGCATCGCCAACGGCCTGGCGCCGGGCAGCGGCGCCGGTCTGGCGCAGAGCGTGATGCTCGGGCGCGGCAGCTACTACCTCGACTACCCGGAAGACATTCGCCTGTATGGCGCCAGTTTCTCCACCACGCTGCCGACCGGCACCGCGTGGACCGGCGAGATCAGCTACCGCCCCAACGCACCGGTGCAGGTCAACACCAACGACCTGACCCTGGCGCTGCTCAATCCGATTGCCGGCGGCACGGCGTCGCCACTGGCCACCGCGCCAGGTGCTGACAACAAGGGCTATCGCCGCAAAGAAGTGACGCAAGTGCAGAGTACCCTGACGCACTTCTTCGATCAGGTCCTGGGCGCCGAGCGCCTGACCGTGGTCGGCGAAGCGGCGGTGGTGCATGTCGGTGGCCTGGAGTCGCGCAGCAATCTGCGTTACGGCCGCGACTCGGTGTACGGCCAGTACGGGTTCGGCGGCGACACTGACGGTTTCGTGACCTCGACGTCGTGGGGCTACCGCGCCCGCGCCATCCTCGATTACGCCAACGTGATTGGCGGGATCAACCTCAAACCCAACCTGTCCTGGTCGCACGATGTCGCCGGCTATGGCCCCAACGGCCTGTTCAACGAAGGCGCGAAAGCGATCAGCGCCGGGATCGATGCCGACTACCGCAACACCTACACCGCGAGCCTCAGTTACACCGATTTCTTCGGCGGCGATTACAACGTCCTTGAAGACCGTGACTTCGTGGCCCTGAGCTTCGGCGTGAACTTCTGATCTGCCCGAGAAGGATGACTGCAATGCGCAAAATGATTCTGCAATGCGGGGTGTTGGCCCTGAGTCTGCTGGCGGCCAATGTGATGGCGGCAGTGTCGCCGGACGAAGCGAACAAACTCGGCACCAGCCTGACCCCGTTGGGTGCCGAGAAGGCCGGCAACGCTGACGGCTCGATTCCCGCGTGGACCGGCGGTATCCCGAAAAACGCCGGCGCGGTGGACAGCAAAGGCTTTCTCGCCGACCCGTTCGCCAATGAAAAACCACTGTTCACCATCACCGCAGCGAACGTCGATCAGTACAAAAGCAAGCTCTCCGATGGCCAGGTGGCGATGTTCAAGCGCTACCCCGAAACCTACAAGATCCCGGTCTACCCGAGCCACCGTACTGTCGCCGTGCCGCCGGAAATCAATGAATCGGCCAAGCGCAGTGCACTGAATGTGACCACCATCAATGACGGCAACGGCCTGGCCAATTTCACCGGCAACCGCTACTACGCCTTCCCGATTCCGAAGAATGGCGTCGAGGTGCTGTGGAACCACATTACCCGTTATCACGGCGGCAACCTGCGCCGGATCATCACCCAGGTCACGCCACAGACCAACGGCAGCTACACACCGATCCGCTTCGAAGAAGAGATCGCCGTGCCGCAACTGATGAAGGAAATCGACCCGGAAAAAGCCGCCAATGTGCTGACGTTCTTCAAACAGTCGGTGACCGCGCCGGCGCGCCTGGCGGGCAACGTGTTGCTGGTGCACGAAACCCTCGATCAGGTGAAGGAGCCACGGCTGGCCTGGATCTACAACGCCGGCCAGCGCCGGGTACGCCGTGCGCCGCAGGTAGCGTATGACGGGCCGGGTACGGCGGCGGACGGTCTGCGCACGTCGGATAACTTCGACATGTTCTCCGGCGCGCCGGATCGCTATGACTGGAAACTGGTCGGCAAGAAGGAAATGTACATCCCGTACAACAGCTACAAGCTCGACTCGCCGAAGCTCAAGTACGACGACATCGTCAAGGCCGGGCATATTAATCAGGACCTGACCCGCTACGAACTGCACCGCGTCTGGGAAGTGATCGGCACGGTGAAACCGAACGAACGCCATATCTACGCCAAGCGCCACATGTACATTGACGAGGACAGCTGGCAGGTCGCACTTGTCGACCACTACGACGGGCGCGGCCAGCTGTGGCGAGTAGCAGAGGGGCATGCTCAGTTCTATTACGATCACCAGACGCCGGCCTACACCCTTGAAGCGCTCTACGACATCATTGCCGGCCGCTACATTGCCCTGGGCATGAAGAACGAAGAGAAGCACAGCTTCGAATTCGGCTTCGAAGCCAAGGCCGCCGATTACACACCTTCGGCGTTACGCGCCGAGGGCGTGAGGTAACTGCTCTGCGACGAAGCTGTACACAAGGCGACCGCACGGTCGCCTTTTTTATGGCCGTCGATCAGCGCGCTGAATACTCGTCAACAAGAGCCGTGGAGAGGGCTAGGGTGATCGCACAACGATAAGAAGGCTGACGCGATGACCGCCATGACTCCGTGCCTGGATCGCCCCGGATTTCTCCCCAGGCTTGCTTCCCATCATCAGCCGCGCGCGCGTCTGTGCCAGCCATTGCTTGAGTCGCAGGCACGGGTCCGGCTGGTTTGCGCGCCCGCCGGCAGCGGCAAAACCGCGCTACTCACCGAGTGCCTGCTTATGGCCCCGGCAGGCTGCGAGACGATCTGGTTACCGTTGGCCGGCGTGGCGCTCAGCCGTACAGAACTCTGCCAGCGACTGACCCGCGCGCTCGGGCTGAGTGAAGACCTTGGCGAGGCGCAACTATTGGCGACGCTGGCGGCGTGGTCCAGACCCGCCTGGCTGTTTATTGACGACTACAGCCGTCTGCCGAATCCGGCGCTGGATGCTCTGCTTGATCTGCTACTGACGGCCAGCAGCGCGGCGCTGACCTTCTGGATCAGCAGCCGGCGTCGACCACAGTGCAACTGGCCGCGCCTGTTGCTGAATGACGAACTATACGAATGCGAGCGCGCCAGCCTGGCCCTGACACACGATGAAGTTACCTCGGTGTTGCACCACTTGCCGCCAGAGCAGGCTGCCCGCGTCGCGGCCGGTATTCTCCAGAGCACCGGCGGCTGGTGCGCCGGTGCGCGCATGGCGCTGCTGCAAAAGTGCGACTGGGCGCAACACCTTCAGCCCCGGCAGCGTGTCGATACATTGCTCGATTATCTGCAACACGAACTGTTCGCCAGCCTGACGCCGGAGCAAGCCGAAGCATGGCGTGTGCTGGCTCATTTGCCGCGCTTCAACGCGCCACTGTGTGAACATTTGTTTGGCGCCGGAGAGGGCGCGCAGCTGCTGCACGATCTGCAAGTGCTCGGATGTTTTATCGAACCCTGGCACGAGGCGGGTGACTGGCTGCAGGTGTTCCCCCCATTGTCGCGAATCATGCAGGCGTCGCATTGGCCGTGCGCGCGCTCCTGGCATCGGCGAACCTGCCAATGGTTGACCGCGGCGCAGGATTGGCGGGCGGCCTTCGAGCAGGCGTTGCTGGCCGAAGAATACGAAACTGCCGTGAGCGTGTCGCAGCACCTGAGCTGTGAAGACCTGTTTGAAGACCAGACGGTTGTCCTTTTGTTGCGATTACATGAGCACCAGAGCCAGGAGCTGACCCTGATGACCCCGCACTTGATCGGGCTGGTCACTGGCGCCTTGCTCTTTGCCGGTCGTTTCGAACAGGCCACACACTGCATGGCTCACCTTTCACGCTTCATGCCCCAACCTGCGGCGCAGCTGGAACAGCAACTGCTGGCGCGCTGGCAGGCGCAACAAGGGTGGCTTTTGCACTTGCAAGGGCGTATGGCAGCGGCGCGCGCCTGCTTTCAGGAGGCATTGGCCGCGCTGGCGCCCGATGCCTGGCAGGCGCGTGTGTTGTGCCTGTCGGGACTGACTCAGCAAGCATTACTGTGCGGTGAACTTGATCAGGCCCATTCCATCAACCGCGAGGCCTTGTGCCTGGCGCGTGCTCAGGGTTCCTTGCTGTTCGAGGCGGTGCTTGAACTTGACCATGCGCAATGGCTTGAACAGCGCGGAGCCCCTGTGCGGGCTGAAAGTCTGCTCATGGATATCGAGCAGTTACTGCGTCAGCGCAGGGTTGTCCCCACGCCGTTGCTCGGCCGCATTGCTTTACGGCGAGGGCGGCTGGCGCTGTGCATGGGGCGCGAAGAGCGGGCTGCGCAGTTGTTCACCCAAGGCCTTGAAGACTGCTTGCGCAGTGCCGACAAGCGCGTGTTGTATGGTTATCTGGGCCAGGCCCAATTGGCAGGTAATCGCGGCGATTACGCCGGTGCGTTCGAACGTTTGCGTGAGGCCGAGAGGGTCATGCAGCAGCGACAGATTCCCGATACGGTCTATCGCGGCGTCGTGCTGCAAATCAGTAGCCAGTTCTGGTTGCAGCAAGGCCGACCGCAGCTGGCGCATGAGGCGTTGGCACGGCTGCTACGGCATTACCGCGGTCCGTCTGCGCTCCAGGCGCCACCCGCGACGTTCGAGCTGATCACCCGTGTCGAATACCTGTTGGCCTGCGCCAGTGCGCAATTGAATCCAGACGAAAACGCTCTCCCGACTCTGGAACGGTTATTGGAGCAGGCCCAGGCCAAGGGCTTGCTGACCATGGAAACGGAATTACTGCTGGCCGCTGTGCAACTGGCAGAGTTGAACGGCGATAGCGCCTTGGCGCAACAGGCATTGCAGCGGGCTCGAATGCTGGTTGAGCGCTGTCATTTGCATCAAGCCATGCGCGAATGGCAGTTACGCCGAGGCAGTGCTGGCACAGAGTCCGTCACGGCTGTTGCGGCGCCGCAGTCCGAGAGCAGTAAGCTGGCGCCGTGCCTGAGTCGCCGTGAGTGCGAAGTACTGATGTTGATTGCCCAAGGCGCATCGAATCAGCAAGTTGCAGAGCAACTTTTCATTTCCTTACATACAGTCAAGACCCACGCCCGGCGAATCAACGGGAAGTTGGGTGTGGAACGCCGGACCCAGGCGGTGGCGAAAGCAAAAGCCATGGGCATACTGGATTGAGATTGTTTGAAGTTGGTCGTTAGTAGTAATGAAAGGCTGTATGTCTTTTTGTTGTGCATGCTTTGTAAAGTATTTGGGCTTCTTGCTAACTAAAAAAATCATTACCTTGCAACTATCTGCAGTGGCTGCAAACGCAGCTCTGGATAGTAAGGCAGGATATTGCATGAGTAAGGTATTCAAAAGTTTGATGCGTGACACAGTAGGTGATCAAGTCACGTGGACAGAGGAGTGGGAGAAGGCAAGCCGGGCAAAGGCCGAACTTTTTGCAATTATCGACGCGATGCCGAGCGTGCACGATATCTTGCGTAATATGCTTGAAACGGAATTGAAGCGCTTGGGTAAAAGTGTTGATATCGATAAGGTATATATCAATACGGACCCTGCTTTTGCGCCCAGTGATAACCGTCCGTCGGGCTCTCTTTGGCAGGTGACGCTTTATTGCGTGGACAATAATGTTACCCCCGGCTACATCATGGGCGGTGACGGCGTATTTGTGCTGCCGGACACGTTGGACAATCAATTCAAAGTCAGCGGGCTCACTATTTTTGTTGTCGAAGATCTGATCGCGGCAGTGACTGCCGGACTGGAAAAAACGCTGCGAGCCGAGATCGGGAAGTTTTGGGCGGCAGCGGTGAAATCCATACACCCTGAAGCGCTATCGCTGTCCAACAAACAGGCGTTTATTCAGGCGTACGCTTCGGTGACAAGTGCTGAGCTATCGCTATCGGTCATGGCCAACAATTTCGATGCCCACTGGGGCGAGCGGTTCGCTTCTCTGCTCGACGCGGAGACAGGCCGCGGAATGTTTGAAGTCAGCCTGCAACCACGACGGGATTATCTCGATTCGCTCCAGCCCTGTTTCGTTCTCGACAACGCTGAGCGCCCGGATGCAGAGATGAAACTGCTCAATGAGTCGACTTGCTACCTCATGCACACGCCTGAGAACGGCTTTGAGTTTTTTGAGAAAAACACCGACTTGCATCGCCAGCTTCAGGCTCGATTGTCCTTGCAAAGCAACCAGATCAACTACCCAAAAGCCATGCAGAATCCTCATGCCTACTGTGTTGAGGTTCATCTCAAAGGTCAGTTGGAGAGCGTATCGTTACTCTCCAATAGCCGTGATCAACTGGAAACCACGCTGACTTCCGTGCTGCAGGATAATCAAGGCATGCAGGTGCTGCGTTACGGTATCAACACCCGCTTTTATTTGCTGTGGGCGGCATTGAAACGGACGGAGTGGCCGCTTTGGCTGAAGCAAGCGAACGCTGATATACAAGTGCGTTACACCGAACTTGAGGCATCGAAAGATCAATACCTGGTGGATTATCAAAGCGCATCCGAGGCATGCTTTTCGTTTAAAGATTATGTGCTGCGTACGTTTTTGGAGTGGGCCGACAGGGTGCTGGGTGAACAACTGGACCCGCAATCCATCACCGTGCGGAGCTCGTACACTCTGCAGGTCGCAGGCCGCACCATTGACCACGAAGAAACCCGAACGCTGACCGAGTTCATTGTTTTCGGTCTGCATGATAACGGTTATCGCGCCAGTCTCAGCATCACAGGCGTACCCAGCGCAAGCCGGCTGACGCCCGCTGCGCTTGAGCAATGGTTGGTGCAGCGCAATCTGCGTCTGGATTTTGTCAGCGATCTTGCATCGTCTCCTTCTGTTGCATATCAGCAAGCCTATCGTGATTATTTATTCGGTCAGATGCAGTTCGAGTTGTTTGTTGCTCGACACTCAGGTGACCTTACCGACACTGACGCCAGGATTATTGCCCGGGCGATGGCCAGTGATTCGTCGGTTGCCATTCGCGGATTGAAAATCAGGCTACAAGCGCCAGCCTTGAAAGATGTACTTGTTTTCACCGCAGAAGGGTACTCGGGGTGTCTGCTGTTCTTGCGCAGTCCCGAAGGTCCGTTCAAGCTGCACAAGTTCGCCGACGTTTTTGCCATGAACCGCTGGATTGAGGCTGCGTTGTCCGCAAGCCGCGAATACGCAGCATTATTGGTTCACCCGGAGTATTTGCATGACGCAGGCGTCTTGCTCAATGGCACCGGCGCTAAACTGAGCTATCGGTACGAACTGGATACCACACTGGCCAATCTCGACCTCGATGCCAAAACACCATTAGTTGATTATGTAAACGTCGCTTACCGGGCCGAGGTTGCCCAACACAAGGCAATTGCGCCGACAGGTTATCGGGCGCTGGGGTTTCAAGGTCGCATGCGCTATTCCCGGTTGACCACTGAACTCAAGGCTCTTTCAACCGTCGATGCACGAGACAACGGTTTTCCATCGTTCGAGCAGTTCACCCATGATGCAGTGAAAGCTCAGATTGAAGAAATTTTGCGCGCTCGTGGGAGCGACGTTACTGTTGATCCTGATCGGATTATTGTTCAGACCGAAACGTTTCGTAAGAGCGTTACCGATCTCTTGCTTGAAGGAATCGCGTTTGAGGCGGTCGCTCCCGCCTACGAAACCAAATACAGCCCGAAATATTATTTGCTGAGTAACCACCCGGCGGTGGACAAGCTGGATATTCGTGATCTGTCTTCGCTGTCGAAAACCTTTCGACCCGGCGATAGATATACAGCGATGCTGAAAGAAAAGTTCCAGAACAAGGCGCATCCTGACTACGTATTCATACGTGCTGTACATGCTCGGAAAATCCGCTGTGAAATGCACCTGAATGCAGTCGCCGATTTTGTTGGCGGCAAGTTGTCGTCCGAAATTTTTTCTGCTGTTCAACAGGTGATCGATAGCCTGAAAGAAAGCGGCGCTTATCAGCCGATTGCGGACAATGTCTCTGAAGGCGACGTGGGTTTATATAAATTCAACATCGGTTCGCTCGGTTTGACGACGGCTTGGGATCGCACGGTAGGGGGCGTTTATATATTCCGCGTGAAACGGACCTCGGGCTTTATGAACTTGCTCTATACACCCGGCGCGCCAGATCTTGTCAGTTTCCGGCCAATCGCAGAATTCGTTCCCTCGATTCGCTTTCGACTCGGACCATTCAGGGAGTATTACAGCAAGCGAATATTGCTCACCGATCAGAAGGTGATCAACGACTATTTCGACAACCTTGTCGCAACCGTGGACAGCAAACCGCAGATCGGGACGCAGAATCGCGCGAAGCTGCCGGATCTCTACACCTTCCATGATGAGCGGGTGCGGCGGGTATTGAGTGATATCGACGAGCGCACTACCAGTCTGAATGAATTGATTGCCGGTCTTGTCTACGACAATCTATTGAAAGCTGCGAATATCGTCAGTTTGCTGGTGCCTCCGGTGGGAACGGTTGTAGTCGCCGTCCAGATGATGAAAAGCATCTATGACGCCTCGCAGTCGCACAGGCGAGGTGATTATGCCGCTGCACTGGGGCATGTAAAAGAAACCCTGACCGGACTGTTGACGCTGGGCAAGGCAGCGGCGGCGGGTGCGCCCGTCAAAGAAATCACCCATGCACAACGCTCGTTTCTCAGTCTGTTTGAAGACGCGCGCACGGTCGCCGAACTGGTTACCTATTACACTGGCCAGGAAGAACCCAAGGAGATGTTGATCGAGTTCTTCAAGACATTAATGGAGGGCGCCGAGTACGGGCTGAGTAAAACAACGGTGCGTTGATCATTACTGAGCACTTACGCGCTCGTTTACTCATTCGATACGCTGCTGTTCATACCCCATCCGCCAACTCACGGCCCGCGTCGCCGCCAGCAATCGCTGCGCCGCCGGGCCGTTTTCGTCGGCGTGAAACAGCGAGGTCGGGCCGACGATGGTCAGCACGGCGGCGATCTGCCCGATCGCGTTGAACACTGGCGCAGAGAGCGCATCCACACCCGGCATCAACAAACCATGCACATGATGCAGACCGCGTTCGCGAATCTGCTGACACAGCGCTGTATAGGCTTTTTCGTCTTTGAGCGGATGTTGCTCAACGCTGATCTCCTGCTCGCGCAGTTCATCGGTTTCCCGGTGCGGCAGGTAAGCACTGAACACCAGCCCCGTGGAAGAGCTGAGCAACGGCAGCACCGACCCCAACTGCGTCACTACCGTCACTGCGCGCACCGCCGGTTCGATGTGCACAACGGTTGCGCCCTGATTGCCCCACACCGCGAGGAAGCAGGTTTCGTTGAGTTCATCGCGCAGATCGGACAAGGGCAGGGCGGCGACTTTCAACACGTCCATGCTATTGAGTGCGGCCAGACCCACGCGCAGCGCCTCGCGGCCGAGACCGTAGTGGTTGGTGGCGGCGTTTTGCTCGGCAAAACCCGAGGCAATCAACGCCTGCAAATAGCGATGCACCTTGCTCGCCGGCATCTGTACGTGTTCGGCCAGGCGCGACAGCGAAGTGGACGGCGACAACTCGGCCAGGGCCTTGAGGATGTCGGTGCCGACTTCGGCGGAGCGGACTTTCTGTTTGCCGTTGCTGTCGCTGGTTTTTTCCATGGTGCTGGCGGGTTCCGGTTCGAATGGGCGTCTTTATAGCTTGACGCTGGATAGCGAGCAAATTACGTTATGCGTAATCAAATTACGATAATAACAACCCCGGCGTGCCGAAACCTCTGAGCCAGAGCGATGGGCCACTGCCGACTCCCTGTTCAGGAGGCTCCATGAACCTCGATTCAACCGCGCAGGCCCTGGCTTATCAGTCCGGCTTCGGCAACGAATTCAGCACCGAAGCGTTGCCCGGCGCGCTGCCCGTTGGCCAGAACTCCCCGCAAAAAGCTCCTTACGGTCTCTACACCGAACTATTCTCCGGCACTGCATTCACCATGGCCCGCAGCGAAGCGCGGCGCACCTGGATGTACCGGATCCAGCCGTCGGCGAATCACCCGGCATTCGTCAAACTGGAGCGGCAACTGGCGGGAGGGCCGTTGGGTGAAGTGACCCCCAATCGTCTGCGCTGGAATGCGCTGGACATCCCTGCCGCGCCAACCGATTTTGTCGATGGCCTGGTGAGCATGGCCGCTAACGCCAGCGCCGAAAAACCGTCCGGCATCAGCATCTACAGCTATACCGCCAACCGATCGATGGAGCGGGTGTTTTTCAACGCCGACGGTGAAATGCTGTTGGTGCCACAACTGGGTCGTCTGCGCATCGCCACCGAACTGGGTGTGCTGGAGGTGGCGCCGCTGGAAATCGCCGTGCTGCCACGCGGGCTGAAATTTCGTGTCGAATTGCTCGACCCACAAGCGCGCGGCTACCTCGCCGAGAACCACGGTGCGCCGCTGCGTCTGCCGGACCTGGGGCCGATCGGCAGCAACGGACTGGCCAATCCGCGAGATTTTCTGACCCCGGTCGCGGCTTACGAAAACCTGCAACAACCGACCACCCTGGTGCAGAAATTCCTCGGCCAGCTATGGGCCACCGAACTCAATCATTCGCCACTGAACGTGGTCGCCTGGCACGGCAACAACGTACCGTACAAATACGATCTGCGCCGTTTCAACACCATCGGTACGGTCAGTTTCGATCACCCGGACCCGTCGATCTTCACCGTGCTGACGTCGCCGACCAGCGTGCACGGTCTGGCCAATCTCGACTTCGTGATCTTCCCGCCGCGCTGGATGGTCGCCGAAAACACCTTCCGGCCGCCGTGGTTCCACCGCAACCTGATGAACGAATTCATGGGCCTGATTCAGGGCGAATACGACGCCAAGGCCGAAGGTTTCGTGCCCGGTGGCGCCTCGCTGCACAGCTGCATGAGTGCCCATGGCCCGGACGGCGAAACCTGCACCAAAGCAATCAATGCCGAGCTCAAGCCCACGAAGATCGACAACACCATGGCCTTCATGTTCGAGACCAGCCAGGTGCTGCGCCCAAGCCGCTTCGCCCTCGACTGCCCACAACTGCAACCCGATTACGACGCCTGCTGGGCCACGCTGCCCGCCACGTTCGACCCGACCCGGAGATAACCCATGACTCAGCCTTCCATCACCCTCAGTTGGGTCGCTTCGGCCAACGGCCACCGTGACTTCCCGTTGCAGAACCTGCCGCTGGGGGTGTTCAGCATCAACGATTCGGCGCCGCGCGCGGGCGTGGCGATTGGCGAACATATCTTCGATCTGCAAGTAGCGCTCGAGGCCGGTCTGTTCGATGGCGTTGCGCGCAGCGCCGTCGAAGCCATGCGCGGAGGGCAGTTGAACGCGTTCTTCGAACTGGGCCGTGCGGCGCGTGTTGCCCTGCGCTCTCGCCTGCTCGAACTGTTCAGCGAAGGCAGTACCCTGCGTAGCAACATCGAAGCACAAGGCGCGAAACTGCTGCCGCTGGCTGCCGATTGCCAGATGCACCTGCCGGCCCGGATCAGCGATTACACCGACTTCTACGTTGGTATCGAGCACGCGCAGAACGTCGGCAAACTGTTCCGCCCGGACAATCCCCTGCTGCCCAATTACAAGCACGTGCCGATCGGTTATCACGGTCGGGCCTCCACCGTGCGAGCCTCCGGCACCGCGGTGCGTCGACCGAAAGGCCAGACCCTGCCGGCCGGCCAGAACGAGCCGACTTTCGGCCCCTGCGCGCGCCTGGACTACGAGCTGGAGCTGGGCATCTGGATCGGCCCGGGCAACGAGATGGGCGAGCCGATCGCCATCGGCGATGCGGCCGAGCACATTGCCGGTTTCTGCCTGCTCAACGATTGGTCGGCCCGCGACATCCAGGCCTGGGAGTACCAGCCGCTGGGGCCGTTCCTGTCGAAGAGTTTCATCACCAGTGTCTCGCCATGGGTGGTCACGGCCGAAGCGCTGGAGCCATTCCGCACGGCGCAGCCGGCGCGCCCCGAGGGCGATCCGCAGCCGCTGCCCTACCTGTTCGACAAGCGTGATCAGGACGGTGGCGCCTTCGACATCGAACTGGAAGTGCTGCTGCTCACCGAAGCCATGCGCGAGCAAAATCTGCCGGCCCATCGCCTGACCCTCAGCAACACTCGCTACATGTACTGGACTGTCGCGCAAATGGTCGCGCATCACAGCGTCAACGGATGCCAGTTGCAGGCCGGCGACCTGTTTGGCTCGGGGACCTTGTCCGGCCCTGAGAACGGTCAGTTCGGCAGCCTGCTGGAAATCACCGAGGGCGGTAAAAAGCCTATCGAATTGGCCTCCGGCGAGGTGCGCAAATTCCTTGAAGACGGTGACGAAATCATCCTGCGCGCGCGTTGCGCCCGCGACGGTCATGCCTCGATCGGCTTCGGCGAATGCCGTGGCACCGTGATCGCGGCGCGCTGAAGGAGCCGCTCATGGATCTCTATACCTACTACCGCTCGACCTCGTCGTACCGGGTGCGAATCGCGCTGGCGCTCAAGGGCCTTGATTATCAGGCGTTGCCGATCAACCTGATCGCGCCGCCGGGTGGCGAGCATCGGCAAGCGGCGTACCTGGCGATCAATCCACAGGGCCGGGTGCCCGCCTTGCGCAGCGATGACGGCGAATTGCTGATCCAGTCACCGGCGATCATCGAGTACCTGGAGGAGCGTTATCCACAGGTGCCGTTGTTGCCGGACGATCTGGTGGCGCGTGCGCAGGCGCGCGGTGTCGCGGCGGTGATCGGCTGCGACGTGCACCCGCTGCATAACGTCAGCGTGCTCAATCGCCTGCGTCAGTCGGGGCACGACGAAGCGCAGGTGACGGCGTGGATCGACCACTGGATTGCCCAAGGGCTGGCGACGGTGGAGCAATTGATCGGTGACAGCGGTTTCTGTTTCGGCGAATGGCCGTGCGTGGCGGATGTGTACCTGATCCCGCAGTTGTACGCGGCTGAGCGGTTTAATGCCAGCCTCGACCATTATCCGAAAATCCGCCGGGTCGCCGCGCTCGCGGCCGAACACCCAGCGTTCATCAAGGCCCATCCCGCCAACCAGCCTGACACCCCGAGATAACCCTTTAAGAGATAACCCTGTGGGAGCGAGCCTGCTCGCGAAGAACGCTAACGCGGTCTGCCAGTCAGACCGAGGCGTCCGCTTCGCGAGCAGGCTCGCTCCCATGGGCTTGCACAACAGTATTTCAGTGGACGACGGAGTTGGGCGGCAGGTGGCCGAGTCGTTCGGTCAGGCGCAGGCGCTGGATCGGATCGTCACTGAGCAGCAACGCATGCTCCAGGTCGAAGCGTTCGGCATTCGGGCAATCAAGGCGCTGATACAGACTGGCTCGGGCCAGATAGTCGGCGGCAGTGGCGTCGCCCAGTTCGAGTACGCGCTCGGCGTCGATCAGGGCGGCGATGAAATTATCGTGGGTCAGGTGCAACTGGCGCAGGTTGCGCGACAGGCGCTGGAGCATCTGCACTGGTGTCGCGGTCAGCAGGTGCTCGGCTTTTAGTTGCAGGTTCGGCCCGTACTGGCGCTGCAACAGTTCGCGACAGTCATTGGGGTACAGGCGGCGCCCACCGCAGGGATCGAGCAGGTGATCGGCACCGGGTACGCGCAGCAGGAAATGCCCGGGAAAATTGACCCCGACCAGCGGTATTTCCAGGCCGCGGGCCAGCTCCAGCGCAATCAGCGCCAATGCCAACGGCTGGCCACGTTGCGTCTCTAACACGCGATGCACCAGCGCCGCCTGTGGGCGCAGCGGCAGGAAGTCGTCCTGAGCGAATCCCAGATCGACCATGCGGCGTAGCAGCGGTTGCGCCAGTTCGCTGACCGGCAGCATTGGCAACCCGTAACTGATCCGTTGTTGCAGTGCCTTGAACGCTTGCAGCAGTGCTTGCGGTTCCACCGCTTTGTCGTGCTCGGCGGCGATCCACAGCGCGGCTTCCAGCAGCGCCGGCGGCGAACGGTGCAGACACTCGAAAAAACCTTGGCGCGGACTCATCGAAATCTCCCTCGAATGCCTCGTTTTAGCCCCGTCCGTGGCGTTCGTCCAGTCGCCGGCGGCGTGGCATGCCGGATATGCCGCAAAGGCAGTTTGTGCAGGGTCGCTTATTCCGGCGCGCTCCAGCAATTTTCAGGGGCAAGCCTATACTGGCGTTCTACAAGAAGTGATTCGGGAGCCCGATGATGTTCGCTCTCATGCAAAGCACTCGCCTGGAATCGCTGCACCTGAGCGTGGACCCGGTCTCCGGGTTGAAGGCGGTCATTGCCATCCATAACAGCCGTCTCGGGCCAGCCCTGGGCGGATGTCGTTACCTTGCCTATCCCGATGACGAATCAGCCGTCGAGGACGCCATTCGCCTGGCCAAGGGTATGAGCTATAAAGCGGCGCTGGCCGGTCTGGCACAGGGCGGTGGAGTCGCGGTGATTGTGCGCCCGGTCCATGTAGAAAACCGTGGAGCGTTGTTCGAAGCATTCGGCCGCTGCATCGATCAGCTCGATGGCCGTTACATTACCGCCATCGACAGCGGCACCTCGGTGGCCGACATGGATTGCATCGCCCAACAGACGCAACACGTCACCAGCACCACTTCCGCGGGCGACCCTGCGCCCCACGCGGCGATGGGCGTGTTCACCGGCATTCGCGCCACGGCCATGGCGCGGCTGGGCAGCGATAACCTCGAAGGGTTGCGCGTGGCGATTCAGGGCCTGGGTAATGTCGGCTATGCGCTGGCCGAGCAACTGCACGCGGCCGGGGCCGAGCTGCTGGTCAGCGACATCGACCACGGCAAGGTGCAATTGGCGATGGAGCAACTCAACGCCCACCCGATTGCCAATGATGCGCTGCTCAGCACGCCCTGCGACATTCTTGCGCCCTGCGGCCTGGGCGGTGTGCTCAACAGCCACACAGTCGCGCAACTGCGCTGCTCGGCCGTGGCCGGCTCGGCGAACAATCAACTTTCGCATCTTGATGTGGCTGACCAGCTGGAGCGGCGCGGCATTCTCTATGCGCCGGATTACGTGATCAATGCCGGCGGCCTGATCTACGTCTCGCTGAAACATCGCGGTGAAGAATTGCCGACCATTACCGCGCACCTGTCGAAAATCAGTTCGCGATTGACCGAAGTCTTCGCCCACGCGCAAGCAGAAAAGCGTTCGCCGGCGCGGGTGGCAGACGAGTTGGCCGAGAAGGTTTTGTATCGATAAATGTCAGGCATCAAAAAGGCCCTGAGCGTTTCGACTCAGGGCCTGTTCAATTCGGGCTTCGATTACTTCGCTGCCTTCGCCGCTTTGACCGGTTTCACCGGCGCTTCTGCCGCTTCAGCCTCGTCCGCTTTCTCGACCGGTTCAGCCGGCGCGTTGATCAGCTCCGACAGCGCATCGGGCTGGCTCTTGAACGCCCGGGCGAACACATCGCGATTCTTCGCCATGTAGATCCCGGCTTCTTCCACTTGCTGTTCAGTCAGGGACGGAACGGCTTTTTGCAGCACATCGGCCAGATATTCGGCCAGTTCGAGCATTTTGTCATGACGGTCAGCTTCGGCTTTATCCATGAACAAGCGCTCCAGATCTCGGCTGCTGCGGTATACCACTTCGACGGCCATTCACCACCTCACATGCCTTCACGTTAAGTTGTCTTGACGACTACTGTATCCATATACAGCGAAAAGGATAAGCGAATCCCTGCGTCATGGGTAGTGGCTTTTCAATGTAGACCGGATTTTCGGTTTGTCAGGGGGCGTGTCGTTGGCATTCGCGAGCAGGCTCGCTTCCACAGGCGGTGCGACCAAACGCCACGGCGCGGGATCTGCAACGGATCGCCATGATGCATGGCCCTGAATCTGCATGAAAAAAACGCAGAAGGGCCTATGCGCAAAACCGTCACGTCCAACACGCATCATCCGCTCGAATCGGGCTAAGGAACATCATCGTGAGAATCAACTGGGCCGAGAAACTGCGGCAAAACGTGCACCAACTGGCCGAGTCCCTGGGCAACCTGTTCGTCGAGACCTTTCACTATCTGGCGCTGTTCGCCATCGGTGCGGTGACGGCGTGGGCGGCAGTGATGGAGTTTCTCGGGATGCTCGAGGAAGGCCACATCAAGATCGATGACATCCTGTTGCTGTTCATCTATCTGGAATTGGGCGCGATGGTCGGGATTTATTTCAAGACCAACCACATGCCAGTGCGCTTCCTGATCTACGTGGCCATCACCGCGCTGACCCGTCTGCTGATTTCCAATGTCTCGCACCACAACCCGCCGGACATGGGCATCATTTACCTGTGCGGCGGGATTTTGCTGCTGGCCTTCGCCATCCTTGTGGTGCGTTACGCTTCGTCGCAGTTCCCTTCGGTGAAGATCGAAAAACCGCAACGCAAACTCGGCGCCGGTTCCAGCGAACATCCCGAAGTCGAAAAAGGCGAGCTTTAAAGGCCCGCCGCCTGGCCCGACGGGCCTTTGGTTCGAGGCGGTGGCGGGGTGAGCCCGGCGCCGCGAGTCATGGCTTCGAGAATCGTCATGGCGCTGTGGCCCTGCTCGATGGCGATGCCGAACTGGATACTCTGCACCAGCCGTTTCAACCTTTGCGGATCGTTGCGCTGTTCGGCGCTGATCATGCGTTTGGCCACGATTCGGCCGCTGTTGGACAGGGTCAGCATGATGCTGCCGTCCAGACCCTGGATGCTCAGGTTGATTTGATAGTCCGGCGCGAAGGCATCGGTAATGATCTGAAATGGGTTGTCCATGATGCGTCACCGCCTGATTGAACGTGCAGTTGTTGACCGGCCATGATCCGATTTGGTTCGCCAAACCGGATCACCGGCATTCCGTAGCCTGTAGCGTTGCTTCATGTGGGGGGCTGTCGAAGGCTGCGATCTTTTGCGCTTGGCTGTGTTGATTTCGATCA
The DNA here is from genome assembly GCF_014268545.1 of Pseudomonas sp. SWRI81. Taxonomy (NCBI): domain Bacteria; kingdom Pseudomonadati; phylum Pseudomonadota; class Gammaproteobacteria; order Pseudomonadales; family Pseudomonadaceae; genus Pseudomonas; species Pseudomonas sp. SWRI81. The sequence goes on from NZ_JABWQS010000001.1 coordinate 264,891, forward strand.
GGTGAATGAAATCAGTGCAGTCTTTCGGCGCTCCGGCAGGGAAGTAGCAAGGGCTGTGCCGAGAAAATTGTCGAACAATGAACACGGGCATGAAAAAGGCGAACCGCCAAGGTTCGCCTTTTTTATCTGGCCTGTTTCAGGGCAGAAATGAGTAGATGATCGCTGACAGTGCAATGAGGCCGATCAGCACCACAAACACGTTGGATACCTGGCCCGAATACTGGCGCAAGGCCGGCACGCGGCGGATGGCGTACATCGGCATCAGGAACAACAGGCAGGCAATCACCGGGCCGCCGAGGGTCTCGATCATCCCCAGAATGCTCGGGTTGAACGTGGCTACGGCCCAGCAACTGAGGATCATGAACAGCGCGGTGGCGCGGTTCAGCCAGCTCGCCGACATCACCCGGCCACGGCTGCGCAGGCTTTTGACGATCAGGCCCTGAAAGCCTTCGCTGGCGCCGATGTAGTGGCCGAGGAAGGATTTGGTGATTGCTACCAGCGCGATCAGCGGTGCGGCATAAGCGATGACCGGTGTCTGGAAGTGGTTGGCCAGGTACGACAGGATCGAAATATTCTGCGCTTTCGCTGCCGCCAGATCCGCCGGTGACAGCGCCAGCACGCAACTGAAGCAAAAGAACATCACCGTGACGACCATCATGCCGTGGGCCATGGCGAGGATGCCGCTGCTTTTGCGTTCGGCCTGCGCGCCATAACGCTGTTTCTGATCGACAGCGAAGGCGGAAATGATCGGCGAATGGTTGAACGAGAACACCATTACCGGGATCGCCAGCCACAGTGTCTTGAGGAACACCGACAGCGGCATGGCCTCCTGAGCGCTGGCGAAGAAGGCGCCGTTCCAGTTCGGGATCAGGCTGAACGCCAGCAGCAGTAAGGCCGCGACAAACGGATACACCAGCACGCTCATGGCTTTGACGATGACACGCTGGCCGCAGCGCACGATAACCATCAGACCGAGGATCAGCGCCAGCGACAAGATTGCCCGTGGCGGCGGGGCGATCTGCAACTGGTGTTCGAGGAAGCTGCTCAGGGTGTTAGTCAGCGCCACGCTGTAGACCAGCAGGATCGGGAAGATCGCAAAGAAATACAGCAGCGTGATCAATTTGCCGGCGCCGATGCCGAAGTGTTCTTCAACCACTTCGGTGATGTCCCCGGAGCGTCCGGACAACACGAACCGCGTCAGGCCCCGGTGCGCGAAGAAGGTCATCGGGAAGGCCAGCACGGCCAACAGCAGTAACGGCCAGAATCCACCGACACCGGCGTTGATCGGCAGGAACAAGGTGCCGGCACCGATGGCGGTGCCGTACAGGCCCAGCATCCAGGTGGTGTCGAATGTGCTCCAGCCCTTGTCGGCCGTTTCTGTCTTTTCTGTGCGCGGTACAGCGGGATTTTCGGCAGCAGGTGTACGTACATCGGTCATCGGTATCGCCTCGTTATTATTCTTGCTCGGGCTCACGTGTTACGGACGGCAGGGGAGGCTCCTCAGCACTCCACCCAGCTCACGGCCAGGCCGCCCCGTGAAGTCTCTTTGTATTTGTCGTGCATGTCGGCGCCGGTGTCGCGCATGGTGCGGATCACCCGGTCGAGGGAAATGAAGTGGTTGCCGTCGCCGCGCAGGGCCATTTGCGTGGCATTGATGGCTTTCACCGCAGCAATGGCATTGCGCTCGATACACGGCACCTGAACAAGACCGCCGACCGGGTCGCAGGTCAGGCCCAGGTTATGTTCCAGGCCGATTTCGGCGGCGTTTTCCAGTTGTTCCGGGGTGGCGCCAAGTACGTCGGCCAAGCCTGCGGCGGCCATGGCACAGGCCGATCCGACCTCACCCTGACAGCCGACTTCGGCGCCGGAGATAGAGGCATTCTTCTTACACAGAATGCCGACGGCGGCCGCGCCGAGAAAGAACGCGACGACGTCATCCTCCGACGCATCCGGATTGAATTTCATGTAGTAATGCAGAACCGCCGGAATGATCCCTGCGGCACCGTTGGTCGGCGCGGTCACCATGCGCCCGCCGGCAGCGTTTTCCTCGTTGACGGCGAGGGCGAACAGGTTGACCCACTCCATCGCCGACAGCGTCGAACTGATGACATTCGGTTTGCCGATTTCCAGCAGGCTTCGGTGCAGTTTCGCCGCACGACGCGGAACATTCAGGCCGCCGGGGAGGATGCCTTCGTGGCGCAGGCCTTGTTCGACGCACTCGCGCATCACTGACCAGATGTGCAAAAGGCCTTGGCGAATCTCGGTATCGCTGCGCCACGCCCGCTCGTTAGCCATCATCAGCTCGGACACGCGCAGATTGTGTTTTTTACACAGCGAGAGCAGTTCGGCGGCGCTGGAAAAGTCGTAAGGCAGCACCACGTCACTGGCCGGCGCGACGCCGGATTCGGCTTCGGCCGCTTCAATGATGAAACCGCCGCCCACCGAGTAGTACGTTTGCTCGAACAGCTTCGCGGTTTCGCCAAAGGCTGTCAGAGACATGGCGTTGGGATGGTAGGGCAGGCTCTCGTCCAGCAGCAGGAGATCGTTTTGCCAGTTGAAGGCAATCGAGCGCTGGCCGGCCAGTCGGAGTTGACCGTCCTCGCGCAGTTGCCGGATGCGCGGATCGATGGTCGACGGATCGATGCTGTCCGGCCATTCGCCCATCAATCCCATGACTGTGGCGCGGTCAGTAGCATGGCCGACGCCGGTAGCCGACAGCGAGCCGTACAGACGGATTTCCACACGCCGTACGTCGTTGAGCAAATGTTGATCAATCAAGGCCTGGGCAAACGTTGCGGCGGCGCGCATCGGGCCGACGGTGTGGGAACTGGACGGACCGATGCCGACTTTGAATAGATCGAAAACGCTGATAGCCATGCTAAACCCTGACAAGCAATGGAAGAGGAATCGCTGCCATTTTTTGTAGGACAAGCGCAATGTCGGCGATACTGCCTGCCTCGGTCCTACGTGACCAACGAAATTTCCTAAGAAAGCCTTTAGCAGGACTAAACAATGAGTCGTCAATTGCACGCGCAGACCTATGTCTGGCTGCAGGTGTTTTCCTGTGCCGCGCGGCACCTGTCGTTCACTCGCTGCGCGCAGGAGTTGCACATCACCCCGGGCGCGGTCAGCCAGCAAATCCGCCAGTTGGAAGAGCGCCTGGGTTTCCGGCTGTTCCATCGACGGGCACGCGGCGTGGAGCTCAGTGCAGAAGGACAGCGGCTGGCGATGACGGTCAACGAGGCTTACGGCAGTATCGATGCCGAACTGCGTCGGCTGGACGCCGGCATGATCAGCGGGATTTTGCGGGTGCGTTCGATTCCGTCGTTTCTCAGCAAATGGTTGACCCCGCGCTTGCCGCGCCTGCAACAGCGCTACCCGGACATCCAGTTGCGCCTCGTGGCGGAGGACAGCAGCGTGCCGTTGCACGAGGGCGATTTCGATCTGGCGATCGACCTGAACGATGGCAGCTATCCGGGATTGCTATCCACAGCCTTGCTTGATGAGCAGATCTTTCCGGTGTGCGCGCCGAGCCTGTTGCGCGGACGACCGCCACTGCACGGGCCGGCGGATCTGGGGCATTTTCCGTTGCTGCACGACATCACCGCCTGGCGCGGCAGTTACGAATATGCGGAATGGGAATTCTATTTGAATGCGATCGGTTTCGAGGGCGCCGACGTCCGGCGTGGTCACACTTTCAACCGCAATCACCTGACCATCGAAGCCGCCATCGCCGGCATGGGCGTGGCGATCGCACGACGTACCTTGCTCAACGATGAACTGGAACGCGGCACGCTGATGGTGCCGTTCGGGCTGTCCGTGCCCAATCACAAACGCTATGTGTTGCTGTATGCGCCGGGGGCGTTGAGCCATCCAGGCGTGCGTGCGGTGCATGACTGGGTGGTAGAAGAGGCGGGCATTTTTCGCAGTTTGCACCCGCTGAATGACGGGCAGTCATGAGCAGATTTTGCCAAGCGGCGAGGCGACCCGACTCCCGACCTTACCAGCGCTTCGCTCGGTTGTCCGGCTTTTTTTGCGAATGAATATTTATCTTTTTTCAGGGGTTGAAATGTTCGCCGCTCGGGCCGATTGTTGTAATCAAGGGGTCACGAAATCCTGTTCCAGGCCCCTTGCGAGCTAGCTGAAATAAGGGATGAACTATGCAAATCCAAGTCAACAGCGATAACCATATTCAAGGCAGTAAGCGACTGGAGGAGTGGGTACGTACAACTATTGAGAGCACGCTCGAACGTTATGAAGAAGACCTGACCCGTGTCGAAGTTCACCTGAGCGACGAGAACGGTGAGAAACCAGGTCCCCATGACTTGCGCTGCCAACTGGAAGCGCGGCCAAAAGGCCACCAACCGATTTCCGTGACCCACAAAGCCGATTCGCTGGAGCTGGCGATCGACGGCGCTGCCGAGAAGCTCGAGCACGCCCTGGAACACCACTTCGGCAAAAAACGAGGCAAACCACGCGCCGCTGTAGTGCCATTCGAGCGCAAAGCGAATGACCGGTTGCTGGAGGAAGAATTTCTCGAAAACGAACAGGCAGCGATCAACAGTTGATGCGCTGATTTCATAAGCCACCCCAATGAGAACGGGCCTGCGATTGCAGGCCCGTTTTTGTTTTTTGCGGCTGGATTTAGAGTCTGGCGTGATAAAGCAGACCCCCACCCCAGCCCTCTCCCAGAGGGAGAGGGGGCCGAACTCGATTGCTTTCAAAACTTGAGTTCGGCTCGATATCTCATGTCGGCGTAACTCGCTAAAACAATGCGGTCAGTCCCCTCTCCCTCCGGGAGAGGGCTAGGGTGAGGGCGCTTTTCGATTCGCTGCAATTCTTATGATCTGTTCCAGCACATCGTCCATTTGCTGCATCACTTCGAGATTGCTGAAACGTACGACTTCAATACCCTTTTGATTCAAATAACCCGTCCGGCGCCGGTCATGGATCACTCCCGGCGATTCATGGTGTTGGCCGCCATCAAGCTCGATCGCCAACTTCAGCTCGGCACAGTAAAAATCGAGCACATAGGGCGGGCAGGGATACTGACGACGAAATTTCAGATTGGCGATTTGCCGGGCGCGAAGCTTTTGCCAGAGCAGGAGTTCGCAGTCAGTTTGTTTGACGCGTAGCTGGCGGGCGAATCGGGTGAGGGTGGGGCGATTTTGCATGCTTCACGGTCCTTGTGAAGTGGTTTGATATTTAACTGTAGCCCAGAACCCTCACCCCAGCCCTCTCCCGGAGGGAGAGGGAGCCGACCACGTTGTCAGCGGGATGTATGTCGACCTGACATACCGCGTCGATCATGGATTCAAAATAGTACTCTCAGATCGACACATCTTTGAAATTCCCCCCAATCAGTCCCCTCTCCCTTTGGGAGAGGGTTAGGCGGGCGGCGTTCCGATGAGGGGCTTTTGACGTTGATTTTTTCGGTCTCAGAACGCCACAGACGTTTGCACATAAACCGTCCGCGGCTCACCCACATACTTGCCCTTGTTGTTGTCATCAAACGAGCGCGTGAAGTACTGCGTATTGAAGATGTTCTTCACCCCCACCGCCACGTTCAGATCCGACAACTGCGGCCCGAAGTCATACCCGGCGCGGCTGCTGAACAGCATGTAACCGGGGATCTTGCCGGTGCTGCCATCAGCACTTTCCCTGGACGTGTTGGCATTGTCGGCAAACTGGTCGCTCTGGAAGCTGCTGTCCAGGTTCAGTTTCCATGGCCCTTCGGTATAACCGACGCCAACCGTGCCTTTGTGTTTAGAGGAAAACGGCACGCGGTTGCCCTTGTTTGGTCCGTCTTCGCGGATGGTTGCGTCGACGTAGGCGTAGCTGGCGTAGACGTCGAAGCCGGCCAGCGCCGGGCTCAAATCATCCAGTGCATAGTTGACACTGGTCTCGATGCCCTGATGCCGGGTCTCGCCACGGGCGATCACCGAGTCGTTGGTCTGGTTGCTTTCGTACTGGTTGTCGAAGTTGATCAGAAACGCGCCGATTTCCGCCCGCAGCGCACCGTTGTCGTAACGCGTGCCGAGTTCCCAGGTGCGGGCTTTTTCCGGTTTCACTTCACCGCTGGTCACGCGGTTGGGCATCTGACTGTACTGCACGCTGCCGAACGAGCCTTCGGTGTTGGCGTACAGGTTCCAGCTGTCAGTCAGGTGATAGAGCACGTTCAGCGCCGGCAACGCGGTGTTGTAGTCGCCCTTGTATTTGACGTTGGTCAGGTTGTTGGTCTGCTGCGATTCGATCATCTCGTAGCGCACGCCCGGAGTGATCGTCCACTTGCCGATGTCGATGCGATCATCGACGAAGAACGCATTGGCTTCGGTGCCGCCACGGGTGTCGCGGTCGTTGCGACTGCTGGTAGTCGGGTATTCGTTGGCGCTGATCGGCGTGCGATAACGCAGCTCGTGGCCGGCCTCGTTGATGTAGCGGTAGCCGACGCCGACTTCATGGCTGCTCGAACCGAGGTCGAAGCCTTGGGCGAAACGGGTTTCCAGACCGCGCACCCAATATTCGCGCGGAGACAGCGAAAGGAATGTGCCCTGATCGAGATAACCGCTGCGCAGCGTCTTGGTGAAGAAGGTGTTGGCGGTGAACTCGCGGCGATCCTCCTGATAACGATAACCGAAGTTGAACATCGTCCGGCGACCCCAAAACTGGTCTTTCGGGCGCGTCGACTGATACGGATCGGCATCGTAGTCGGCAACGTTCAAACCGCCGGGCATGTCGGCCTTGCCTTCGTAATACTGGGCCATGGCGTTGAAGCTGTTGGCCTCGTCGAGCTGGTATTTGCCCTTGAGGATCAGGTCGTCGATCTCGGTATCGCTGTGTTCACGCCAGTCGCCGCCGCGTGTGCCGGAATACAGCAATGCGCCGCCCAGACCATTGGCATTGGTGCCACCGGCCAGCAGGTTGGCGCTGGTCTTGAAACCGTCATGGCTCGACGATGGGCTGGTTTCGGTCTGGAAGCCGCCCTTGACCGTTGGTTCGTCGGGGATCGCCCGGGTTACGAAGTTGACCACGCCGCCGACGTTCTGTGGGCCGTAACGCACCGCACCGCCGCCACGCACCACGTCCACCGCATCCATGTTGCCCATGCTGATCGGTGCAAACGACAACTGCGGCTGACCGTACGGCGCGAACGGCACCGGGATACCGTCCATCAGAACGGTCGAGCGCGCGGCAAGGCGCGGATTCAAACCACGGATGCCGAAGTTCAGCGCCATGTCATGGCTGCCAGTACCGTTGTTCTCGGGTGCGTTAACGCCCGGGATGCGGTTGAGCACGTCGCGGGCCTGCGTCGCGCCCTGGCGCTCGAATTCTTCGCGGCGGATCACATCGCGCGCGCCGGGGTGTTCGAAAACGTTGATCTGCGCCGCATCGCCGAGCCAGTCGCCAACGACTTTCGAGGTGTCCAGCTCCAGCGCCGCATCAGCCACCGGTTGCAGGCTGAACGCATTATTGCCCTCAGCGCGAGCGTGCAGACCCGTGCCTTCGAGCAGGGCATCGAGGCCTTGTTGCGCGGTGTAATTGCCTTCCAGGCCTCGACTCTGCACGCCGCTGGTGACTTGCGAGCCGAAGGAAATCAGCACGCCGGCTTCACGGCCAAACTGGTTGAGCGCGGTTTCCAGCGACGCAGGGGCGATGTGATAGACCTTGGTCTCGGCGGCCAGTGCGGCGGGCAGGGCGGTCAGACTCAGGCTGGCGCCGAGCACGAGATTGCGCAGGCTGCGGGCCAGTGGCGTAAGGCGGGTGGGCTGCATGTCGAATGATCCTGAGAAGGTGGAATCAAGGGGGCTTTCCTTCTCTGTCACGCCAGATCTGAAAAACGGCTCACTGTTTACGAATATTTTTTCAGCGACTGCTGTTGTGGCCAGGGAGCTTGCTCCCGCCGGGTCGCGCAGCGGCCCTTCTTTTCAAAATGGGCCTGCTGCGCAGTCCAGCGGGAGCAAGCTCCCTCGCCACAATAATTTTTGCCTCACGCCCGGGCTTCGACGGTCACCCAATAGCGAGTAAAGCGCTTCACTTTGACCGGAAGACTGATCTGCAACAGCTCAAGAATCCGTTCGCTGTTATCCAGAGGGTACGTCCCGGAAATCAGCAGATCGGCGACTTGGCTATCGCAACTCAACTGGCCGCGACGGTAGCGGCCAAGCTCTTCGAGGAAATCGCCCAAGCGCATGTGCGCGGCGACCAGCATGCCGTCTGTCCAGGCTCCGCTGTTGGCATCCAGCGGTTTAGCCTCACTGACGGAGGTCATGGTGAAATTCAGTTGGCGCGCGACGGGCAACAGCAGGGGGGCGCGTTGACTGCCGGTCAATTCGACTCGCCCTTCGAACAGCGCAACCTGCGTGCGATCGGCAAACTGCCGGACATTGAGGCGCGCCCCTTGGGTTTTCAGCACGCCTTGTGCCGTGCGTATTTCGAAAGGGTTGGCAGCGCTCAGGAGCATTTCGCCCTCCAGCAGCCGAATCGACCGCCGCGCGGCATCGACATCGACCGAGCTGGCGGTATTGAGTTGCAACGAATCGGCGCCACCCAGCGCAATCCTGCGCCGTTGCCCGACCGGCGTACGGTAATCGGCGAGCAGCGACGGCAGCGGCGTGTGCTCGCGCAGGCTCCAGGTCAATGCGGAACCGGCACCGAGGATCAGCAGCAGTTTCAGCGCCTGCCGACGGCTGGTGGACTGTGGCCCGTTCAACGCCGCGTGGGCCAGCGGTGACGACACACCGCGCAAGCGCTGGTTGACCCGTTGCATGTGTTCCCACGCCCGGCGGTGTTCGCTGTGTGCATCCAGCCATTGTTGCCAGGCCTGTTGCTGGCGCGGCGTCAGCGTGCCCTGCTGCATTTCCAGCAGCCAGTGCACCGCCTGTTCGGCGACCTGCGCGGAGAAATCCGGCGCGCGGTTCACAGGGCGAAATAGCAGCGCATGGCTGCTTTGTTCAAATGGCGCTTGACCGTGGCCACCGAGATACCCAGTTCAGCGGCGATCTGTGGATACGTCAGGCCATCGACCTGAGCGAGCAGGAAGGCGCGCTTGACCTGGCGCGGCAACCCATCAAGCAACTGATCCAGTTCGACCAATGTCTGCAGGATGATCGCTTTGTGTTCTTCCGACGGCGCGACCATCTCTGGCAGCTGCGCCAGTGTCTCGAGATAGGCGCGCTCCAGATCCTGACGGCGGTAGTGATTGAACAACACGCGCTTGGCCAGGGTGGTGAGAAAGGCGCGCGGTTCGATGATGACAGGCGGTTCGCGCGCGGTGAGTACCTTGATGAACGTGTCCTGAGCCAGGTCCGCCGCGCTGTCCGGGCAGCCGAGCCGGCGCCGCAGCCAGCCGGTAAGCCAGCTGTGGTGGGCGTGGTAAAGCGATTCGACAGGATGGGCGGACGGCAACGAAATGACTCCGGACGCAATGCTTGCGTAGAGAACGTGCGTTAGAGAACAAGAACGGTTCGCATTGTAGGGGCTGGAGGTCGTCCCCGGCAATCAGATGCTTTTGCGTATGAGAATATTTATCATTAATATTGCTCGCCTGTAGTTCGGCTTGTCGGCCGGGCGTTTTTCGTTTCAGGGCCGAAAGATGAAAGGCAAACTCGCCACGCTTCCCATGTCCTACCGTCTGGCGGTCACCTCGCGGGTGTTGGCGGCGATTTTTGGCGGCTATCTGGTCGCGGCGCTGGCCAGCGTCACCCTGACGCTGTGGCTGCCGTTGAACCGCGCCGAGGCGGTGGTGACTGGCATGACCGTGTCTTTTCTGGTTTATCTGGTCGCGGCGCTCTGGTGTTTTGCCTGCCGCAGCGCCTGGTCAGCGTGGGTCGGCTTGCTGGTGCCGAGCGTGATTCTCGCCACCGTCTCCGGCGTTGTGCGCGGCCTGGGGCTGGCATGAAAGAGGGCTTCCTGCAGGCGATGGCTTGGGCGCAGTGCTGAGATGCTGATTGGTCTGCCGCCGGAATCGCGCGACGACGAGCCGCGTGGCGCCCGTGCGCATTTTCTCCAGGTGTTCCTGTCCCAGCGTGCGCAAATGGAAGCGCTGGTGAACCGGCGTGTCGGCTGCCGAGCGACGGCGGCGGATCTGGTCCAGGATCTGTTTCTGCGTTTCTGGCGCCGGCCACTGGTGCAGGTCGAGGAGCTCAGCACTTATCTGCTGCGCTGCGCTGGCAACATTGCCATCGACCATTTGCGCAGTGAAGGCACGCGGGCCCGCGTCAATGAAGGCTGGCAGCCGGACGAACCCGACAGCCACGGCAGCGAGCCGCAAGCGGCACTGGAGGCGGGCAACGACCTGCGCCATGTCGAAGCTGCACTGCGCGCCTTGCCTGAGCGTACCCGGCAGATTTTCCTGCTCAATCGCATTCACGGTCGCAAGTACGCCGACATCGCCAAAGCCATGGGCCTGTCCCAAAGCGCCGTGGAAAAACATATGATGCGCGCCCTCGAGGCCTGCAAGGCCAGCCTGCGCGAACCCGCGCCACGCCTGCCAGGGAAAGCACCGTGAACCGATCCGATTCCGTCACCCCGACCCCCGCTCAGGAGCAAGCCGCTCTCGCCTGGCTGAGCCTGTTGCATGATCGGCCGAGTGCCGGCGATCAACTGACGTTCAGCCGATGGCTGCGCGCCGATCCGGCCCACGCCGAAGCGTATGCGCAAGCGCAGGTCATCTGGGAATTGAGCGAAAGCTCGGCGCGCTCGCTTGCCGCTGAAGAAGCGGCTGCGCTGCAAGGGTATCTCGACGCAATGGACCGGCCGCGGCGTCCGCAACTCCGGCGTGCAGCGGGGGCACTGGCGATGGCCGCGTGTTTGTTGCTGATGGTCAGCCTTGGCACGGGCTGGCAACCGCAGCGCTGGGTCGATGATCTTGGCGCCGATTACGTCTCGGCGCCTGGCGAAATCCGCACGGTGACGCTGGCCGATCAGTCGCAAGTGATCCTGGATGCCGACAGTGCGATTGCCGTGGATTTCAGTCACGGTCAGCGGCGCGTGCAACTGATCCGGGGGGCCGGTTTCTTCAGCGTCAGCCACACCGGCGATCCGTTTGTGGTCGCGGCGCAGCAGGGCGAGGCGCGGGTGCTCGGCACCCGGTTTGAAGTGCGTTTGCAGCCTCACGGTGCGCAGGTCACGGTAATGTCCGGGCGCGTCGGCGTGTCCGCCAGTCGTGACGGCGAGCAGCAGATTCTCACCGCCGGTCAACAGGTCGCTTACGCTGACGGAACGGCGCAAAAGCTCCATGCGGTGGACAGTGAAGCGCAACTGGCCTGGCGCCAGGGTTGGCTGACGTATTACAAATCGACCTTGGCCGATGTGGTGGAAGATTTGCGTCGCTATTACCCGGGACGGATTGTTGTGCTCAATGACGAGTTGGCGGCGCGCAAGGTCAGCGGCAGTTTTCCGAGCAAGGATCCGCTGGCGGTGCTCAATTCGTTGCAGGGGGTGTTGGGGTTTGAGCAGCATCGGGTGTTGGGGCGTCTGATCATTTTGCAGTGAGGCTGCCGGCCTCTTCGCGAGCAGGCTCGCTCCCACAGGGGGAGCGCAGTTCAAATGTGGGAGCGGGCTTGCTCGCGAAGGGGCCAGAACAAACAACACAACACTCCCGAAAAATAATTTCGAAATCTTGGTGAGGTAACTCCGAGCCCCATCCGTGTAATGACTGAAACTGCGATTCATTCGCATCCGTTGCGGTTCTACACAGGTCGTCAAGCAATGAAGTCCAAGGCAAAATCGGGTTCGGTCAAACAGTGGTTAGGCGTGTCGGCGTTGAGTTTTTCCGCGTTGGCACTGTTGCCGATGCGGGTGGCAATAGCCGCTGAAGCGGTCAGCAATCAGCCGCAACAGCAGTTCACATTCGCCCTGGCCGCCAAGCCGTTGCCACAAGCCTTGAATGACTTCAGCCGCGTCACCGGGCAGAGCGTGGTTTACACCGATGAAGCGCCGTACGGCCTCAATGCTCCGGCGGTCACCGGTCGGATGAGCGCCGAACAGGCACTGCAACGCTTGCTCGGCAACTCCGGCCTGAGCTTCCGTCGTACCGACCCCCATACCTTCGCGCTGGAACCCCAGCCGACCGAAGGCGCGCTGAACCTCGGTGCCACAACGATCACCTCGATGCGTGATGAAGCGATGAGTTATCAGCCGCCGCAGACCAGTTCGGTGATGCGTTCTTCGGCCTCGTTGCAGGAAATTCCGCAGACCGTCAACGTCATCCCGGCGCAGGTCATTCGCGATCAGTCGCCACGCAATCTCGATGACGCGCTGGCCAATGTCAGCGGCATCACCCAAGGCAACACCTTGGGCAGCACGCAGGATTCGGTGATGACCCGCGGTTTCGGCGATAACCGCAACGGCTCGATCATGCGCGACGGCATGCCGCTCGTGCAGGGCCGCGGCATGAACGCCAGTGTGGATCGCGTCGAAGTACTCAAGGGGCCGGCCTCGTTGCTCTACGGGATTCAAGACCCCGGCGGCGTGGTCAACCTGGTCAGCAAAAAGCCCGAACTCACTCAGTACAACGCCCTGACCCTGCGCGGCTCGACTTACGGCGACGGCAAGAATGGCAGCGGCGGCGCGTTCGACAGCACCGGTGCATTGGGCGATTCCGGATTCGCCTATCGCATGGTCCTCGATCATGAAGACGAAGATTACTGGCGCAATTTCGGCACGCACCGCGAGACGCTGATTGCGCCGTCGCTGGCCTGGTACGGCGAGCGCACCAAGCTGTTGTTTGCCTACGAGCACCGCGAATTCCTCACCCCGTTCGACCGTGGCACCTTGATCGATCCGCGTACCAATCATCCACTGGATATCTCCCGCAAGGAGCGTCTCGACGAGCCGTTCAACGACATGGAAGGGCGTTCGGATCTGTACCATTTCGAAGCCGATCATGAGCTAAACGACGACTGGAAAGCTCACTTCGGCTACAGCTGGAACCGCGAAACCTACGACGCCAGCCAGGTCCGCGTGACCGCGATCAATACCAAAAACGGCACGCTGACGCGCAGCATGGACGGTACGCAGAACGCGATCAGCACCGATCGTTTCACCACCGCCAGCCTCGAAGGCAAGGTCAATGTGCTGGGCATGCAGCACGATCTGGTGTTCGGCGTCGATGACGAGTACCGCAAAATCTACCGCGAGGATCTGATCCGGCAGAAAAGCCTGGCCACCTTCAGTTACCTCAATCCGGTCTATGGCCGCGAAGTGATGGGCACGACGGTGAGCGCACCCGACAGTGCGCAGACCGATGAACTGCGCAGCGACTCGGTGTTCCTGCAGGACTCGATTCACCTCAACGAGCAGTGGATTCTGGTCGCTGGCGGACGCTTTCAGGAATACGACCAGTACGCCGGCAAAGGCGTGCCGTTCAAGGCCAACACCGACAGCAACGGCCAGAAATGGGTGCCGCGCGCAGGTCTGGTGTATCGCTACACCGATGCCTTGTCGTTCTACGGCAGCTACACCGAATCGTTCAAACCCAACTCGACCATCGCCCCGCTGAGCGGCAGCAGCACTGTGCTCGACGGCAGCATTGCGCCCGAGGAAGCCAAGTCGTGGGAGCTGGGCGCGCGGCTGGATTTGCCGGGCAGCATCACCGGTAATATCGCGCTGTTCGACATCAAGAAACGCAATGTGCTGGTGGCCAACTCCGAAGGCCCGACGACGATCTACAGCGCGGCGGGCGAAGTGCGTTCACGCGGGCTCGAAGTGGATTTGAGCGGTCAGCTCAGCGAGCACTGGAACCTGATCGGCAGCTACGCCTATACCGATGCTGAAGTGACCGAAGACCCGGAATACAAGGGTAAGCGCCTGCAAAACGTAGCGAAAAATTCCGGCTCGCTGTCGGCGGTGTATGACTTCGGCAGCGTGTTCGGCGGCGATCAATTGCGTGTCGGTGCCGGCGCGCGTTATGTCGGCGAGCGCGCCGGGAACGCGGTGAATGATTTTGACCTGCCGAGCTATACCGTGGCCGATGCGTTTGCGACTTACGACACTAAAGTCGAAGGGCAGAAGGTCAAGTTTCAGTTGAACGTGAAGAACCTGTTTGATCGCACCTATTACACGTCATCGGCGAGCCGCTTCTTTGTGTCGATGGGCGATTCGCGACAGGTTTCCTTGTCGAGCACTCTGGAGTTCTGATCCAGAATCGCATCATTGTTCTTCGTCGGAGCGCCGCCCGGAGTCAGGCTCGCTCCCACAGGAAGCTACATTCCAAGGTGGGAGCGAGCCTGCTCGCGAAGGGGCCAGTACCGAGGACAAGGTGCGAGGCTTTAGCGCAAAAACGCCTGCCGATACTCCCCCGGCGTCCCACCCAGAACCTGGCGAAACCGGTTGGTAAAGTGACTGGCACTGGCAAACCCGCACGCCAGCGCAATCTCGCCCAGCGGCAGCGCCGTCCCGCGCAACAATTCGCGCGCGCGGCTCAGGCGGCGCGCCAGCACATACTGATGCGGCGGCAGCCCGAAGCTCACGCGGAACATCCGCGCAAAGTGGTATTCCGATAGCGCACACAGCCCGGCCAGTTGCCCGAGGCTGATTGCGTCGCTCAACTGGTTGTCGATGAACTCCACCAATTGTCGGCGTTGATGCGGCGCCAATCCGCCCTTCAAACGCAGGCCTTGCCGCACGCCAACCTGGCTGAGCAGGGTGTGGCTGATCAATTCATGGGCGAGGCTGCTGGTCAGCAAACGCTCCGCGGGTTCTTCCCAGTTCAGGTTCAGCAGTTGCCGAAAGCGCTGTGCCTGCTGCGGGTCTTCAAGAAACGTCTGTTCACGCAACTGCATCTCGCGCGGTTCGCGGTCGAGCAAAGTGACGCAGCCCAGGGCGAATTGCTCGGCGCTGAAATACAGGTGCGCCAGACGGATATCGCCATTGATCACCCAGCCCGATTCGTGATCGGCCGGCAAAATGCACAGTTTGTCCGGCCCGCCCTTTCGCCCCGGCTGGCCACGACGGAATGTGCCGGTGCCGCCGGCGATATAGCAGGAGAGGGTGTGATGATTCGGCGCTTCGTATTCGCGGGCGTCGTGGTGATTGGTCCACAAAGCCGCCGCCAAGCCGTCACCGAGCTCGGCGCTGTGCACCAGGCGTGCGTTCGGCGAGCTGTTTAATGCTTGAAAGACTTGCAGGGTATCAATGGCGGCCATGTTCGTTCTCTCCAACGCCTTGCATCCTACTCCGTAGGCACCGCGCTGCCAGCCTGTCGGCAGACAAAAGCGCAAGATTCTGCAAGCGTTCAAGGCGAGTCCGGGCGGACACTCAAGGCCTGTTTAAGGAGCGTCTGTCATGAACCTGTCGTTGTATCTGCTGACCGTGCTGATCTGGGGCACCACCTGGATTGCCTTGAAATGGCAGTTGGGCGTGGTCGAAATTCCAGTATCGATTGTCTACCGTTTCGGTCTTGCTGCGCTGGTGTTGTTTGCGCTGTTGCTGCTCAGTCGGCGCCTGCAACCGATGAATCGACGCGGGCATCTGATCTGTGTGGCACAGGGATTGTGTCTGTTCTGCGTGAATTTCATGTGCTTCCTGACGGCCAGTCAGTGGATTCCCAGTGGGCTGGTGGCGGTGGTGTTTTCGACGGCAACGTTGTGGAACGCGCTGAGTGCGCGAGTGTTCTTCGGCCAGCGCATTGCGCGTAATGTGCTGATGGGCGGCGCGCTGGGGCTGTTCGGGCTGGGGCTGCTGTTCTGGCCGGAACTGGCTGGGCATCAGGCCAGTCCGCAAACCTTGCTCGGCCTCGGTCTGGCGTTGTGCGGCACCCTGTGTTTTTCGGCGGGCAACATGTTGTCGAGTCTGCAGCAGAAGGCCGGCCTGAGGCCGCTGACCACTAACGCCTGGGGCATGGCCTATGGCGCGGCGATGTTGTCGGTCTGGTGTCTGGTCAAAGGCATTCCTTTCGACATGGACTGGTCGTCGCGTTATGTCGGTGCGCTGTTGTATCTGGTGATTCCCGGCTCGGTGATTGGCTTCACCGCGTACTTGACGCTGGTCGGGCGCATGGGGCCGGAGCGTGCCGCTTATTGCACGGTGCTGTTCCCGGTGGTGGCGCTGAACGTATCGGCGTTCGCCGAAGGTTATCAGTGGACCGCACCGGCGCTGGCCGGGCTGGTGTTGGTGATGCTGGGCAACGTGTTGGTGTTTCGTAAACCGAAAAAGCTGTTGTCTGCCCGTCAGGGAAAGTTGGCTTGATAAAACGAGCGCTGTGGTTCAGCGCTCAACTTTCAATGTGATGTAAATCATTACCGGGAAAATGAAATCGACAATATGTCTTGCCCAGTCCTTGGCATTCCATGATTGCGAAGTGTCCATGTCGAACCACTCCACGCCGACAGTTTGCAGGCAAACATAATAAATGAAGAGGGCGACCAATATGCCCATGATCGAAAATTTCTTGGCTTCATGAAATGCCGCAGCCGATGCATCGATGTAGCGATATAACTGGTAAGTACCGATCATGCAGAGCACCGTGTAGGTGACTTCCATGGTAATGATGAACCAGTAGATCCGATGATGGATCATCGGCGAGTCAATCGCCCGATACATGATGTTCTCGCTGGCATTGGTGGTGTCCATGCTCAGGATGTGCGCGACGTATGTGTAGTTGGATTCGTAGTCGGTAAAGTTGTGGATCATCACCAGCAGGCCAAAGAAGCTTATATAAGCCATCAAGATGACTTTGCTGTAACGAATGAGTTTGTCAGTGGTCAGGGTGTTCACGGGATTTTGCTCTCCTTGCAATTAATCAATCAATAAATTGATAAGTGCCGAGAGCTTATATCGCAGTTGCCTGATTTGGCTTTGCTGTTCGGTTGCAAGTTATGTATCGGGAGTAAGTCCAGGGCCAGCGCTTTGTTGCGCTGGCCCGGTTTTTTATCCGCGCCAGACTTGCGGGTTGACCAAATCCTGCGGCCGTTCGCCGAGCAGGGCGCTGCGCAAGTTGGCCAGTGCGCGATTGGCCATGGCTTCGCGGGTCTCGGTGGTGGCTGAACCGATGTGCGGCAGGGTAACGGCGTTTTTCAGCTGGAACAGAGGCGACTCGGCCAGCGGTTCTTTTTCGTAGACGTCCAGCCCGGCGCCACGGATGCGGTTGTTTTGCAGGGCTTCGATCAGCGCCGGTTCGTCGACCACCGGGCCGCGAGAGATATTGACCAGAATTGCGCTCGGTTTCATCAGCGCCAGTTCGCGATGGCTGATCAGGTGGCGGGTCTTTTCGCTGAGTGGCACCACCAGGCAGACGAAATCGGCTTCGGTCAGTAGCTCATCGAGGCTGCGCCATTGGGCGCCGAGTTCTTGTTCCAGTGCAGTCTTGCGGCTGTTGCCGCTGTAGATGATCGGCATGTTGAAGCCAAAGCGGCCACGACGGGCGACCGCGGCGCCGATGTTGCCCATGCCGACGATGCCGAGGGTTTTGCCGTGCACGTCGCTGCCGAACAGTGGGGCGCCGACGCTGGCCTGCCATTGCCCGGCCTTGGTCCAGGCGTCGAGTTCGGCGACGCGGCGGGCACTGCTCATGATCAGCGCGAAGGCCAGATCCGCTGTGCTTTCGGTGAGTACGTCGGGGGTGTTGGTGAGCATGATCCCGCGTTCGTTGAAGTAGTCGAGGTCGTAGTTGTCGTAGCCGACCGAGACGCTGGAGACCACTTGCAGTTTTGTTGCGGTTTCCAGTTGGGCTTTGCCGAGTTTGCGGCCGACGCCGATCAGGCCGTGGGCGTGGGGCAGGGCTTCGTTGAACTGGGCGTTGATGTCACCGTTCTTGGGGTTGGGGACGATGACGTCGAACTCTTCTTGCAGGCGTTCGATCATGGGCGGGGTGATGCGGCTGAAGGCCAGGACTGTTTTTTTCATTGGGTTTGGGCTCGTCGGGCTTGATTGCAAGCACGCTAACATTTTCTCGCTTGGGTTGTCTTGGCGGCCTCTGGGCCGGCCATGCCTTGGGTTTGTCGGGTGTGAATATCCGTTGCTTCGGTAGCGGCTGCTGGCGGTTTCGCCCTTACGGCGAGGCACTTTTTCCAGACGCCGAAAAAGTACCCAAAAAGGCTTGCTCCTGCGTTCGGCCCTCGCAGGCTCGGGTTCCTTCGCTGCGGGATCGATCCGGGCGCAGCGTTTCCGGTTTGCTTCGCTGCACCTCCTTCCGCTGTGTACGACTTCGTCGTACGGTCGCTGCGCTCCCACGCCCGGATCAATCCCTCCACTCAGCCTTCCGACGTCGCCCGTGGATCAAAAGCAAGATCAAAAGCACTCGAGCTAACGCTCATTGTTGAGTGGTGCGGCTTCGCCGCGGGCAGCTGCGCTGCTTTGCCTTTGCTTTTGTAGGAGTGAGCCTGCTCGCGAAAGCGTCTCCACTGCCAACCTATCTCTGCCAGATTCACCCTGCCCCTGTGGGAGCTGGCTTGCCAGCGAAGGCGATCTGACATTCGACCTGTTTATCACTGGTGTATGCATTCCAACTGTAGGAGTGAGCCTGCTCGCGATGGCGTCCTCACTGCCAACCTATCTCTGCCAGATTCCCCCTGTCCCTGTGGGAGCTGGCTTGCCAGCGAAGGCGGCCTGACAGCCGACCTGTTTCTCACTGGTGTATGCATTCCAACTGTAGGAGTGAGCCTGCTCGCGATGACGTCCTCATAGCCAACTCATCTCTGCCAGATTCACCCTGTCCCTGTGGGAGCTGGCTTGCCAGCGAAGGCGATCTGACATTCGACCTGTTTATCACTGGTGTATGCATTCCAACTGTAGGAGTGAGCCTGCTCGCGATGGCGTCCTCACAGCCAACCTATCTCTGCCAGATTCACCCTGTCCCTGTGGGAGCTGGCTTGCCAGCGAAGGCGGCCTCACAGCGACTCATATCTTGCTGATGTACACGATCCAGAATTGTGGGAGCGAGCCTGCTCGCGAAAGCGGTTTATCAGACACCCGAATGTTGAATGTGCAGAAGCCTTGGCGAGCAGGCTCGCTCCCACAGAGACTTAATTGTGTGTCGGCGATTGCTGGATTTCGTAATTATCCAGCACCCGGTTCACTGCCAGTTCCGCCAGCATGATCACCTGTTGGATGGCCAATATCGTGTGCCGCTGCGGGCTGTCGACGTAGGCGGCGATGTCGCTGCTCATGATGCTGGCCGAGGCGAGGGATTCGCAGGCGTGGGCCAGCAGGCTTTCGTTGTCCTGGTCCGGGGCGACCTGGAACATGTTGCTGGGTTTGTGGCTTTGCTGCGCGCTGGCGGGCGGTTTGAGGTAGTGGTCCAGCGCACGCTCGGCGGCGTCGTGGAGCTTTTTTGAATCGGGGGATTGGTAAGGGGAGGTGCTTTCTGATTCGGGTGGATTGGGTGTCGGTTTGAACATGGCAAAGATCCTTTTGGATTAATGGAGCTGCCATTTTTTCGTTTTCCAGGCGAAAGGGGTGGCAGCTGTACGCGGACTGGAAAAACCGGCAAAGGATCAAACCCGGCAGACCCGAAGGTCTCCCACGTACAGCCGCCATAACTTGAATACCGGCGCTGAAAGAGCGCGGCATTATGTCATGCGCTGTGATCCTGCGGGTTTTCCAGACCCGGTCGCTGATTCGTCAGCAACCGCCAAATCCTAGCCAGCGCACTTCCGACGGACAACCTGCAAAACCTGTCGGAAACTTCCGTGAAAACAATGCGATGTAGGAGCTGCCGTAGGCTGCGATCTTTTGATTTTTAAACAGCAAGATCTAAAGATCGCAGCCTCGTTGCACTCGTCAGCTCCTACACGAAACCTGCTGGTGTTTAAAAATCAGGTCGCAACGCGGACGCCGCCCAGACTCCCGCTCAATTCATACGCCGCCAATTCCGCCTGATGCGCCGCCAGAATCTCCGGCAACGATCCTCGCAAATACTCCACCCACGTCTTGATCTTCGCATCCAGATACTGCCGCGACGGGTAGATCGCATACAGATTGAGTTCCTGCGAGCGGTAGTTCGGCATCACCCGCACCAGCGTGCCGTTGCGCAGGCCTTCGATCGCGGCGTAGACCGGCAGCACGCCAATGCCCATGCCGCTGGTGATGGCGGTTTTCATCGCGTCGGCGGAGTTCACCAGGAATGGCGAACTGTTGATGGTGACCATTTCCTGGCCGTCCGGGCCGTCGAAGGCCCACTTTTCCAAGGGGATCACCGGGCTGACCAGGCGCAGGCAGGCGTGGTTGAGCAGGTCGCTGGGTTTTTGCGCGGTGCCGTTGGCTTTCACGTAGGCCGGGGAGGCGCAGACGATGCTGTAGGTGATGCCCAGGCGCTGCGAGACAAAACCTGAGTCCGGCAATTCGCTGGCGAGCACGATCGATACGTCGTAACCCTCGTCGAGCAGGTCCGGCACGCGGTTGGCCAGGGTCAGGTCGAAGGTTACGTCGGGGTGGGTCTTGCGATAGCGCGCGATGGCGTCGATGACGTAGTGCTGACCGATGCCGGTCATGGTGTGCACTTTCAATTGCCCGGCCGGGCGCGCGTGGGCGTCGCTGGCTTCCGCTTCGGCTTCTTCGACGTAGGCGAGGATCTGTTCGCAGCGCAACAGGTAGCGTTTGCCGGCCTCGGTCAGGGCGATGCGCCGCGTGGTGCGATTGAGCAGGCGGGTTTGCAGGTGGGCTTCGAGGTTGGAAACCGCGCGCGAGACGTTGGCGGTGGTGGTGTCGAGTTGCACGGCGGCGGCGGTGAAGCTGCCGGCTTCGGCGACACAACTGAAGGCGCGCATGTTTTGCAAAGTGTCCATGGGGTGCTCTCAAGGGAGATGGCAAATTGTGACACGAAGTTTCAGGGGCTGAGACCCCCGACCAAGGGATTATCTCGTTAACCGTAACAAAGATTCACAGAAATCCCAGCTTATCGCCGCTCAGGCACCTCCATAGAATTGCGCCGTTGTGGGAGCGGGCTTGCTCGCGAAGGCGATTTTACCTGCAACGTGTCTGTCGGCTGACAGAACGCTTTCGCGAGCAAGCCCGCTCCCACAGGGTCTCGGTTCTTCCCCTCTCTCAGGAATTCGCAGCTGTGCCGCGTCGCATCAACAGAGCGCTTTTGCCGCTCAGTGTTCTGGTTTTTTCCCTGGCTCTCGGCGGCTGCATCTCAACCCAAGGCATTGCCCCGCAAGGCAAGGCGTTGCAGGCCGATTCACTGGCCACCGATGCAGCCATTGCCGAGGCCGCCAAAGACGCCCACTGGCCCACTGCGCAATGGTGGCAAGCGTTTGGCGACCCGCAACTCAATCGCTGGATCGACCTCGCCGTGCAGGGCAGCCCGAGCATGGCCATGGCGGCGGCGCGGGTGCGTCAGGCCAGGGCGATGGCCGGTGTCGCCGAAGCGGCCGAATCATTACAAGTAAGCGGCGAATCGACGCTCAAGCGCCACAACTGGCCGACCGATCAGTTCTACGGTCCGGGTGAGCTGGCCAACAGCACGACCTGGGACAACAACGCCGCGCTGGGCTTGAGCTACGCCCTTGACCTCTGGGGCCGCGAAAGCAATGCCAGCGAACGCGCGGTGGATCTGGCGCACGTGAGCGCCGCCGAGGCGCGGCAGGCGCAGCTGGAGTTACAGAACAACCTGGTCCGTGCCTACATCGAGCTGTCGCTGCATTACGCTCAGCGCGACATCGCCGCGGCGACGCTCAAGCAGCAACAGCAGATTCTCGACCTGGCGCAGAAACGCCTGAGTGGCGGCATCGGCACTCACTTCGAAGTCAGCCAGGCCGAAGGACCGCTGCCGGAAACCCATCGACAACTCGATGCGCTCGACGAAGAAATCGCCCTCAGCCGCAACCAGATTGCCGCGCTGGCCGGGAAAGGCCCGGGCGCCGGTGCGCAGTTGCAGCGCCCGACTTTATCCCTCGCGGCACCGTTGAAGTTGCCTTCGGCACTGCCCGCCGAACTGCTCGGGCAACGCCCGGACGTCGTCGCCAGCCGGTGGCAAGTGGCGGCACAAGCCCGTGGCATCGATGTCGCTCATGCCGGGTTCTATCCCAACGTCGATCTGGTCGGCAGCCTCGGCTACATGGCCACCGGCGGCGGGGCGCTGGAGTTCTTGACCGGCAAGAAACTCAACTACAGCGTCGGCCCGGCGGTTTCGTTGCCGATCTTCGACGGTGGGCGTCTGCGCGCTGAACTGGGTGAAGCGTCCGCTGGCTACGACGTCGCCGTGGCGCATTACAACCAGACGCTGGTCAACGCGCTGAAAAATATCTCCGATCAGTTGATTCGCCGCGAGTCGATGGACAAACAGCAGGCGTTCGCCGCCGAGTCCGTAGCCGCAGCGCAGAAGACTTACGACATCGCAATGATCGCGTATCAGCGCGGGCTGACCGATTACCTCAATGTACTGAATGCGCAGACTTTGCTGTTCAAACAGCAACAAGTGCAGCAGCAGGTGCAGGCGGCGCGCCTGAGTGCGCACGCCGAGCTGGTGACGGCGCTCGGCGGTGGACTGGGTGCCGGTAATGACGTGCCGACTGCCGAGCAAACCCAGGCCCCAAAAAAACCGGCACTCCTGCGTTGAACACACAACCCCCTGTAGGAGTGAGCCTGCTCGCGATAGCGTTGTGTCAGGCAAAGCAAATGTCAGCTGACACACCGCTATCGCGAGCAGGCTCACTCCTACAGGGACCGTGTCATGCCCAAATTTGAGCGCTAACGAATGACCTCTTTGCCCACCCCTTTACGCTGGCTCTACTCCCTGGAATGGCGCCGCGGTTTCTTCGACTGGGCACGCAGCGATGGCGTGACCTGGGTGTATATCTTCAAGGTGCTGATCGCTGCGTTCCTCACGCTGTGGCTGGCCATGCGTCTGGAATTGCCGCAGCCGCGCACGGCAATGATCACCGTGTTCATCGTGATGCAGCCGCAGAGTGGTCAGGTGTTTGCCAAGAGTTTCTACCGCTTTCTCGGCACGTTGGCCGGGTCGGCGGTGATGGTCACGCTGATCGCCTTGTTCGCGCAGAACACCGAACTGTTTCTCGGCGCGCTGGCGATCTGGGTCGGCCTCTGCTCGGCCGGTGCCGCGCGCTGCCGTAACTTTCGCGCCTACGGTTTTGTGCTCGCCGGTTATACCGCGGCGATGGTCGGTTTGCCGGCGCTCGCGCACCCGGACGGCGCCTTCATGGCGGCGGTCTGGCGGGTGCTGGAAATCTCGCTGGGGATTCTTTGCTCGACGCTGATCAGCGCCGCGATCCTGCCGCAAACTGCCAGCGCGGCGATGCGCAACGCTTTGTATCAGCGCTTCGGCGTGTTCGCGTTGTTCGTCACCGATGGCCTGCGTGGGCGCAGCAAAGCCGAGTCTTTCGAAGCCAGCAACGTGCGCTTCATCGCCGAAGCGGTGGGCCTGGAAGGGCTGCGCAGCGTGACCGTGTTCGAAGACCCGCACATGCGCCGACGCAACGGTCGCCTGAGCCGTTTGAACAGCGAGTTCATGGGCATCACCACGCGGTTCAACGCACTTCATCAATTGCTCGAACGCCTGCGCGGCAACGCTGAAGAACACGTGGTGGCGGCGATCAGACCGGGGTTGCAGGATCTCGCCGAAGTGCTCGACGGCTTTAGCGGTCGTGCCTTGACCAGCCCCGATGCGGCACGCTTGGCCACGGCGCTTGCGACGTACAAGGAAGGCTTGCCGGCACGCGTGCGCAGCTTGCGCGGGATTTTTCAGCAGAGCCAGCCGAGCGAGGCCGAGCAGCTGGATTTTCACACCGCTTATGAATTGCTGTATCGCTTCGTTGATGACCTGCACAGTTATGCACAGACCCACGCGTCGCTGGCCGATCACCGCCACGAACGCGAACGCTGGGACGAACCCTTCACCCCGCAAACCAACTGGTGGGCGGCCGCGGCTTCGGGGATTCGTGCTTCATTCATCCTGATCGTGCTGGGCAGTTACTGGGTCGCCACCGCGTGGCCGAGCGGTGCCACCATGACCCTGATTGCCGCGGCGACTGTCGGCTTGTCCGCGGCGACGCCAAACCCGAAACGCATGGCCTTTCAAATGGCTTGCGGGACTTTTCTCGGCGCCTTGATTGGCTTCGTCGAGATGTTTTTCATCTTTCCGTGGATCGATGGTTTTCCTTTGCTGTGCGTGATGCTCGCACCGGTGATCGTGTTCGGCTCGTTCCTCGCTTCGCGGCCACAATACGCCGGTGTCGGCCTCGGTTTGCTGATCTTTTTCAGCACCGGTTCGGTGCCGGACAACCTGACCGTTTACAACCCTTACGCCTTCATCAACGACTACATCGCCATGGTCATGGGCATGCTGGTGTGCGCGGCCGCCGGGGCGATTATTCTGCCGCCCAACAGCCGCTGGTTGTGGCAACGCCTGGAGCAGGATTTGCGCGGGCAAGTGGTCTATGCGATCAGCGGCAAGCTTAAAGGCCTGGCCTCGAGTTTCGAGAGCCGTACCCGCGATCTGTTGCACCAGGCTTATGGACTCGCGGCCGGGCAACCGAAGGTGCAGAAACGTCTTCTGCGCTGGATGTTCGTGGTGCTGGAAGTTGGCCACGCGATCATCGAGTTGCGCAAGGAACAGGCGATCCTGCCGGTGCACCCGGCCTATGCCGAGTCGCAGCCCTGGCGCCAGTCAATCCGTGTGATGGGCCGGGCGCTGGTGCGTCTGTTTCTGCAACCCAACGCGAGCAATCTTGAGCGCGCACTGGTCGCCGTCGATCACGCCATCAGCCGCGTCGCCGCCACCGATGAGCCGTTCGCGCCGCACTTCGACACGTCGGCGTTGCGCCGGGTGAAAAGCTATCTGCATTTCATCCGCACCTCGCTGCTCGACCCGCAATCACCGCTCGCCGAATTCGCTCCCGCCAGGCCCGAAGGACTTGCCCATGCCTCGTGAAATCGCCTTCCACGGCGTGTACATGCCGACCATGACCCTGATGTTTTTCATCGCTGCGGCACTGGCCTGGGCGGTGGATCGGTTTCTTTCGGGGTTCGACCTGTACCGCTTTTTCTGGCACCCGGCGCTGCTGCGCCTGAGCCTGTTTACCTGTCTGTTTGGCGCCATGGCGCTGACTATCTACCGTTGACTCTCTGTCTCTAAAGAAGGCTCTGATGAAAAAGTTTTTCAGCCTGCTCGCGACCCTGCTGGTGCTGGCCCTGGCGCTGTGGATCGGCCGCACCTTGTGGGAGCATTACATGAACACGCCGTGGACCCGCGATGGCCGCGTGCGCGCCGACATCATCAACGTCGCCGCCGACGTTACCGGCGAAGTGGTCGAAGTGCCGGTGCGTGACAATCAGTTGGTGAAGAAGGGGGACTTGCTGATGCGCATCGATCCCGAGCATTACCGCATCGCCGTCAAGCAGGCGCAGTCGCTGGTCGCTTCGCGCAAGTCGACCTGGGAGATGCGCAAGGTCAACGCCCATCGCCGCGCCGATCTGGACAACCTGGTGATCTCCAGGGAAAACCGCGACGACGCCAGCAACATCGCCGACGCCGCGCTGGCCGACTACCAACACGCCCAGGCGCAACTGGAGGCTGCCGAACTCAACCTCAAACGCACCGAAGTGCGCGCCGCGGTGGACGGCTACGTGACCAACCTCAATGTGCATCGCGGCGACTACGCGCGCATCGGCGAGGCGAAAATGGCCGTGGTCGACATGAACTCGTTCTGGGTTTATGGCTTTTTCGAAGAGACCAAACTGCCGCATGTCAAAGTGGGTGACAAAGCCGACATGCAGTTGATGAGCGGCGAAGTGCTCAAGGGCCATGTGGAGAGTATTTCCCGCGGTATCTATGACCGCGACAATCCGGAAAGCCGCGAGCTGATCGCCGACGTCAACCCGACATTCAACTGGGTGCGGTTGGCCCAGCGAGTGCCGGTGCGGATTCACATTGACGAAGTGCCGGAGGGGGTATTGCTGGCGGCGGGGATTACCTGCACGGTGGTGGTGAATCAGACTCCGGCGAACCTCTGACAGACCGAGTCGCCTCATTCGCGAGCAGGCAATTGAATCCATTTGATGGCGTTGTCAGCCGAGGTAGCTGTCAATTCGACCCAGACCATCCAGATGCTCGAAGTTGAAAGACAAAAGGATGCGGTTGTCGGAACGCTTGATCAGTTGAAATGGGGGAAGCTGGCCCAAGTCCGCATTGTCCAGTTTTACCTGGCCCAGGTTGCCGAAATCCTTGTCGGGGATACCTTGAGGCAGAACGCGCGCCAGATACAGTTCGCTATCACCCGACAATGCCACCATGCAACCATTCGCTTGTACGTAGCCACAACGCCAGCGAGTGCCGGACTGTTGCGCGAGCTGCGTAAGCAGGGGATTACCTTCGTTAAAGCTTTGATCAGGCTTTCCATCCGGAGTCAGGAGGGTCAGCAGGCCTTGGCTTTCTGTCTCCAGGTCGGTCCCGCACTGACCAAAGCACGCCAGGCTGCCGTCGATTCTTTGATCCAGGTCGTTGAATCGACAATCCCTGTCATTGACTCTAAGGGTGTGCATTCCGCGTGTCTGCGGGTCGCCGAAACTGTCATCAAGTTGACCATCCGAAGTAAGTCGAGCGACATAAGCAGTGTCCAGACCTTCCTGAAGTGTGCTGCCAGCAATCAAGAGTCTGCCATCCTGTGGCAAACAGGCGTTGACTGTAGTGAAGGGTCTTTGGGTGTCTTTGAAATCCAGTCGACCTGTTCGATTGAAATCCGTATTCCAGTCGCCATCCGGGTTGATACTGAAAATACTCCCGCTGAAGTGATCGGATGTTTGCGGATCGACGTAGTTTGCCGTCACCCAGAACTTGCCCTCGGCGTCGATGCTGAGCGATTGCGAAGTTTTTACCAACTTGTTTGTTGCAGTGTTTTCGATGACCAATTGTCCTCGGTCACCAAAACCCCCATCGACGTTTCCTTCTTGATCAAAACGGGCAATGACCAAATGCGCCCAACCGTCTTTGTAAAGTGTCCAGCCCAGTAACAGTAGTTTCCCATCGGGCAGCACCATTACTTTTTCACCACCACAGTGTTGACCATAGAGAAAGCTGCCGGATGTGATTCCTTTTATGGCGAATGTGTCATCAAGGGCGCCATTATCATGCAAACGCATCAAAGCATAGACGTGAAGCCCCGGTACGCCGTTGAACAGTTCTGCCCCGACAATTATTTTCCCATCGGGTTGTAAAGCCAGGCCTTTAACCAGACGTGTTCCTTCAAATTCGGCGGGAATATTCAGTTGGCTTAGGGTAAGTTGACCCTGTAGTCCGAACTCCAGATCAGGGCTTCCGGTTTTATGCAATTGTCCAGTCTTCATGGCGCACCAAGGTTGAAGTTTCGTTGTTCAGTGCCCTTCGGCATTGATCCGCGAGGCGTTCCGTCCCCGTGCGCTATCTTGTGACGTGCCTCCAAAGCGGTCTACTGTCAGAGTTGACAGGTGCTCTCGGCAAAAAAGTGTGAGTGAGTTTTCTCTACAACACGTGGGCGTGATGTCAAAGCTGCCCACGCAATCCGAAGCGCTTCATCAGCGTCGTTTCCAGCAAGCCCTTGGGCACTAACGCCGCCAGCAACGGCAACGCCCGGCTGCCATTACCAATGCGAATCAACCGTGGCGGCTTGTTCCGCTGCACGGCTTGCAGCAACTGCGCAGCAAACTCAACCGTCGGTGTCGGTTTGTCCTGCGAGGCCTTGGCCCGCGCGCGAATGCCTTCACGCAGGGGAAACCATGGCGACTGCTCATTGATCAATTGCTCGGCTTCCTGTCCGGCGTTCTTGGCAAAACTGGATTCGATGGCCCCTGGCTGCACCTCCATCACGCGGATTCCGAACGGCGCCAGCTCCATGCGCAACGCATCGCTCAACGCATGCACCGCCGCTTTCGAGGCGCAGTAGGCACCGGCAAATGGCGTGACCAGCACGCCTGACACGCTGCCGATATTCACCACCAGGCCTTTGCTCCGGCGCAGCAGCGGAAACAGCGCGCGGCTGACGCCGACGATCGAGAATACGTTGGTTTCAAACTGCCGCTGCATGGCCGCCACGCCGCCATCGAGCAACGGCCCCATCGCGCCATACCCGGCATTGTTGATCAACACATCGAGGCCGCCATGTTGCTGGTTGAGACGCTCGCCGAGTTGTTCCAGCGCGGCACTGTCATTGACGTCGAGTTGCACGGCGGTGAACCCGGCTGAGCTGAGCACCGCCACGTCTTCAGGCTTGCGCGCACTGGCCCAGACTTCGTAGCCGGCCATCTTGAAAGCATCGGCAAGGGTGCGGCCAATGCCACTGGAACAACCGGTAATCAACGCAACGGGCATGGCGCATTCCTTGTGCAAACTAACGTGGGGGAGGGGATCAGTCGGAGAAACTACCCTGCAAATGCTCGGCGCGAAACTCGAGGGTTTGCGGGCGATAACCGGGGCGCAGCGGCGGCAGGGGCAAACAGTCTTCCCAGGTGCCGCCGGCCTGCAATTCGCCCGGGCCACGGTAACGTGGCGCGGTGTATTGATTGTCGGCCAGGTTGACCGTGTCGCCGGGAGCATAGGCCGCAATGCGCCAGCGCAATTCGGTCAGGGGCACGCTATTGCCATTGCTCAGTTTCAGTTGTAACGGGCGATCCGCCGGGCACTGCTCGGGTACATAGGCGATGCGCAGGTCCAGGCGCGCCAGTTGCTTGATTTCGCGATGGTCCAGCCACACCACCCACATCGCCACGAAGCCCAGGCCAATCGCCGCCGCCACCGAAACAGGCAGGGCCTTGGCCGGATAGCGCAGCAACAGGATCAGCCAGGTGATGACCAGCAGGATGCCGATGAACATGCTTGAACGCTCCGTCGGTGAATGAGCCCCATCCTACCGAAGGCGTCGCACAATGGATATTCGCGGCGGTTACCCGCACACCGTCCGTCGGAACTGTAATTTCTGACAGTGGGCGTCCCGGCCCGTTATTGCTCTTATGGAAAAAGGCACTCAGGGACGTTGACGGACTATGGGCATCCACAGCAACACGCCAACGCTTGCGGTGAGCGACCCGCGCGGGCTGAGCATCGCGACAGTAAATTACTGGCGGGCTGAGGACACTCAAACCAGTGCAACCCGGATCGAGCGGACCTTGCGCGACGCTGGCGGGCGTGCGGTCAAACAATGGGATGCGCGCCTGTGGGCGCTGCAAGCGACTGATCCGCAGGCACCTGCCAGCCTCCGCGCCGTCCATGGCTTGAACGATAGGCTTCTGCGCTCGGACAGTACCGATGCGGGAACTCACGTCCAGTTGCATGGCTTGGCTGGCGAGATGCTGTTTGGCTGGGATGGCCGGGGCACGCTTCGCGAGATTGAATACGATGACTTGCTGCGACCGGTCGCTGTGTTCGAGGCAGGCATTGGCGTGCCGCGCCACTGTGCCGAGCGTTTTACTTATGGCCGCCCGGGCGCGGGCGACCCGCTGTGCAATCAGCTCGGTGAGTTGATTCGCCATGACGATCCGGCGGGCAGCGTCCTCTTCGCGCAGTTTGCAATCACCGGGCCGTGCAGCGAAAACACCCGTCACTT
Source organism: Pseudomonas sp. SWRI81 (assembly GCF_014268545.1). NCBI lineage: Bacteria > Pseudomonadati > Pseudomonadota > Gammaproteobacteria > Pseudomonadales > Pseudomonadaceae > Pseudomonas > Pseudomonas sp. SWRI81. The sequence goes on from NZ_JABWQS010000001.1 coordinate 294,362, forward strand.
CAGCGCCGAGTTGGTTGCCCCGGATTGGCCTGAAGCCGTGGCTGATCGGCAGAAGCTGCTTGAACCCGGAGTAGGGGCAACCACACAGTGGCGCTTTGCGCCGCAGGGATCGCTGCTCGAACAGGTGGATGCCCGTGGTCATCGGCAGAGCTTCGCGCTGACCCTGGATGGGGGGCTGCGGGCGGTTGATCTGCAGCTCGAATCTCACGCCGAGGCGCATACGCTGGTCAGCGATATTCGCTACAACGCCGAAGGGCAGGTCACCCAGGAACGGGCGGGCAACGGTGTACTGACCGCGCTGAGTTACCGTCCCGAAGACGGCCGGTTGCTCACGCGTCATGCTCAGGACCGACTGGGCACCGTATTGCAACACTTGCTGTATGCCTATGACCGGATGGGCAATGTAACAAGCATTGAAGACCTGGCATTGCCGGTTCGCCACTTCGCCAACCAGCGCATCGAGCCGATCAGTCGTTTCCGCTACGACACGCTTTACCAGTTGCGCCAAGCCACGGGTTGGGAGGCCGGCGCGGGTGGTGGCGGGCCGACAGCCGTGGCCAATTACACGCAGAACTATCGTTATGATGCCGGCGGCAACCTGCTCACGCTGACCCATGTCGGCGCGCAAAGTCCCGGTCATGATATGCAGGCCGCGCGCTACAGCAATCGTTGCCTGCCATGGCGCAACGGCGAGCCGCCCGATGAGGCAGAGATCGGCGCAGCGTTCGACGCACTTGGCAATTTGCTGGTGCTGGATCAGGGACGCCAGTTGCAGTGGAATCTGCGCAATCAACTCCATTCAGTGGTGACCGTGCAACGTCAATCAGGCGCGGACGATTGCGAAAGCTATCGCTATGACGGCGCCGGTCAGCGGGTATGCAAAACGTGTTCGTCACAGACGGGTGCGCGCAGTCTTCTGGCGCAGGTGCGTTATCTGCCGTCGCTGGAGTTGCGCACAGACACTGGCACGGGTGAGAGCTTGCAAGTGATCACCGTTCAGACCGGACTCAACAGCGTCCGCGTCCTGCATTGGGCAAGTCCGCCTCCGGCGGGCGCCAATGATCTCTACCGATACAGTTTCAGCGATCATCTGGGTTCGCTCAGCCTTGAGCTGGACGCTGATGCACAGCTGATCAGCCGCGAGCACTTCTATCCATTTGGTGCGACTGCATGGGCCGACGAGCCTGATGTCAGCTACAAAACCGTGCGTTACTGCGGTAAGGAACGCGACGCCACCGGGCTTTATTACTACGGGTATCGCTATTACATGCCGTGGCGCCAGCGCTGGTTGAATCCCGATCCCAAAGGGTTTGTCGATGGGCCGAACCTTTACCAAATGGTCGGCAACTCGCCCATCCGCTACGTGGACAGTGATGGCGGCGGCAAGGCCGATACCTCAGCGCTGGCAGGCAGTGCACAGAAGCAAAGCGCTTTGCTCGAATCAATGACTTCGGCAGCCGCTGACGTCAGAAACGCGTTGCTCAACCATACCCAGGCGCGACACCGCTTTCGGGCGCTTGGCAGGCGAGTCGTTACGCAGTTGGCCAGCCACGCGGTGAGCGCGGGCGCTCAAACGTTAGGCGGGGCTATAGGCGGCGGATTGGGTGGCGCGCTCGGGCCGATGGGCGGTGCGCTGGGGACGAAGCTGGGTACGCAAGCCGGCGGCAAGTTGGCGGACGCTGCCATTGGTAAAGTCGTGGATACCTATCAGTTGAACCGCTCGATCAACTTCACAGGGCGGGAGATGAACCCCAAGGCTTTCGTCGAAAGCGTCGAACCCAAAAAACAGCAAAGTCTTGCCCAAGTGAAACTGCAACTGGTCGCACATGATCCTCGTACGCCAGAGGGACGATCAAGGCTGGTAAAAATCGCTCGCACCAAGGCTGAGGGCAAGCTGATGTCGGTCGTCGGCGACAAGCTTGGATCGCAGGCACCGGGGCTGGTTCAGACGGGGCGGGAGTTTGCCCTTGCAGCCAGAGGGCTGAATGCAGAGGCGTTGAGTCAAACGTGGGAAGACATTCCGGCAGACATCGATATGGCAACCTTCCGAACGCAGGCCATCGTGACCGAGCTGGCAACTGCCGGCAATTCAGACGCTCAGCTCTTCGAAGCAGTATCCGACCTGTCCATTCAAACCTCGAGCACCGTTCAGGCGCTGGAGCGCACGCAGGACTTCATTGGCCTGGTGGCGCCAAAACCCTACGCGGGGAGGCAGCAATCAATGGGCGGCTATGCCCGGCCAAAACCACGGCGGCAAAATACCCACAGCTGAAAAAGCTCCCGCTCAGTCGGCAACGGGCAGGCAAAGATTATTGACTATCAATGGATATGACCCGGTGTGAGTGACCGGATCTGCAAGGGGCGGGTTGCCCGAGGAGCTCTCAACAATGCCGCAAGCCATGCTCATTCATTGCCTTACGCCACAGGTAACAGCCTTCGACCCACGCCGCTTGACGATTCGTGCCGTGGATTATTGGCGTCAAGACAGCCGTCCCGCGCAGGCGCGGATCAATCGCGTGGCCCATGATTCGCTCGGTCGAATGACTGCGCAGCTGGACCCACGGTTCGCGCAGGCGGTGCAGGCCAATGTGGTCACGGTGAACTCGTTCTCCGCCAGGGTCACGGGCAGACTCTCGGTCGATGCCGGATGGCGTGTCGGCTTATGGGGCGAGAGTGGCCAGTTGCTGGAGGAGTGGGATGGCCGCGGCACCTGGCGCAAGCTTGAGTATGACGACCAGATGAGACCGGTTGCGATTACCGAAAATGGAGCAATCACTGAGCAGCTTGCCTATGGCGATGCAGCGTTGAGTGAACGCAACCAATGTGGACGCTTGATCCGCCACGATGACCCGGCGGGCACGCTACTGTTCAACGATTATGGACTGACCGGTGCGGTGTTGGAGCAGGAACGCCGTCTCACCGCAGGGGCGACTGCCGGTTTCGTCACCCGCATGCGCATGAGTCCGCTGGGCAATGTGCAGTCGCAAACCGATGCCCAGGCTAACGAGCAGCGATTCAGTCATTCGCTGGACGGCGAGTTGGCCGCCGTGGATTTACGTTTGGGTGGAACCACGCAGTGGTTGCCGATGGTCGGCGCCATTGCCCGCAACGCTGCCGGTCAGGTTGAGACACAGGTGGCGGGTAACGGCGTAGTGACCCTTCTTGAATACGACGCTGAAAACGGCCGGCTGCGACGGTTGCTGTCCCGGCTCGGCCAGCAGGCACCGGTGCAGGACCAGCGTTTCGAGTACGATGCGCTCGGCAATGTGCTGAGCATCGAAGAAGCGGCGCTGCCGATCCGTTATTTCGCCAATCAGCGTATCGAGCCGACTCGCCGTTTTGTCTACGACACGCTGTCCCAACTGATTAAGGCGACCGGGTTTGAGGCGCTGACGTCCACTCACGGCCCTCTGTCCGAGCGCTCGGACAGTCTGGCCAATTACTGCCAGACCTACCGCTATGACGAAGGTAACAATCTCCTTGAACTGACCCACGTCGGAGCGCAAAGCCCCGGCCACCGGCTGGTCGCCGATGTCCGCAGCAACCGCTGTTTGCCCGTACGCGAAGGCGTGGAACCGAGCGAAGAAGACTTTCAGAACGGTTTCGACGGCAATGGCAATCTGCTCAGTCTGCAACCGGGACAAGCACTGCACTGGAACCTGCGAAACCAGCTCAGCGAAGTGCGCACAGTCGTGCGCAATGACAGAGCGGAGCGAGCTGACGATAACGAATGCTATAGCTACGACGCCGCAGGCAAACGCGTGCGCAAGCTCCGTTCATTGCTGAGCAAATCGCAAACCAATTTCATCGAAACCCTTTATTTGCCAGGTCTGGAAATACGCACCCATAGCGGCACGGGTGAAAACCTGCAGGTGATTGACGTGCAGACCGGGCGCGGGAGTATACGAGTGTTGCACTGGGTGACGGAAAGGCCGGAGCAGCTTGTCAACAATCAACAACGCTTCAGCCTGACGGATCATCTGGGTTCAATCACGCTGGAGCTCGATCAGGACGCCAGCATCATCTCGCGGGAAGCCTATTACCCATTTGGCGGCACGGCGTGGGTGGACGGTGATGCCGTGCAAGTCAGTTATAAAACGGTGCGCTATTCGGGCAAGGAGCGGGATGCAACGGGGCTTTATTACTATGGGTTTCGCTATTACCTGCCTGAATGGCAGCGATGGCTGAATCCGGATCCTGCCGGAGCGGTGGATGGATTGAATTTTTTCGCAATGGTTACGAATAACCCGGCCAGCAAAGTGGATGCTGAAGGACTGGTCGGTGAAAGATGGCGACACGTCCGTGACGTACTGCTTCCCGAAACGCGACCCGCTGCCTTGGTCCATCCCATGTTGGGCATAAAGCGTCGGGCTGAGTTTGTCGCTGAGAATATCTCAGACCCGTCACGCACACGGCCGGCATCTCGCCAGTATCAAGGGGTGCATTATATGTCGCGAGAAGAACGTGCGGCCCACACCGTTTCGATAAAGGATAAGCGTATATATGCAACCTCGCCTTCAGGCGAAACAAGCCTTTTAACTTCTTCGGCCGAGTTCATCCATCGAGGAAAGGTTCTGACGGGAGAAACACCCAAAAAGACCAACGCGGATAATTGGAAATATTCGCAAATGAATTATGTACTGGGCTGGAGCGAAGAAGCACCGCATGACAAACAGCTTGTGATTTTCAAAAGGCAGGATAATAAAGTCCACCACAGCAGTGCTTTTGGTGGCGGCAGAGTTCTGGATGCAGGTCTGATGACACTTTATGAGGGACGCATAGCATTCATCGAAAATAAGAGCGGTCATTATAAGCCCCACATGGAGCAGAAAATTCACACGTTACAGTTTCTGCAACAAGCGGGCATGGACCTCTCGGATACATTCATATCGGACTTTGTGCCAATGATTCCGGCCGACCCCAAGGATCCGCATTCTTTTCCAACTCCGGATTTTGAAGGGGGGGATGTCTTTCGGGCAGATGACTTTTATAAAAAGAGAGGGGAAGGGAATATTTTCAAAGCCCCGGATTTCGACCCTGAGGATCCCAAGAGATTTACTACGCAAACACAGGTGTATTGGCCGATGCGCTAAGTAAAAAAAGCCCCCGCCCAACCCGCTGCGGATAGGGGACGCAACGGGCTGGACGAGGGCTTCTTGTTTCAGCGAGCGATTACTGCGCGATGGTTTTCACCGACACGCCGCGTTCGATCGGGGTGGAGCGGCCGTAGATATCTTCGAAGCGTTCGATATCGTCTTCGCCCAGGTAGCTGCCCGATTGCACTTCGATGATTTCCAGCGGGATCTTGCCTGGGTTGCGCAGGCGATGCACCGAGGCGATCGGGATGTAGGTCGACTGGTTTTCACAGAGCAGAAACACGTTGTCGTCGCAGGTCACTTCGGCGGTGCCGCTGACCACGATCCAGTGTTCGGCGCGGTGATGGTGCATCTGCAGCGACAGGCACGCGCCCGGTTTGACCGAGATGTGCTTGACCTGGAAACGCCCGCCCATGTCCACCGAATCGTAGGAACCCCACGGACGATAGACTTCGCAGTGGTTCTGGGTTTCGCTGCGGCCCTGGGCGTTGAGGGTGTTGACCATCTGCTTGACGCCCTGGACCTTGTCCTTGTGGGCAATCATCATCGCGTCCTTGGTTTCGACCACGACGATGTTTTCCAGGCCGATCACCGACACCAGTTTGCCGTTGCCGTGGATCATGCAGTTCTTGCTGTCCTGAATCACCACATCGCCTTTGCTGACGTTGCCGTTGGCGTCTTTCTCGTTGACTTCCCACAGCGACGACCAGCAACCGACATCGCTCCAGCCGGCAGTCAGCGGCACGACGCAGGCGCGCTGGGTTTTCTCCATCACCGAGTAGTCGATGGAATTGTCCGGGCAGCAGGCGAAGGTGGCTTCGTCGAAGGTGATGGTGTCGGCGTCCTGCTGGCTGCGCTCAAGGGTCAGCAGGCAAGTGTCGTAGATGTCCGGATCGTGCTTTTTCAGCTCTTCGAGGAAGCGGCTGGCGCGGAACAGGAACATGCCGCTGTTCCAGTAGTAGCCACCGGATTCGACGTATTCGGTGGCACGTTTGACGTCCGGCTTCTCCACGAAGTGCGCGACCCGGCTGACGCCTTCAGGCAGCAGCGAATCGGCAGTGGACTTGATGTAGCCATAGCCGGTTTCCGGTTTGGTTGCCGGCACGCCGAACAGCACCATTTCGCCGTTCTCGGCAGCGACGGTGGCCAGGGCGAGGGCGCGTTGCAGGGCTTTCTGGTCTTCCAGTACGTGGTCGGCCGGCAGCACCAGCATCAACTCGTCGCGACCTTCATTGACCAGCATCATCGCGGTCAGCGCCACGGCCGGCGCGGTGTTGCGCCCGAACGGCTCCATCAGGATGCGCTGGCATTCCAGATTGCGGTTGGCCAACTGCTCGTTGACGATAAAACGGTGATCCTTGTTGCAGACCACGATCGGGGTGTCCATGCCTTCGAACACCAGGCGCTCGAGGGTTTGCTGAAACAGCGTGTGTTCGCCGGTCAGGGCGAGAAATTGCTTGGGGAACTGCTTGCGCGAAAGAGGCCACAGACGCGAACCGCTACCACCTGACAAGATCACCGGAATCATAATGTTTACTCCATAAAATCAATTTGGTTAGAGCCCTGTGGGAGGGGGCTTGCCCCCGAAGGCGGTGTATCAGTCGACATGAATGTTGAATGTCGGACCGCTTTCGCGAGCAAGCCCGCTCCCACAAGGGTTACTGCGTCAGTTCGGGAAAAGGGTTAGCGCGTCGACACCGGGCGTTTCACCCAGACTGGCGACAGGTTGCTGCCGGTACCGGTGACGTACAGCACCGCTGCTTCACCGCGCTCCAAGGCGACCGGTTTCACGTCGCCGACTTTCTTGTCGCCCTCGTACAGCGCCAGGCTGACTTTCACCGGGTTGATTTCACGTTCGCCACGGCCCTTGGCGGCGACGTTCGGCACCACTTCGGTCTTGCCGTCGGCGGTTTTCAGGGTCAGTGGCTTGTCGCTGAGGTTCTGCACGCGCACCAGGGATTTCTGCTTGTTCTTGAAGGGCGGTTCTTCGATCAGTTGCGGCGCGCCGGAAGCGTTGTTGACCAGGGTGTAGTAGTGATCACCGGCGAGTTTCACCGGCAGGGTCTGGCTGCCGACCTTGGCGCTGTAATCGCCGCCCGGCATGAAGCTGAAGTCGCTGCTGGCCAATGGCGCAACATCGTTCAGGCTGGTGCTGCCGACGGTGGCGCTGACTTCAGCGTTGCTGGCGTTGTAGATACGCACGAAGGTCGAGCCTTTCGGTGCGGTCGGGCCGTACAGTGCGGCGTCGCCACCGGCGAAGGCAGGGACGGAAAGTACGCTGAGGCCAGCAACCAGTGCGAAGCTTTTAGCGAGACGACGAGGAGTAGTAGTGAAAGTCATGGTGTACCTCTCTTTCAGTTTTGCGCCCGATCGGGCGTCTCGGATTTAGTGTTGATGGCTACGTTTTGTTGGCGGGCGCCGGCTTGTTTAAGCTCTGCGACCCACTGCGGGTCGGCGTCGCCGATTTCGTTGTTCACAGGCAGATATCGTTCAGGAAACTCCCAGATCAGCACTTGCGGCGGGCTGTTCTTGAAGTCATCGCTTTTCAGGTAGCTGAGCATTGGCAAAATCGGGCCGTGGCCGTCTTCGGCGTAGTTGACGACGTCGCTGTGCAGCGCCTGTTTCAGCGCTCCGACGAAGTTCCAGTTGGGGTTGGCGCTGTAGCTGGTGCCGATCAGCGCCACCGGCACTTCGCTGTTGGCGAACAGGGCGTCGTCACCGGCAGGTTGCTCGGCGGCAACGGTGTTGCGTTTCAGCAGCGGCTCAGGCGCCGGCATCATGTTTTCGAACAGCGGATCGAGCGGCAGGAACAGACGCAGATCGCCCTTGTGCGTGACTTTCTCCGCCGGGGTGGTGACGAAGCGCTGCGGCTCTCCGCTCAGCGGGGATTGCTCGGCGATGGTTTTCGCCAGGGTGTTGGCCGCGATTTCGGCGCCTTCTGGAGTCCAGTGGGTGTCGGTGCGCAGGAACACTTGCTGGCCGTTCTGCTTGGCCTGTTGCAACGGGCCAAGCAGGTCAGGGGCGAGGATCTTGTCGGCAGCGACGCGGGCGTGGAAGTCCTGATAGAGGTTCTGGTGAATGCTCGAAGGCTTCACTTCATCCAGATGCTCCGGATACAGACGCACTTTGGCCGGCACGATCGCCATCACCAGTTTCACGCCTTTCTCTTTCAGGGTCTGGCGCACGCCTTCGACCAGCGCGTAGTTGCCTTGCAGGTTCAGCTCTTCATTGACGATCGGGTTGAATTCTTCATCGCTGTACAGCCACTGGTCGCGACCGAGCACGACACCCGGACGGCCTTCGTTGAACAGTTTGAAATCCAGCGCGGCCCAGAGGTTGGTGCCCAGACGCTTGATCGGGAATTCCTCGTCGTAATGGGTCTCCACAGCCTTGGTCCAGCGGCCGTTGAGCACCGTCGCGTCGGCGTTGGTGCTGAAGCCGAAGAAGCTGCGAATCGACCACAGACCCAGGACCAACAGCGTCACCAGGAACAGGGCGATGTAGAAGATGCGTAATGAGCGGGTCATGTCAGATCCCTCAGAACTGGAAGTAAAGGAACGGCGAGAAGCTTTGCGCCGAGAGTTTGAGAATCGAGGCGATGAACAGCAGCAGGATCAGCCCGCGCATCACGTAGCGCGACCAGTCAGCGGTCCAGTAGGCCGGTTGCACCTGGGCTTCGACGCCGACGGTGTAGCCAGGCTCGTGGATGGCCGCCGGGTTTTCGCCGGGGGCTGCCTTGATCATTCCTGGGGTCGCGGTGGCAGGACCATCGGCCTCGACGTTGACTTCGGGTTTGGTCTTGGCGGGCGGCTGATTGGTGTAGAGGTCACGCAGGCCAAAGAACGCCAGCGTCACGTAAGCCACCACCAGGGTTGCCACTTGCAGACCGGTGAGGCTGGCCTGATTGAGTTCCGACAGCGACCAGTCGCCGAAGCTGAACATTGCGCCGTACATGCGGCCGGCAACGTGCAGGTTCTCGGCGCGGAAGATCACCCAGCCCATCACCACCAGCAGGAACGTCAGCGCCCAGCGGATCGGGTTGAGGCTGCGCGGCGAGGTGTTCAGCCCCAGCGCTTTCTCGATTGCCAGCCACATGCCGTGCCAGGCGCCCCAGATGATGTAAGTGATGTTCGCGCCGTGCCACAGACCACCGAGCAGCATGGTCAGGAACAGGTTGCGATAGGTCATCAGCGTGCCTTTACGGTTACCGCCGAGGGTGATGTACAGGTAGTCACGCAGCCAGGTCGACAGGCTGATGTGCCAGCGGCGCCAGAACTCGGTGATCGACTGGCTGATGTACGGCTGCTTGAAGTTTTCCATGAAGCGGAAACCCATCATCAAGCCCAGGCCGATGGCCATGTCGCTGTAACCGGAGAAGTCGAAATACAACTGCGCGGTGTACGCCAGTGCGCCAAGCCAGGCATCACCCGTGGTCGGGTTCTGCAGGGCGAAGCAGTGGTCGGCGACCACGGCGAGGGTGTCGGCGATGAAAACTTTCTTGATGAAGCCCTGCATGAACCGCGTGCAGCCCTCGGAGAACTTGTCGAGGGTGTGCGTGCGGTTGTTGAACTGGTCGGCCAGATCGCGGAAACGCAGGACCGGACCGGCAATCAGGTGCGGGAAGATCGCCACGAATGCCGCGAAGTCGATCAGGTTACGCGTGGCCGGAGTATCGCCACGGTACACGTCGATGATGTAGCTGATCGATTCGAAGATGTAGAACGAAATACCGATCGGCAGCAGCACGTGGGTGAGGATAAACGGCTCAAGACCCACCGACGTCATCATCGCGTTGATGCTGTCGACACCGAAGTTGGCGTACTTGAAATAGCCGAGGATGCACAGGTCGACCGCCACGCCGAGCAACAGCCAGCGCTGCGCCGGTTTGGTCCTGACGCCGGCGGCACCGACTTTCAGGCCGATCCAGTAGTTCCACAGCGTGACGGCTGCGAACAGCGCGAGGAAGTCCACCCGCCACCAGGCGTAGAACACGTAGCTGGCGATCAGCAGCAGCAGATTGCGATAGCGTTGCCCGCTCAAGTAGTACAAGCCGAGAAAGATCGGCAAGAACAGAAACAGGAACACGTTGGATGAAAATACCATCCCGATCTCTCCATGTTTGAATCAACAGTCAAGGGCCAAAGCCCCCCCAAACCCCCCACGAAATCCCAGGGGGCGACATCACTTCACTGTGGGAGCGGGCTTGCTCGCGAATGCGGTCCTACATTCAAAACATATGTCGTCTGACACACCGCTTTCGCGAGCAAGCCCGCTCCCACAGGGGATTGCATCCGTCTTACGAGCCTTTGTTGCCCTTCTCATGCGACGGGTCGTAGACCTTGGTCAGGTCGCCGCCGAGGCGGAAGGTCTTGAACGGTTGCATGTCGCGCTTCTTCTCAATCACATCCGGTGCACAGGTGTAGAGGGTGCAGTACGGTTCGAGCCAGGCGAATTTCATGTCCTCTTTGAGATCGGTCATGTCCTGTTTCTTGCCGTTTTTCTCTTCGAACGCGTCCGGGTCTTTCACCCCAGACAACACCCGATCACCCAGACGCTTGAGCGCGCCGTTGTTTTCCTGACGCAAATCCACACCGTTGACCTGGGCGAAACTGGCGATCATCGCCAGCGGCGGCAGGGCGTAGTTGTGATAGGCGAGGGCGCGTTGCTGACGCTTGAGTTCGTTGGGCAGGTAGCCGTCGGCATCGACTTGATTGACGCCGACCTTGTATTCCTTCACGGCCCAGTCAAACAGGTCGCGGCGATTGGTTGCGACGGCAGTCGCCATCACCGACCAGGCGGCCCAGTACGAGTGGTTGTTGGTTTTTTCCAGCGGCAGGTTGTCCCAGTCGCTGACCACCTGATCGGCCATTTTGCTGAACCAGGCCTCGATCAGCTGCGCTTGCTGCTGATGCTCGGCCAGTGGATGCGAGTCGGAGAACTTCAGGTGAAGGTACGAGGACGCCATGCTGCCCAGCGCCCATTTGCGCATCGATTTGCCGGTATGGTTGAAGTCTTTCGACATCAACGCATCGGCCTTGGCCCACGCGGTCAGCCAGTCGAGCGTGCAGTCGAGCTGCTCCGGGCGACCGTCGCGCATGAATTGCATGACGCGCTTGGCGGTGCCGCGCTCCAGCGTAGTGATGTCCTTGGTGGTGTCGCGGAAGGCTTTTTCCGACTGCACGTTCAGCGTTGCGCGTGCCTTGTCGGAACCTTCGTACTTGCTGCGAAATTGCAGCGGACCGGTGTAGGGCGTCGGCATCGCGTCGCAGCCTTCGCTCTTGTCGCCGGTCTTGAATTTATCCACCGGTGCAAAGTAGCCCTGCGGTGGACGCAGTGGCGCGGCGGCCTGGGTGGCCCCGGCGAACATCGCCAGGGTCAGCAGGGATGGCGCAAGCAGGTGTTTGATCGTTCGATTTCGCATAGCAGACCTCATTGCCCGAGCTGCGCGGTCTGTTGACCGGCGCCCGGGAATACGTTGCGTTTGCAGATTTTCGCTTCGACTTTTTGTGGCGCGGCGCCGGGCTTGGCTTCAGGCCCCTGGACTTCAACGGCGAGCAGGTTTTGCGAGGCCCAGTCTTCGTCCGTGCGCAGCTCAAAGGCGAAACGACCGTCGGTGTCGGAGGTTTCCGGTTTCTCGATCTTGATGTCCTCGTGGCGACCGTTCATGTACCAGAGGGTGGCTTGCAGGGTTTTCACCGACGTGTCGGCGAAGCGGATGTCGACCTGATGGTTGCCGTTCTGCAGGTTGAGGTTTTTGCTGTTGACCATCAGTTCCTGTTTGCTGCCCGGCTTCAGCGTGGCGCTGCCGGACATTTGTGCATCTTTGCCTTCGCAGCCGTTATCGAGCAGCGCCATCATCTGGCGATAGATGGTTTCCTGGTCGAGGCGATACAGCGGCGAGAATTCCCAGATGAGAATCTTCGGCGGGGTTTTCTGGAATTCCTCGCTGCCCAGGTACTGCAACATCGAACCTTCGAAACCGCCACCGGGGAAGGCGACGTTGAGAATGTCGGCGCCGATGGCTTCTTCGAGGAAGCCGGCGAAGTTGTAGTTCTTGCCACTGTGCGAGGTGCCGACCAGGGTGATCTGCGGATTGCCGGAATCGCCGAACAGGTCGCCGTCGCCTGCCTCGCCTTTCGGCTCGGTGGTGAACTGGTCCATGTACTGGATCGCGTAGCTGGTGCCGCACAGTTGCCCGGCCATGTTGTGCAGGGTGCCGGTCTTGCCCATGCGTCCGGAGCGCTTGGTCTCGAATTCACGCTTGGGAACGTCGGCGAAGGCCGGGATCTGCTTGACCTTCTCGGCGACGATTTTCGCCGTGCGCTGGGCCCCGTATGGCGTCCAGTGCTGATCGCCGCGGAAGTAGAAATCGTGAGCGGGCAGGGTCTCCGGCAGCGATTCGTTGGTCAGCGGCGACAGGTCCGGCACCACGTAACCCATCTGGGCGAAACGGCCGAGCATGGTCTTGTAGTTGCTCAGCGCTTTGTCGTAATCGAACGCGGCTTTCTCCTGCGGGTTGAGCTTGTTGCGGTTCACCAGGCCTCGGGTCGGCTGGTAGACAATCACCAGCTCGACGCCTTTGCTCTTGAACGCATCGTGCAGTTGTTGCAGGCGCTTGTAGCCGGCCGGAGTGGTGTTGAACTCGGTGCGCAGGTCTTCCTGGGTACGGAACAGCCAGTCGCCTTGCGCCTGCACCAGAGTGGTGAAGTTCTGCTGATAACGCGTGGTGTAGTTCTTCGCGTCATGGGCCGCGGGGCACAGGTTGCAGCACGGCTCGGCGGTGAATTTCGGTGGCGCGGCAGTTGCACCGCCAGCGTCGGCGCGCGCATTGCCGGCGGCGAGAATGCCAAGGGTCAGGGCCGAGAGGCTGAGCAGTTTGATCATGTGTGGGTGCATAAAATTATCCTCAGTCCTGCATTTCGGTCTGGCGTTCGACAGGGTCGATCAGCACGGCTTTCTGCTGGCGCACCAGCAGGTCGAGAATTTCATCCTGGCGCTCGCCGAGGATGCCGTTGAAGCTGATGCCGCTGGATTTGGTCGGCGCCAGCATCGATACGCGATACAGCTCGACACTCAACGGCGAGTCGATCGACAGCGGGCCGCTGCCATTGGCCGCCAGCTCACCGCCGACGACGATCAGCGACACTTGGGCATCGAACGGGTCGAGCTTGATGTCACGGTCGGTATCGGTCAGGTCCTTGATGTGGCCGTAGACACCGGTCAGGCCGTTGGCCATGGCAATGTTTTCGTAGAGGCGGATGTTCACGCTGTTACGAATACGGATGCCGTGGCGCTGGTTGCTGATGACCTTGTTGCCCCACAGCAGGTTGTCGGCGGACTCGTAAAGGGTGATGCCGTCGGTGTGGTTCTTGTAGATCTCGTTGTAGGCAATGATGTTGTTGACGCTGTTACGGTCGATCACCAGGCCCGACAACTTGTTGTCGAAACTCTTGTTGTTGAAGATGAAGCTGTCGTTGACCTCACGGGAAATAATGATCCCGTGCTTCTTCTTCGTGCCGTAAACGGTGTTCTCGGCAATGATCAGGCGGTGCGAGCGGTCATGCGGGTCGATGCCGTAGACGATGTTGTCTTTGTAGGTGCTGCCCTTGACCACAAAGTCGCTGGTTTCGTAGCAGTAGAAGCCGTACCACATGTCCGAGAACTCGGAGCCGACGATCCAGCCGGTCGGCTCGGGACGCTTGAGGACTTTGGCCATGTTCGGCGTGTACTGGGAAATACTCACCCCGTACGACTTACTGTTGGCGTAGCCGAAGCTGGCCATCTTGCTGTTGACGATGTAGGTCTGCGTGCCGCCCCAGGCGAGCAGGAACGGGCGGAATTCCTTCGGCGAACGGAAGGTTGCCGGGCCGTTGTCCTTCTCGCGCCAGCCAGTGACTTTGGTGTCACGCACAAACAGCTGGCCGTCGTTGACCAGGAATGCACCGGCCTCTTGCGAGAGGCGCAGTTCCTGAGTCTGACCGTCGATGTCGAGGATGCCTTTCTCGCCGACCACGATCGGCAGTCGGGCCAGGTACACGCCCGGCGAGGTCTCGCTGAAATACTGCTTGGGCAGTTTTTTCGCCAGATCCTTGAGGTTCATGTAGCCGTCGTCGATGAAGATCGCCTGTGGGATGCCGTGCTGACGCACCACCCATTCGGCCATCTTGTTATCGCCGCCGATAAAGTCCTTCAGGGCGTTTTCCTGCATCATCCGGCGCACGCTGATCTTGCCCGCTTTGCTGCGCACGATCTTCGCGGCCGCGGCCTCGGCGGTGTAGCCCGACAGGTCGGGCAGTTTCGGCTTGGCCAGTTCCAGCGCTTCGGTCGGTGCACTGCTGACCGTGTAAGTCTTGGCCTGCTGCAGCTCTTTGGTCATGGTCGCGGGCTTGCCTGGTTGAGGCGCAGCGGCCTCAACGTTGGCGAAGGCGCCAGCGCTGGCCAGCAGCATCGCGCCGGCCAGCAGGCTGAGTGAGCCTGTCCGGGTGCTGATCATGTCGGGCACTCCCTTGGCGGCTCGCATCAGAAGCGCCAGATCACGTCGATGAACGCACGGTGCATGTACGAATCCACCTGGCTGCCATAGGCATCGCCCGGTTTGAACACACCGCCACGGAAGCGCACCAGCGCCGAAGGCTCGTCGATCGACTGGCTCAACGCCGCCGGCAACAGGCCTTGCTTGAAATACTTGGTGACCACCAGGTCCATCTCCTGACCCAGGTCCTTGTTGCCGTCTTCAAGCGGCAGCGAGGTGCTGGAGAGGATCGCGCCGGTGACGTCGTCGGTGTTGTTTTCCACGGCGTTGATGCCGTTGCTGCCCACCGGCTTGTTGCCGTCGACACGCCAGAACTTGTGGTAGATCAGGCTGGCGTCGTACTCGTCGTTGACCATCCACGAACCGAACAGGGTGGCGGTCTGCATGTTGTTCATTTCGCCACGGAACGCTTCGCCGAAACGGTGCACGCGCGAACGGGTGCCCGTGTAGTTGGAGCGGTTGCTCTCCAGACCGTTCTGTTCGTAATCGGCACTGGCGCGGGCATAGGCACCGCCGACTTGCCATTGCGGATCGAGGCGCAGACGCACACCGACATCGGCCGCCCAGCCGCTGATGTCATCACTGCGTTTGGCCTGTGCAGGGCGGCTGCCATCGGCGTTCAGCGCGTTGACCGTGTCGCGGTCGCCGCTCATGCCGGTGATGCTGCCCCAGTAATTGACGGTGTTGGTGTTGCGCCAGTTGTAGGCGTCGCTGTCGGCGGTCAGGCCGATCCAGCTGATGTCGCCGTTCTCGGTCTTGTCCAGCGAGTCGCGCGGGACGCCCGGCTCGGCGTAATCGAGTTTGCCGTCATCGTGAGTGTGATGACCGCGAATGCCGACCCATTGGCCCGGCGTCCACTGATAGGCCGCGTCGGCGTAGGCGTGCAGACGATCCTTGTCTTTGGGCGCCAGTTCTTTGAGGTCGGTGCGGTATTCGCTGAAGCGCTCGGCAACACCGGCGTTGGCACGCAGCAGGGTGGTATCGAAGGTCCAGTTCAGCGCTTCGATGTTGGTGTCGCGCCATTGGCCGTCGTCATTGCGCAGGCGCTGGCGACCGAACTTGAGGATCTCGCCGGGGTAGGGCGTGAAGCCGCTGTAGCCGACCCAGAACTCGCGCATCGCCAGGTAGTTTTTCTTGGTTTCGCGATCACCGCTGTCGGTGGCTTGCGCACCGTCGGATTGTTGCAGGGTGTCGGTCTCGATGATGTCGGTCGAGGTCACGGCCTGGCCCATGGCGTAGGCGCTCCACGCGCCGCTTTCGCCGTAGACCCACGGACGCAGGTCGAGGCCGACGCCATTGACGTCGCCGCCACGGGCGGTGCCGAGGTCGCGGTCGTCTTCGGACTGGCCGGTGAGTTTCACTTCCAGGCCGAAGTTCTTGCTTTCAGTCATCGCGGCGAGTGTCGGGCAAGACCAGATCAGCGCGAACGTGAGGCCAATGCCAGCCTTCACAAATGGATTCAACTTCATAATTTTTCCTCGCCGTCTTCTTCTTGCAGGGCGTGCAGTTGCAGCGTGTTCGGGTTCAGGGCGCCGCGGCTGGCTTGCTCTTGTTGCAGCAGGCGGCGGGCTTCGGGCAGGCGCTCGGGCGGCAATTGCGCCTCAAGCGTGGCCGCCAGTTCATCGGCTTGCGGGGTGTTTTGCGCCTTGGCCAATTGGCTGAACACGTAGGCGTTCAGCGGGTCGGGCTTGGTGCCCTTGCCTTGGGAAAACAGCTGGGCGATGGCGAAATCGGCGCTGTTCTGGCCGTTGCGCGCAGCCGTCAGCAGATGATCGAGGGCCTTCTGCGGATAGACCTTGCCCAGGTAACCACGGCGGTAAATCTGGCCGAGGTAATAGTCGGCAGCGACCTCACGGCCAACGGCTTTCTGGAAATGTTCCTCGGCGACTTTGGCGTCTGCCGGGACCACTTTGCCTTCGTAGTAAACCTTGCCCAGCAACAGCTCGGCGCGCGGTTGATCGGCGGCACGGCCGTTGTCCAGGTACTTCATCATCTGGTCGACATCGCCCAGTTCGGGGAAGTCGTAGAGCAGTTGCGCAAGGGTGACCCACGACGCCGGGTAGCCCGGAGCGATCGGTTCGAGCAGCGACTGTGCGGTTTTCTCGTCGGTCTTGCCCAGGGTCGAGTCAGCCAGCACGCGGGCCACGGAATCGACCCGTTGCGCAGTGACGGTGCCACGGCTGTAACCGGCCTGCATCTGCTTGATCAGCTCGGCCTGTTGCTCGGGTTGGCCGCGTTTTTGATAGACCGTGGCCAGTTCGACATAGCAGATGTCGGTGGTGGCGAGCGCGGCCTTGCAGATTTTTTCCACGTCATCCAGATGCTGATCGTAAGTGCCCTGGGTGCGATACAGCAGCACTTGGGCCAGACCGGCTTCCGGGTAACCGGCCTTGCGCCATTGATCGATTTGCTGCTGGGCGTTGACGTTGGGGAAGCTGTGCGGGTACTGCAAATAGAGCATCGCCAGCGGGATCAACGTATTGCCTTCGCCGTTGGCGGCAGCTTTTTTCAGCAGGGTTTCGGCTTCGTGGTGCTCGGCTTCGGTGGCGCCCGGTTTGGCCACGAGCAAGCGACCGA
The DNA here is from genome assembly GCF_014268545.1 of Pseudomonas sp. SWRI81. Lineage (NCBI taxonomy): Bacteria > Pseudomonadati > Pseudomonadota > Gammaproteobacteria > Pseudomonadales > Pseudomonadaceae > Pseudomonas > Pseudomonas sp. SWRI81. The sequence continues at coordinate 311,567 of NZ_JABWQS010000001.1, forward strand.
GACGGGCCTGGGCGCGCGGCGAAACACTGGCGGCGGCGCGGTAAGTCGCTTCGGCCTGTTTCATCTGCGCCGGGTCGCGGCTGTCGACCTGGATATCGGCGAGGCCCACTTGCGCTTCGCTGTAGCCCAGCTCGGCGAGTTGCTGGTAGTTCTGCGCCGCAGTGGCGGTGTCGCCACGCTTGAGCGCTTCGTTGGCCAGACGCTGGTCGGGCAGACCGGCGCAACCGGCCAGAGACACTGCCAGCGCCAAGGCACACACCGTCCCAATGTAGGAGTGAGCCTGCTCGCGATGCAAGCGACTCGGTACATCAGACACACCACGGCGATCCTTTCGCGAGCAGGCTCGCTCCCACAGGGTCGGCGGTGTGTTCAAGTTATGAGTAGTCACAGGCATGTCCTCGACTTAAAGACCGGCAGCCATGGCTTTGTCGATCAGCCAGTTCAGGTTCGGGCCACGGTCGCTGTTCACTTCCACCGGGCGGCCGGCGAAGCTGCTGTCCAGCGGCTCGTCAGGCTGAATCTGCACACGAATGTCGGAAGACAGGTCGGCGCTCTTCAGGCTGGTGCTGCTGACGATCTTGCCGGTGCGGGTCTTGTCTTCGCCGGCGATCTGGAAGCTCACCGGGGTGCCCGGACGCACGTCGCCGAACTGGCGATAGGAGAAGCGCGCATCGACGGTGGCCTGGGTGTTGCGCGGCACCAGCTGGAAGATCACGTCGCCCTTGCTCGCGTACTGACCGTCAGCCACCAGTTGCTGGGCCACGGTGCAGTCGCACGGCGAAGTCAGGGTGCCGGTCATTTGTTTGCCGAACAGTTCTTCAACCTTGGCCGGGGCCAGTTGATCTTCCGCCAGATGACCCTTGAGGACGTCGAGCATGCTGGTGCTGAAGGTTGCCAGGGGGGCGCCTTTGGCGGCGACGCCGTCCGACTTGATCAGGCTCTGCACGGTGCCGTCGCGGGGCATGGTGATGTTCATGCCCGGCACGCTGACCAGACCAGCCTGGGCGTGGCTGACGAAGTACATGCCGTACACCGACTTGAAAATGAAACCGGCCGCCACCAGACCGACGGCGAAAATGCCGGCGCTGAAGGTCACCGCTTTCAGGCGTCCGAACGCGGTCATGCCATTGCCGCTGTCCTTGTTCTTGCGCGCCTTGGTGAAGTTGTCGCGCTGCAGGGTCGCCAGTACTTCGCCGATGCTGACGATGTCGCCGGCCAGGTGCGACGTGATCAGGTGGCGCAGGGTGGAAATGTCCTGCGGCTCCAGGTTCTGGAACTGGCAACCGGTGCGGCCGGTCTGGCGATCGAAGGAGCGCACTTGCAGCTCGACGTCCATGGCGATGCCGAGGTTGTCGATGACAAATTGCAGGCGCGCCTTGTACACCTGGCCGACCGTCAACTGCAGCTGTCCGGCGTTGAACGCCAGACCACCGGCAGACAGGTCGATGACCCGAGCTTCGACCGGCGTGCGGTCAGGGCCGAAAAAGCGCAGCTTGGCCGGGATTTTGACCCGGGCGTGTTGGCGCTGGGCTTCGGATTCATGCACTACGTTGACGTTGACGGCGGTATTCATAGGGGCGATTTCCTTGTTAATTCAATAGGGGCGGTTCAGACCATCATCAGCAACACGGCGACAAAAATGCTGCCGGCGGAGAAGGTCATGGTCCGAGACGACCAAGTGTTGAACCAACGTTGAAAGCTGGCGAGATCACGGGTCAGGGCGGTCGGTTGGCGAGTCCAGGACTGTTGGTCGAGACGGAAGAACACGTAGATCTTCACCAGCGCGCCAACGATCTGGTTGTAATACAGAATCGCCGGATAAGCCGGGCCGATGCGGTGACCGGAACACGACAACAGCAGCGTCAGAATCAGCCGCGTGATGCCGATCCACAGCAGATACACCAGGATGAACGCGGTGCCGTACTTGAAGCTGGCGATGATTGCCACGGTCAGGCCGAGCAGCGAGGTCCACATCGACACGCGCTGGTCAAACAGCACCACCGAGGTGAACGCACCGAGACGGCGGATACCCAGGCCCAGCGCGCGCGAATTCTGGCGCAGGTTGTTGCCGTACCAGCGGAACATCAGCTTGCGACTGGCCTTGATGAAGCTCTTTTCCGGCGGGTGTTCAACAGTGTTAATTGCCGCGTCCGGGACGTAGAAAGTGTCGTAGCCCAGGCGCATCAGGCTGAACCAGCTCGACTTGTCGTCGCCGGTGAGGAACTTGAAGCGGCCCAGACGCCAGTGCTGCAGCGAGTCGCTTTCGACGTCGGCGATGAATTCCGGGTTGGTCACTACGGACGCTTTGAACACCGACATACGACCGGTCATGGTCAGCACGCGCTTGGACAGGGCCATCGAGCACATGTTGATGTGGCGCTGGGCGAAACGCAGCTTGTGCCATTCGCTCATGATGTAGCCGCCGCGCACTTCGCAGAATTCGTTGGTGGTCAGGCCACCGACGTTGCCGAACAGCTGGAACCACGGCACGGTCTTGCGCACGACGCCTTCGCCGAGCACGGTGTCGCCGTCGATCACGGCCACCACGGCACGGTCGTCCGGCAGGTGGCGGGAGATGGCGCGGAAACCGAAGGCCAGACCATCGCGCTTGCCGGTGCCGGGAATGCGCACGAAGTCGAGCTTGACCCGCTCCGGCGGATTCATCCGCGCCCACAGCGCCTTGACCAGCAACTCGTCGGACATTTCCACGATCGAGCAGACAATGGTGGTCGGCAGTTCGCAGTCGATGGCTTCGCGGATCACCGAGCTGTAGACCTGCGCTGTGGTCAGCGCGTCGATACGAAAGCTGGTGACCATCAGAAACACATGCGACGGGTCGGCCGCTTTACCCAGCTTGCGCACTTTGCGGCGCAGGTGCGGGTAAACGATGTAAAGAAAAATCATGCCGCGCACAAAGTGCGTTGCACCCATCGAGTAGCGCCAGATACCCACGGCGCCAATCAGGAAAATGAAGTCCTTCGACTCGGCGTCGAATGTGGACGTGGGCAGCATCAAGGCCAGGCCCATCAGCAGACTGAGATAAAAAAGCCAGCCGGCTGATTGCAGAAAAAAATGTTTGAGCTTGGTCATAACCGTCATCCGAAGGTGAGAAGGCTTCAAGCCGCAAGCTGCAAGCTGCAAGCGAAACGCTTTGGCTTGCAGCTCGAGGCTTGTCGCTCAGGGCTGCTTTACCAGCAGATACCTTCGGTGCGGCTACCGGCGCTGGTGGCCTTGGACATGAAGCCCACCAGGTCGATGACTTGCTTGCCCTGCGGCGCTTCCTGGGCCAGCGCACGGAATTTCTCGTCGCGGTTGCCGAGGATGATCACGTCGGAGTTGTCGATCACCGAGTCGAAGTCCGAATTGAGCAAAGACGACACGTGCGGAATCTTCGATTCGATGTAGTCCTTGTTCGCACCGTGGACACGGGCGTACTCGACGTTGCTGTCGTAGATGCTCAGGTCGTAGCCTTTGCCGATCAGCATTTCGGCCAGTTCCACCAGCGGGCTTTCGCGCAGGTCGTCGGTGCCGGCCTTGAAGCTCAGGCCGAGCAGGGCGACTTTGCGTTTTTCATGGCTTTCAACGATGTCGAAGGCGTTCTGCACTTGCGATTCGTTACTGCGCATCAGCGAGTTGAGCAGCGGCGCTTCGACGTCCAGGGAACCGGCGCGGTAGGTCAGGGCGCGCACGTCTTTTGGCAGGCACGAACCGCCGAAGGCGAAGCCCGGGCGCATGTAGTACTGGGACAGGTTCAGCGTCTTGTCCTGGCAGACCACTTCCATCACTTCACGGCCATCGACGCCGACCGCTTTGGCGATGTTGCCGATCTCGTTGGCGAAGGTCACTTTGGTGGCGTGCCAGACGTTGCAGGTGTACTTGATCATCTCGGCAACGGCGATGTCCTTGCGGATGATCGGTGCGTCGAGCTCTTCGTACAGCGATTGCAGAACGTCGCCCGAGGCGGTGTCGAACTCACCGATCACAGTCATCGGCGGCTGGTCGTAGTCGGCGATGGCGGTGGATTCACGCAGGAACTCAGGGTTGACCGCAACGCCGAAGTCGACGCCGGCTTTTTTGCCCGAGCAGTCTTCGAGAATCGGGATGACCACGTTGGCAACGGTGCCCGGCAGGACGGTGCTGCGCACGACGATGGTGTGGCGAGTGGTTTTTTCACGCAGGACGAAACCGATCTCGCGGCATACCGCTTCGATGTAGTTCAGTTCCAGGTCGCCGTTCTTTTTGCTCGGCGTGCCGACGCAAATCATCGACAGGTCGGTATCACGAATCGCCTCGGCGAAGTTGGTCGTACCGCGCAGACGACCGGTCTGGATTCCTTGTTGCAGAAGTTCTCCCAGGCCCGGTTCAACAATCGGCGATTTACCGGCGTTGATCATGTCGATCTTGTCTTTGGCAACATCGACGCCAACTACGTCATGGCCCCGTGCAGACAGGCAACCGGCACATACTGCGCCAACGTAACCCAAACCAAATATGCTGATGCGCATCGCAATTACCTCTGTATATATCAGGCCAAAGAGGCCGGAGTTAATGGTGTTCAGCGGACACTAGTGCACCCGAAACTGTGGCTTACAGGCGCCACAATGCCGTGTGCAGGCATACTAAGTTTCGAGTGTCTAAATAAGTGCACTCAAGATGTGCGCAACCAGGCCTTATAGTTATGACTTGCCCTGTTATGCAGCGGATCTTCTTTTCGGAAGACTCTTGTGCAATCGTCTTGCACGCTTGATGCGGGGATGAAAATCCCTGTAAATCAAGCGGTTCAGTGCTCAGGCGAGCACATTTAAAGGGGTACGACCATGGCCTTTGTAGGGGATATGAATGGTGCGTATCTCCTGCCCATCGTTTCGTTTTGAGACCCGTTAGTCACGTAGTCAAGTTGCTGTGGCAACTTGGTTACATGGCTATCTGCTCCGCGTAAGTTATCTCGTACATACTCGCCGAGAATCGTTACCGGTGGTATGAGCTACGCATTTGGACATAGTTCCTGTCCGCTCATCGTGCCAACTGAAATTTTTTGAAATATTGGTAAAGATGGCACTGCTTTCAAATTGATAGCACGCTCGCTTTCGCCCTTTAGTTTCGGGCCTTAAAATGCGCTAGATAGTTTTGTGCCACTACCTGAAAAAAATTTAGGTGCCACTACTGAAAAAACTGACGAGTGTCGAGTGAAACTAATCTTAGAAAAAACAGGGATGTTTTTTTGGCGCCATTAAACTGGCGAAATACGGCGGGGAATTTCTGACATCGTGCGCGGTGCACGACTCTTGTTGAAAAGAGTCGTGCAAACGGCATGCTTTATTCGGGGGCGTGGTCGCGCAGAAACACCAGATTGTCGGGTTTCGACTGTTCGGCGCTGTAGCGATAACCCTGCATGTCGAACTGCTTGAGGTGGGCCGGATCGTTGATTTTTTCCTGAATCACGAAACGGCTCATCAAGCCGCGGGCCTTTTTCGCGTAGAAGCTGATGATCTTGTACTGGCCGTTCTTCTGGTCCTTGAACTCGGTGTTGATGATCCGCGCGTTCAAGGCGCTACGCTTGACCGCTGAAAAGTATTCGTTGGAAGCAAGGTTGAGCAGGACATCGTCGCCTTGATCGGCCAGCGCTTCATTGAGCCATTCGCTGATGCGCGTGCCCCAGAACGCGTACAGATCCTTGCCGCGTGCATTGGCCAGTTTGGTGCCCATCTCCAGACGATAAGGCTGCATCAGGTCAAGCGGGCGCAACAGGCCATAGAGACCTGAAAGCATGCGCAGGTGTTTCTGCGCGTAATCGAACTCGGCTTCGCTGAATGATTGCGCATCGAGACCGGTGTAAACGTCGCCCTTGAATGCCAGCAGTGCCTGCTTGGCGTTCTCCGGGGTGAACGCCGGCGTCCAGCTGCCGAAACGCGCGGCGTTGAGGCCGCCGATCTTGTCGGACACGTGCATCAGCTCGCTGATTTGCGCCGGGCTCAGTTCGCGCAGTTGCTGGATCAGCTCCTGGGAATGGTCGAGGTACTGCGGCTGGGTAAAGCGCTGGGTCGCCGGCGGTGTTTCGTAATCGAGGGTCTTGGCGGGGGAAATCACCATCAGCATGAAGTCGTCTCCTTTAATCGTGGGGGCGATTCTAGGGGGTTGGCCGGGTTGACTCCAGCTATCAAGTCCATAGGTGATCGACGGCTCAACAGATTTCCCAGTGTGGGAGGGGGCTTGCTCCCGAAGGGGGCGTGTCAGGCTATTCATTTGCTGATGACCCACCGCATTCGGGAGCAAGCCCCCTCCCACAATGGATTCGTCTGGCTGCGGGAATCGGTGGCTTATCAGCTATAGTGCCGCGCGGGTTTTGTTATGGAGACATTCCTTTGCGCATTGTTCTTTTATTCACCGCGTGGCTGCTGAGCGCCGGTGCCGTCGCGGCGCCAGGCGATGTGGCGACGCTGGACCGCAGCACCTGGCCGGAGGCGCTCGGCAATCCGACCCTGTTCGACGTTGCGTCGCGAGCGGAAATTCTGATGTTCGCCCGCGGCCTGCTGGGCAGCGAGGCGCTCGACGAGGCGGCCCTGGCCCAGCGCCTGGGCCTGCGCACGGTCAATATCGATGCGGTCAATCAGTTGCGCCAGCGCCTCTGGCAGCGTCTGTTGGCCAACTACAACCATGCCCAGCAAAGTTGTGATCAGGACGCTTCCTTCTGCTTCCTCGTCGAAGACTTGCCTACTCTGCGCGAGCAGGCCGCCAAGTTCGTGGTCAGTGACGACAGTTATTACACCCAGTGGGCGGAGCCGAGCCGGATCTTCCATTTGCACTACCTGGACGAGCTGCTGCGCAAGGCCGCGCTGTTCCCGCAGACTAGCAGCGAAATCGATCGTTTCGGCGACTACGAGCGCAATGGCGATGACATGCACGACCGCTTGTTTCTGCTGACCTTCGACAGCGCCGCCAATGTACAACCTGACAACACCGGCTGGCTCACCGAATACCTGCGCAAGTCGAACCTGAGTGGTACGTTCTTTGTGCTGGGCAAGGATATTCAGGCGCGCCTGACCGATCGTTCGGTCAGCAGCCTGCAAGCGATGTTTTCACAGCAATGCGTCGGCGTGCAGGGCTGGGAGTTCCGTTCCCACAGCCACTGGCAGGACTGGCAGGACTCGGTGCGCCGCAGCGCCGATCTGGTGAAAAACAAATTGCCGGAAAACTACGTGCCGCTGTTCCGTCCGCCGGAAGGACAGCGACGCAGCGATGCTCAGGGTTTCCTCAACGCTCAGGGCCTGCATGTAGCGCTGTGGGACATCGATGCCCAGGACAGCGCCGGCAAACTCAAGGGCGCAGCGAGTGCGCAACGGGTGCTGACGCTGATGCTGTTGTGGCGCCACGGGGTGATCAGTTTCAACCTGAAACAGGACGCGGTGAAGACTTCGTTGCCGTGGCTGCTCTCGCAAACCGCGCAGAGCGGCATCGGTTGGGAAGACTGTCAGGACGGGTTTCGCTGAAAAACGGAAAAGGCCCGGAAACGTTGGGCTTTGGCTGATTTTTTCGGAAGATTCGATGCAGGCGGACTTCCGACTTTAGCGGGGTCTGGGGAGTCCGCCAAGGGCTTTTCGTCACTCTGCAAAATAAACTTAAAAAAACCGTCAAAGTACTTTTTTATGTCATGGGTTTTGGAGTATTACCAAGACAGACCGCCGAAACCTGCAACACAGGTGGCGTCTTCCAAGACCCGTTTGTTTGCAGTCACTTGAATCTCCGCAGGTGGGATTTCGGCAGTCACTTCGAGGCGCAGCACCGCTCAGGTATTGCGTCTACTGGCTCTGACAAAGGTGACCGAGTATGGATGATCACGGACGTAGCCCTTCCTCCAACCAGCCAATCCTTTATGTACTCGATACCAACGTATTGATTCACGATCCAAACGCCCTGCTTAACTTTGAAGAACACCACGTCGCGATTCCGATGACCGTGCTTGAAGAGCTGGACAAGCTCAAAAGCGGGCATCACAGCGTGGCCGCTGAATGCCGTCAGGCCATCCGGCTGATCGACAAGACCCTGGGCGATGCGTCCCCGGAGGACGTCGAACTGGGTGTGCCGATCCAGCGCGGCAAGGGCGGGCCAAAGGGCTTGCTGTCAATTCTGATGAGCAAGCAAGCCGAGTCGAACCTGATTCTGCCCGAGCATCTGAACGACAACAAAATCATCAACCAGTTGATCGACCTGCACAGCCGCGATCCGAAAAAGCCCGTGGTGCTGGTCACCAAAGACATCAACATGCGTCTGAAGGCGCGTGCCTGTGGCATCGATGCCGAGGACTACAGCACCGACCAATTGGTCGACGACGTGTCCCTGTTGCCCAACGGCTATCACAACATGACCGGCTCTTTCTGGGACCGCGTGAGCAAGGTCGAAACCCGTCAGGACCACGGCCGCACCTGGCATCAGGTGCAACTGATCGACAACCTGCCGGCGGTGCACATCAACGAGTTCATCATCGACGAACAAGGCTTCGTCGGCTGGATCAAGGAAATTCAGCAAGACAAGCTGCTGATCCTCGACCTGCACCAGGAACCGCTGCTGCATCAAGAGGCCTGGGGGCTCAAGCCGCGCGACATCTATCAGAGTCTGGCGCTGTACGCGCTGCTTGATCCGGACATTCATCTGGTCAACCTCTCCGGTGCCGCAGGTTCCGGTAAAACCATTCTGGCGCTGGCCGCTGCGATCGAGCAGACCATGGTCAGCAAGCGCTATCGGCGGATCATCGCCACCCGCAGCGTGCAGGGCCTGGACCAGGAAATCGGCTTCCTGCCCGGTACTGAAGCGGAAAAAATGGAGCCGTGGCTGGGCGCCATCACCGACAACCTCGAAGCCTTGCACATGGATGACGAGAACACCCATGGCAGCGTCGACTACATCCTCAGCAAAGTGCCGTTGCAGTTCAAATCGCTTAACTACATTCGCGGTCGCAGCTTCCAGCAGAGCCTGATCCTGATCGACGAATGCCAGAACCTCACGCCGCACCAGATGAAAACCATCATCACCCGCGCCGGCGCCGGTTCCAAAGTGGTGTGCCTGGGCAACCTGGCGCAGATCGACACTCCTTACCTGTCCGCGACCAGTTCCGGGCTGACCTACCTGACCGAACGCTTCAAGGATTTCCCCAACGGTGTGCACATCACCCTGCAAGGGGTGCCGCGCTCGATCCTGGCCGAATACGCCGAATCGCATTTGTAACCCTTCCCCCAAAACCGGGCGGCCAAACGGCCGCCCGGTTTTTTATGCCGAACACAAATCCAGATGTAGGAGTGAGCCTGCTCGCGATGGCGGCGCATCAGCCACCAAGAATGTTGAATGTCATACCGCTATCGCGAGCAGGCTCACTCCTACAGGGATTTATGGTGAGTCGGTAATCGCGCTCGCAGATATCTGACCCACAGGTTTACAATCCACGCTCCTGATCAGGAGTAATCCCGTGCTGACTCATCTCGATTCCCAAGGTCGCGCTAACATGGTCGACGTCACTGAAAAAGCCGTGACGTTCCGTGAAGCGACGGCCCAGGCGCTGGTGCGCATGCTTCCCGAAACGCTGCAGATGATTGTCAGCGGTGGCCATCCCAAGGGCGATGTGTTCGCCGTGGCGCGCATCGCCGGGATTCAGGCGGCAAAGAAAACCAGCGATCTGATTCCCCTCTGCCATCCGCTGATGCTGACTGGCGTGAAAGTCGAGCTGAGCGCCGAAGGTGACGACAGTGTGCGTATCGTCGCCCGCTGCAAACTCTCCGGGCAGACTGGCGTGGAGATGGAAGCGCTGACCGCCGCCAGCGTCGCCGCGCTGACCATCTACGACATGTGCAAAGCCGTCGATCGCGGCATGACCATCGAAAGCGTGCGCCTGCTGGAAAAGGTTGGCGGCAAGAGCGGCCACTTTCAGGCAGAGCAACCATGAAGCTGACCGTGAAGTTTTTCGCCCGTTATCGTGAAGCGCTTGGCGTCGACGCAGTGACGGTTGAAGGCGATTTCGCCACGGTCGACGACGTGCGTGCACTGTTGGCGCAACGAGATAGCGCCGAAGTGCTGAGCGAGCAGAACCTGATGTGCGCCCGCAACGAAGAGCTTTGCCAACTCGACGAGCCGGTGGCCGACGGCGATGAAGTGGCGTTCTTTCCTACCGTGACCGGAGGCTGAGCATGGCGATTCGGGTGCAGGCCACGCCGTTCGATCCGGGCGCTGAAGTCAATGCGATGCACGCGGCTGATGTCGGCGTTGGTGCAGTGGTGAGTTTTGTCGGTTACGTGCGCGACTTCAATGACGGCCGCGACGTGGCCGGAATGTTTCTCGAGCACTACCCGGGCATGACCGAAAAAGCCCTCGGCAAGATCGCCGTCGAAGCCGGACAGCGTTGGCCGCTGCTGAAACTGGAAGTGCTGCACCGCATCGGCGCGCTGGAGCCGGGCGAGCCGATCGTCTTCGTCGGGGCCGCCAGCGCCCATCGCCAGGCCGCGTTCGACGCCTGCGCCTTCGTCATGGACTACCTGAAAACCCGCGCGCCGTTCTGGAAGAAAGAAAACACCAGCGACGGACCGCGCTGGGTTGAAGGGCGCGACAGTGATCATGCGGCGGCGGATCGCTGGAAGAAGTAATTCTTGTGGTGTTCTCCCGTAAGCCTTCGCGAGCAAGCCCGCTCCCACATTGGATCTGAGTCGTTCACCAATCCAATGTGGGAGCGGGCTTGCTCGCGAAGGGGCCTTCTGAAACACCAAAAATCCTACCACTTTGCCTGATTGACGTTTTGTACCTGAGAGTCCAGTATGGATTTACAAGTACAAAAAAGCTTCTGTCTTGCAGCTAATAGCTTGCCGCTTGTAGCTGCTCTTCTTCGCCAAACCAACAACAACCCGCGAGAGAACGAACATGAAGAAACTCCCCCTCATCACCGGCCTGGCCCTCAGCCTGTTGGCGTCGACCTGTGTGTTCGCCGCCGAGAAAACCCTACGCATTGGCATCGAAGCGGCTTATCCGCCGTTCGCTTCGAAAACCGACAAAGGTGAAATCGTCGGCTTCGACTACGACATCGGCAATGCCTTGTGCGCGCAGATGAAGGTCAAGTGCGTGTGGGTCGAAGGTGAGTTCGATGGGCTGATTCCCTCGCTGAAAGTGAAAAAAATCGACATGGCCCTGTCGTCGATGACCATCAACGAAGACCGCAAGAAATCCGTGGATTTCACCCACAAGTACTATTTCACTTCGTCGCGCCTGGTGATGAAGGAAGGCGCCAGCGTCGACGATCAGTACGCCAGCCTCAAAGGCAAGAATGTCGGTGTGCAGCGCGCGACTACCACGGATCGTTTCGCCACTGAAGTGTTTGAACCCAAGGGCATCAACGTCAAGCGCTACAGCAACAACGAAGAAATCTACATGGACCTGGCGGCGGGGCGTCTCGATGCGATTTTCGCCGACACCATTCCGCTCAATGACTTTCTGACGATGCCGCGCGGCAAGGGCTATGCGTTTGTCGGACCGGAGCTGAAGGATCCGAAGTATGTCGGCGAGGGCGCGGGGATCGCGGTGCGCAAGGGCAATGCCGAGCTGGTCAGCCAGTTGAACAGCGCTATCGACGGAATTCGCGCGAGTGGCGAATATCAGAAGATCTCCGAGAAGTATTTCAAGACCGACATTTACGGCGACTGATAAACCGCTATCGCGAGCAGGCTCACTCCTACATTTGGAATGCGTTCCCCTGTAGGAGGGGGCTTGCTCCCGAATGGGCCAGACCAGGCGATACAACTTCTGGAATCTAGCCCTTCAATTCCTTCAAATGCTTGTACACCGTCGCCCGCCCCATGTTCAGCACATTGGCCACATAGTTCGAGGCGCTCTTGCCCTTGAACGCGCCCTCGGCATGCAGTGCCAGCACCAATTCACGCTTGTGGTCGCGGGTCAGCAGATTCAGGCTCAGTTGCCGTCCGCGCAGCCAGGCGTGGAGGAAAGTGTTGATGCGTTCCTGCCAGTCATCACGAAACAGCGAGTCCGGTTGTGCAATCAACTTGCTCGGCGACAGAAACAGATCCAGCGCAGCCTTGGCATTCTCGAACAGCGAAATATTCAGATTGATGCACAGCACCGCCAGCGGCAGGCCCTCGCTGTCGCGCAGCACGCTGCTCAGGCTGCGAATTTTCTGACCATCCCAGTTGAGCTTTTCGTACGGGCCGATGTTGCGCTCGCTGACGTCCTCGCTGAGCATGTCCTCCAGCGAAGAGTCGTCGCCGATCTCGCGCTTGGACAGGTTGTTGGCAATGTAGTCGACCTTTTGCGTGCGCAGGTCGTGCAGCACCACCTCGGCATGGGGAAAGAACAGCGTGGCGATGGCATCGGCGATGGCGCGGAAGTTATCCAGCGCCGGGTCGAATTCAGAGGCGGTCATGACAGTGGAGCTCCAGGCAGCGTCAGCGCCCCGTGAGCAGGGGCGCTGCGAGTGTGCCGCAATCTTTTCGGTGAGTCATCCGCAGGTGTGCTCAGGACAGCCGGGCAGGGGACAGCATCGCGCTGTCGAGCCCGAACTCTTGCAAGTGCTCGGGCAACGGTTCGCCGCGCACCAAGGCGGCACTGGCCTGGCCCATCGCTGGCGATGTCTGGATGCCGTAGCCGCCCTGCGCGGCGACCCAGAACAGCCCCGGCACCTGCGGATCGAATCCGCTAAGCAAATCGCCATCGGCGACGAAACTGCGCAGGCCCGCCCAGGTGCGGGTCGGCCTGCGGATGGTCAGTGTGGTGGCTTCTTCGATCTGATAAATGCCCATGGCGATGTCGAGTTCTTCCGGCTGCACATCGTGAGGCTCGACCGGGTCGGCGTTGGCCGGGGAGCCGAGGAACATACCGGCATCGGGTTTCATGTAGAACGATTCGTCGAGGCTGACCAGCATCGGCCAATGATGAATATCCACACCTTCAGGCCCGGCGAAGATGAATGCAGCGCGACGTTTCGGTTGCAGGCCCAGCGGCTGCGCGCCGGCCAGTGCGCCGATCTGGTCGGCCCAGGCACCGGCGGCATTGATGATCACTGGCGCGCTGAAGATCCGGCCATTGCTTTGCACCTGCCACAGACCGTCGTCGTTACGGCTCAGGCCGAGCACCTCGCAATCAGTGTGGACTTCGCCGTGGTTGCGACGGATGCCGCGCAGGTAGCCTTGATGCAGCGCGTCGGTATCGATGTCGCAGGCTGTTGGGTCATAGAGCGCACCATGGACTTTTTCCCGCCGCAGGATCGGCAGTCGCGCACAGGCTTCGTCGGCGCTGAGCAATTGCATCTGCGGCACGGTGGCTTTGGCGCTGAGGTATTGGTTGTTCAGTTCGGCTGGGTCACCGATGAAATCCACGGTCATTTCGCCGCGCGGGGTCAGCAGCGGGTGTTCGCAAAAGCCTGTCGGCGGATGGTCGAAAAACGCCCGGCTGGCCTGGGTCAGCGCCCGTACTTGCGGCGTGCCGTAAGCCGCCGTGAACAGCGCGGCGGAGCGCCCGGTGGAGTGATAGGCCGGGTGGGATTCGCGTTCGAGCACGATCACCCTGGCGCGCGGCGACAGCCAGAAACCGGTGGAAGCGCCGGCAATCCCGCCGCCGATGATGATGAAATCTGCCTGGCTCATGAAGGTCTCCGGTGTGTACACAATATCGAGAAATTACGCCGACCCCTGTAGGAGTGAGCCTGCTCGCGATAGCGGTCGATCAGCCGACATCAATATTGAATGTCAAACCGCTATCGCGAGCAGGCTCACTCCTACAAGGGATTTGTGCTGAGGTGATAAACCGCATTGGCCAAGGCAATGTCTTCCAAGCCCAAACCGATCGAGCGGAAGAACACGTGGCGGTCGTAATCCGGACGCGGGACTTTTTCGCTGAGCAGCTCGGCGAGATCGCCAACGATCGAGTCCGGGTGCCAGCCATGCTGCTCGGCAGCAATCAGCATTTCACCCGCCGACCCGGGTGTGGTCAGGCGATAGTCGCAAAACACCTGCATAGCGTTAAGGCGCTGCGGCGGGATTTCGTGGGCGGGGGGGGCGTTAGTGCTGATGGAGGTGATCAGCGCCGGTTTGCTTAAACTTTCAGGTTCGATCACCGGCCCGGCCGACGAGGTGCAGAGCATGATCACGTCAGCATCGGTGATGGCGGTCTCGCGGCTTTCAGCGATCTTCAGATCGGGCGCGATAGCTTTCAATACGGCCTGTGTTTCGGCATCTTCCAGCAGGGACGGCGAATACAGGCTGATGCTTTGCCAGTCGCGCAATGCCTTCACATAGTGAAGATGCGCCTGAGCGACCTTGCCGCTGCCGATGATCGCCAGCCGTTGGGCGTTCAGCGGGGCGAGGGCATCGACCGCTACCGCTGTGGTCGCGGCGGTGCGGGCGGTGGTCAGTTCAGCGGCATCGCAGAGCAACAGCGGCTGGCCGGTTTTCATCGACATCAACAGCGTCCATGCGGTCACCAGCGCGCCTTGTTCGCGAACGATGTACGGCGAGGTCTTTACGCCGTAGACGCCGTCCTCGGCCAGCACACCCAGATAGTTGATGAAGTCGCCGGCACCCTGCGGGAATTCCACCAGCTGCTGCGCCGGTTGCACGGCGTTGCCTGCCGCGAGATCGCGAAACAGCTTGCGCAGGATCTGCGGCACGTCGATGCGCGCCAGCAGGTCTCGGGCCTGGGCTTGGTCGATCACGTAAGGTGTACTGGACATTTGGCGCTCCAAAACTAAACTTATTTTCCATTATGGACTTTTAGTTCTGTTGAGCAACTGCCGGCGCAAAAAAAGCGCAGTCCGTTTCCGGCTGCGCTTTTTCGTTGAGTGGCGCTTACTGTGGACGCTTGCGCTCAACCGCACGCAGCAGATGCGTTGGCGGCGTTTCGCAGCTGATCTTGCGACCGAGCTTTTCTTCGATGGACGGTAACTGGTAGGAATCGTCCTCACCGGCGAAGCTGATCGATACGCCATCGGCGCCGGCACGACCGGTACGGCCGATGCGGTGCACGTAATCGTCCGGGACTTCCGGCAGGGTGAAGTTGATCACATGGCTGATGCCGTCGATGTGGATACCGCGACCGGCCACATCCGTGGCCACCAGCACGCGTATCTTGCCTTCGCGGAAACCTTCCAGGGTCTTGATGCGTTTGTGCTGCGGCACGTCGCCTGACAGCTGCGCAGCGTTCACACCGTCGCGCACCAGGCGTTCTTCGATACGGCGTACTTCGTCCTTGCGGTTGGCGAACACCATCACGCGCTCCCAACCGTTGTCGTTGATCAGGTTGAAGAGCAGCTTGTACTTGTCGGCACCGGCAACGGCATAGATGTGCTGCTCGACGTTGTCGCTGGCGACGTTGAGTGATTCGATCTCGACGATGGACGGGTCGGTGGTCCATTGCTTGGCCAGGTTCATCACGTCTTCGGTGAAGGTCGCGGAGAATAGCAAAGTCTGGCGCTCGGCCTTCGGCGGCGTCTGGCGAATGATCTGCCGTACTTGCGGGATGAAGCCCATGTCGAGCATGCGGTCGGCTTCGTCCAGCACCATCACTTCGACCATGTCCAGGTGCACGTCGCCGCGCTGGTTGAAGTCGAGCAAGCGACCCGGCGTCGCGACCAGGATGTCGCAATGGCGCGCTTCGAGGTGCTTGAGCTGCTTGTCGAAGTCCATGCCACCGACGAACGTCATCACGTTGAGGCCGGTGTACTTGGTCAGGTCAGCGGCGTCCTTGGCAATCTGCACCACCAGCTCGCGGGTCGGGGCGATGATCAGTGCACGCGGCTCGCCCATGTAGCGTTCTTTCGGCGGCGGGGTCTGCAGCAGTTGAGTGATGATCGAGATCAGGAACGCGGCGGTCTTGCCGGTGCCGGTCTGCGCGCGGCCGATGGCGTCTTTGCCGGCGAGGGTGAAGCCGAGCACCTGCGCCTGGATCGGTGTGCAATATGGAAAGCCCAGGTCCTGGATGGCGTGCATCAGTTCGGGGGCGAGCTTGAAATCATGGAAGCGGGTTTTGCCTTCCTGCGGTTCGACGACGAAGTCTTCGAGTTTCCACGGGATGACGGCAGGCTTGGGCTTCGGTTCGCGACGCGGTTTTACCGCTTTCGGCGCTTCGCTGCGAGCCGGTTCGGCGGCGTCTGGCGCGGTCGTGGCAGGTTCTGGCGAGTGTTTCGGGGTGGCGACGGGAGCGGGGCGGTCGGCTGCCGGGGCATCGTTGCGATGACCGGGGGCGTGCGACGGTGCGCTGGAAACTGGCGCGAGCTGCTCAGCCTCGCTTTTACCGAACATTTTCTTGAGTGCTTTGAGCACGGTCATCTCATCAATTGGTTAAGGAATGTACGCCGGCCAGTGTAATGCAAGAAACGGGCGCGGCGTAGTAGGAGGGATCAATGGGCCGACATTGGCCGCGAAATCAGCGCAAGCGTTCGCTCAGCCAGGTACCGATGTCGCGAATCTCTTCAGGTAACACTTCGTGCTCCATTGGGTATTCCTGCCATGTCACGGTGACACCATGCTTCTTCAAATGCTCATAAGCGCTGCGTCCCATCGAGTTCTGTACCACGTTGTCGAACTGACCGTGCAGGCAAAGCACCGGAATGCGCTGCTGGCTGGCAGCTAATTTGAGTTCATCGCTGAAGGTCGGCGCGTACGTCGACAACGCCAGAACCCCACCCAAAGGCCCCTGCCACTTCAGGAATGCGGTGTGCAGCACCACCGCGCCACCTTGGGAAAAACCGGCGAGGAAAATCCGCGAGGCGTCTATTCCGCTGGCGCGCTCGGTTTCGATCAATTCGATGATGCGATCCGCCGACGCTTCGAGCTCGTTGCGGTCGATTGCCCGGGCCGGGCTCATGGCTTTGATGTCGTACCAGCTCGGCATGGCATATCCGCCATTTATCGTCACCGGACGCGTCGGTGCCTGCGGCAGCACAAAGCGCGTGCTCAACAGACTTTCCTGCAGCGCTTCGGCCACCGGCAGGAAGTCGTAACGGTCGGCGCCGAGGCCGTGCAGCCAGATCACGCAGGCATCTGCGGGCTTAACAGGCTGAAGAATCAAGGGCTCGGTCATGTTTGCTCCAAAAATGTGCGGACGCTCTCATTGAGTGCGTGATCTGAGTGCGCGCCCGGTTGATCCGTTAAGAAGATGTCGCAAGGTTACAAGTTTTGCTATTGACGTGTGCATGAATCGACTTCGCAAGCGGTGTGGTACGGGCTTTGCTATGGGCTTTGCGTACGAAGCGTCCTACGCGTGGCGGTAACACTATCAGTGTCAGCCGCGCGATGGGATAGCAACGAATCCGGTGATGGATGTTCGCCAATGGCCGCTACGGGCTTAGCGAACGTGAAAGGGCTACAGCCCGTTCGGCCGATTGGTGAGAAGTGAGTGATCCATGATGTGGATTTTCTCCTACTAGACTCATAGCGAAGGTCTTACGTCGGTTGACCCCAAAAAAAGCCAACACGGGTCAACAACGCCTCAAAAGGGTGCGACTGGACTCAAGCTCCGACACAACAAGAGCAAAACTGGAGGTTTGAATGAAGATGTTGAAATCCACTCTGGCGGTCGTGACTGCTGCAGCAGTACTCGGCGTCAGCGGGTTCGCTCAGGCGGGTGCAACCCTGGATGCGGTACAGAAGAAAGGTTTCGTGCAGTGTGGCGTCAGCGACGGTCTGCCAGGCTTCTCGGTACCGGATGCAACCGGCAAGATTCTCGGCATCGACGCTGATGTCTGCCGCGCTGTGGCCGCTGCCGTTTTCGGCGACGCGACCAAAGTCAAATTCAGTCAGTTGAACGCCAAGGAGCGCTTCACCGCGCTGCAATCGGGCGAGATCGACATCCTCTCGCGCAACACCACCATGACCAGTTCCCGTGACGCGGGCATGGGCCTGAAATTCCCGGGCTTCATTACCTACTACGACGGCATCGGCTTTCTGGTGAACAACAAGCTGGGCGTGAAGAGCGCCAAGGAACTGGACGGTGCAACCATCTGCATCCAGGCCGGTACCACCACCGAGCTGAACGTTTCCGACTACTTCCGTGGCAACGGTCTGAAATACACCCCGATCACCTTCGACACCTCCGATGAAAGCGCCAAGTCGCTGGAATCCGGTCGTTGCGACGTGCTGACCTCCGACAAGTCCCAGCTGTTCGCCCAGCGCAGCAAGCTGGCCTCGCCGAAGGACTACGTGGTTCTGCCGGAAACCATTTCCAAAGAACCACTGGGCCCGGTCGTGCGTAACGGCGACGACGAGTGGCTGGCCATCGTGCGCTGGACTGGCTACGCACTGCTCAATGCCGAAGAGGCCGGTATCACTTCGAAAAACGTCGAAGCTGAAGCCAAGTCGACCAAGAACCCGGACGTCGCCCGTATGCTCGGCGCTGACGGCGAATACGGTAAAGACCTGAAACTGCCGAAAGACTGGGTTGTGCAGATCGTCAAGCAAGTCGGCAACTACGGTGAAATCTTCGAGAAAAACCTCGGCAAGAGCACTCCGCTGGAAATCGACCGTGGCCTGAACGCCCTGTGGAACAACGGCGGCATTCAGTACGCACCACCAGTGCGCTAATGGTTCTATCACCCGGCGGGCCAACCGCCGGGTGATGTTCTTGTTCCATTTCATCCGGGGCACTTCATGCAAAATTCTATCGGCGCACCAAAGCAGAGGCTCAGCCTCAGCGATCCACGAGTGCGTGCGTGGCTATTCCAGATCATCACTGTTGTGGCGGTGGTCTCGCTTGGCTGGTACCTGTTCGACAACACGCAAACCAACCTTCAGCACCGGGGTATCACCTCCGGTTTCAGCTTTCTGGAGCGCAGTGCCGGGTTCGGCATCGCTCAAACCCTGATCGACTACACCGAAGCGGACAGCTACGCGCGGGTGTTTGTCATCGGCCTGCTCAACACTCTGTTGGTGACCTTCATCGGCGTGATCCTGGCGACGATCCTTGGTTTCATCGTCGGTATAGCGCGGCTGTCACCGAACTGGATCATTGCCAAACTGGCGACGGTGTATGTGGAAGTGTTCCGCAACATTCCGCCGCTGCTGCAAATCCTGTTCTGGTACTTCGCGGTATTCCTGACCATGCCGGGGCCGCGCAACAGCCATAACTTCGGCGATACCTTCTTTGTCAGCAGCCGGGGCCTGAACATGCCGGCCGCACTGGCGGCTGATGGCTTCTGGGCGTTCGTGACCAGCATCGCGC
Source organism: Pseudomonas sp. SWRI81 (assembly GCF_014268545.1). Classification (NCBI taxonomy): domain Bacteria; kingdom Pseudomonadati; phylum Pseudomonadota; class Gammaproteobacteria; order Pseudomonadales; family Pseudomonadaceae; genus Pseudomonas; species Pseudomonas sp. SWRI81. The sequence goes on from NZ_JABWQS010000001.1 coordinate 330,761, forward strand.
TGGCCATCGTCGGCATCGTGCTGATGTGCCGCTGGGCCAACAAGCGCTTCGAAGAAACCGGCGTACCGTTCCACAAGTTCTGGGTCGGCCTGGCGATTGCGCTGGTGATCCCGACCTTGTGCGCGCTGATCTTCGGCGCCCCGCTGCACTGGGAAATGCCTGAGCTCAAGGGCTTCAACTTTGTCGGCGGCTGGGTGTTGATCCCGGAACTGCTGGCGTTGACCCTGGCCCTGACCGTGTACACCGCGGCGTTTATCGCCGAGATCGTGCGTTCGGGGATCAAATCGGTCAGTCACGGCCAGACCGAAGCGGCGCGTTCGCTCGGCCTGCGCAACGGCCCGACCCTGCGCAAGGTGATCATTCCGCAAGCCCTGCGCGTGATCATCCCGCCGCTGACCAGCCAATACCTGAACCTGGCGAAAAACTCGTCGCTGGCCGCCGGTATCGGTTACCCGGAAATGGTTTCGCTGTTCGCTGGCACCGTGCTCAACCAGACCGGTCAGGCCATCGAAGTGATTGCCATCACCATGAGCGTGTACCTGGCGATCAGTATCAGCATTTCCTTGCTGATGAACTGGTACAACAAGCGCATTGCGCTGATCGAGCGGTAAGGAAAAGCGCATGAGTACTCATACTTTCAAACCCGACATGCCACCACCGAACAGCAGCATCGGCGTGGTCGCATGGATGCGCGCGAACATGTTCTCCAGCTGGCTCAACACCCTGCTGACGCTGTTTGCGTTCTATCTGATTTATCTCGTCGTGCCACCGATCATCAGTTGGGCGATCGTTGATGCCAACTGGGTCGGCACCACGCGCGCCGACTGCACCAAGGAAGGCGCCTGCTGGGTGTTCATTCAGCAGCGTTTCGGCCAGTTCATGTACGGCTACTACCCGACGGAACTGCGCTGGCGCGTCGACCTGACCGTGTGGCTGGCGGTGATTGGCGCGGCACCATTGTTCATCTCGCGGGTGCCGCGTAAAGCGATCTACGGACTGAGCTTCCTGGTGCTGTACCCGATCATCGCCTTTATCCTGCTGCACGGCGGTTTCGGCATGACCACCGTGCCGACCAGTCAGTGGGGCGGTCTGATGCTGACCCTGGTGATCGCCACCGTCGGCATCGCCGGCGCCTTGCCGCTGGGCATCGTACTGGCGCTGGGGCGTCGTTCGAACATGCCGGCGATTCGCGTGGTCTGCGTGACCTTCATCGAGTTCTGGCGCGGCGTGCCGTTGATCACGGTGTTGTTCATGTCCTCGGTGATGCTGCCGCTGTTCCTGCCCGAAGGCATGAACTTCGACAAGCTGCTGCGGGCGCTGATCGGCGTGATCCTGTTCCAGTCGGCTTACGTCGCCGAAGTGGTGCGCGGCGGTCTGCAAGCGATTCCCAAGGGGCAGTACGAAGCGGCTGCGGCGATGGGCCTCGGTTACTGGCGTTCGATGGGCCTGGTGATTCTGCCGCAAGCCCTGAAGCTGGTGATCCCCGGCATCGTCAACACCTTCATTGCGCTGTTCAAGGACACCAGCCTGGTGATCATCATCGGCCTCTTTGACCTGCTCAACAGCGTCAAGCAAGCCGCTGCCGACCCGAAATGGCTGGGCATGGCCACCGAAGGCTACGTGTTCGCCGCCCTGGTGTTCTGGATTTTCTGTTTTGGTATGTCGCGCTATTCCATGCATCTGGAACGCAAGCTCGACACTGGCCACAAGCGTTAGGAGTTCTCTGTAAATGAGCGAAGCAATCAAAAAGCCAGTGGGTCCGGAAGGCATCATTCAGATGCAGGGCGTGAACAAGTGGTACGGCCAGTTTCACGTGCTCAAAGACATCAACCTCAACGTCAAGCAGGGCGAGCGTATTGTCCTGTGCGGCCCGTCGGGATCCGGCAAGTCCACCACGATTCGCTGCCTGAATCGTCTGGAAGAACACCAGCAGGGCCGCATCGTCGTCGACGGTGTGGAACTGACCAACGACCTCAAGCAGATCGAGGCGATACGCCGTGAAGTCGGCATGGTGTTCCAGCACTTCAACCTGTTCCCGCACCTGACCATTTTGCAGAACTGCACCCTGGCGCCGATGTGGGTACGCAAGATGCCCAAGCGCAAGGCCGAGGAAATCGCCATGCATTATCTGGAACGCGTACGCATTCCGGAACAGGCGCACAAGTACCCGGGGCAATTGTCCGGCGGTCAGCAACAGCGTGTGGCGATCGCCCGCGCCCTGTGCATGAAGCCGAAAATCATGCTGTTCGACGAGCCGACTTCAGCCCTCGATCCGGAGATGGTGAAAGAGGTTCTGGACACCATGATCGGTCTGGCTGAAGACGGCATGACCATGCTTTGCGTGACCCACGAAATGGGCTTCGCCCGCACCGTGGCCAATCGCGTGATCTTCATGGACAAGGGTGAGATCGTTGAGCAGGCGGCGCCGAACGACTTCTTCGATAATCCGCAGAATGACCGGACGAAGCTGTTCCTGAGTCAGATTTTGCATTGATGGTTTATGTGTAAAAAACCAACCCGGCCACGTGCCGGGTTTGTTTTTTTTGGGGGGGTCAGGAAGCAGTGAGGGATTGGCGCTTTACGTGCTCGGTGAACGTAAATGCTCCTCTCAAGTCAGCCCCTTCTGCCAAGACTCTGGCATCCGCCAGCAAGTGTGGATAGCGATCCAGCAAACGCATGAGCAGCATTAACGCCTTCGGCGGTAGTACCTCGCCGCGTTCGTAGCGTGAAAATGCATTGTGTCCGCCGCCGGACAGCAATTGCACCGTTTCCTTTTGTGTCAGATGCAGTTTTCGGCGAATTTTTTTCATCTCGTTGCCGATCATTCTTCTGCTGGCGATAACGAGCTCATCGCATGCGTCCGAGTAGCGCTGCCCGCACACTTCATCGAGTTCGACTTCTCCGCACTTCTGGCACTCCCAACCCGACAAGTCCTCAACTCGGCGCTCCATTCCCTTTACGCTTATCGTTTCGCCTCGACTTTCAAAATGCACCATTCCTTCAGCTGCACCGCAACTGAAGCACTGTTGCGTATTCATGATTTGTTCTCCTTGAAGGAGATCACGGGCGGGCGTCTGTCGCTGTGATTGACACCTTTATGTAAATCTCCAGACCATGTGAATTGATGTGATAGACGTCCTGCCAGATACGGTGGTTGTCATAGGTCGTCATCGACTTGTAGAGCATGTTGCGCTGCAGCATGAAGACGACTTCCTGCATGTCTGCAAGCGTCAGCTCCATCTCGGAACCGGTTCTTCTCGCTGTGTGTGTAAATGCCCTCCAGCCTAGTCTTCTGACATCCGCCTTGATCACCGCCAAGTCGTAATGGGGTGTGTTCTTCTCCATAAGAAACCAAAACCCTGTCCCTGAAATTACCCTTAAAGGGTAATTTTGACCAATCGAAAATGCCGCTTCATGTGTCTCCGATTGACCCTAGGTGGTTGCCGTCCTACATGGGTCTGACTAACATGTCAGAAAATTCATCCTATGATTGGATGAAAAGGCGAGGCTCATGTCTGAAATTTCTCCTCTGGTTAAACGATCCCTGGTCGATCAGGCCCTGGATCAATTGCGCCAGCGCATCAATAGCGGCGCCTGGCAGGTGGGCGAACGTTTGCCGACCGAGCCTGAGCTGTGCGCCGAGTTGGGCATCAGCCGCAACACTGTGCGCGAGGCCATGCGCGTTCTGGCGTTTTCGGGCTTGATCGAAATCCGCCAGGGCGACGGCAGTTATCTGCGCGCGGTGGTCGATCCCCTGGACACGCTCAAGGCGCTGTCCCGCTGTTCGCTGGAACAGGCCCGGGAGACCCGGCACATTCTTGAAGTGGAGGCCATCGGCCTGGCGGCGCTGCGCCGCACCGATGAGGATCTGGCGGCGCTGCGTGAAGCGCTCGGCACCAGCGGCAGTCACTATCATGGCGATCTCGACACTTATATCGCCTGCGATCTGGTGTTCCACCGTCGTCTGGTCGATGCCGCACACAACCCGACCCTCAGCGAGTTGTATCGCTATTTCTCCAGCATCGTCGGCGCGCAATTGCGCCAGACCCTGAATATCTCCCCGCGCCGTCAGGAAGTGTTCGACCTGCATATCGACTTGCTCGATGCAGTCGAGCAACGCGACCCGGAACGGGCCAAAGCCTTGTCGAGGCAGTTGATCAATGAACCTTGAAACCGAGAAAACCATGTCCCGCACTGAGTTATCCACGGCATCGAAGCGCACCACCGAGCTGGAAGAGCTGTTGATCGATGCCGAGGCCGATGATGAGCAAGTGCAGCAAAGCCAGCCGCTGGTAAAACGCCCGTGGCTGTTGCTGCTCGGACTGATTCTGGTGGCGTTGAACCTGCGCCCGGCATTGTCGAGCATGGCGCCATTGCTCAGCGAGGTCTCCAGAAGTCTCGGACTGTCTGCGGCGCAGGCGGGACTGCTGACCACGCTGCCGGTGCTGTGCCTGGGCTTGTTCGCACCGTTGGCACCGATTCTGGCGCGGCGCTTTGGCGCTGAACGGGTGGTGCTGGGGATTCTGCTGACCCTGGCCTGCGGCATCATCCTGCGCAGCAACTTCGGCGAGATCGGCCTGTTTGCCGGCAGTGTGCTGGGCGGCGCCAGCATCGGCATCGTCGGCGTGCTGCTGCCGGGCATCGTCAAACGCGATTTCGCAAGACATGCCGGCACCATGACCGGCGTCTATACCATGGCGCTGTGCCTGGGCGCGGCGATGGCGGCGGGTTCGACCGTGCCATTGAGCGAGCACTTCGATAACAGCTGGGCGATGGGCCTGGGTTTCTGGGTGATTCCTGCATTGGTGGCTGCGGTGTTCTGGCTGCCGCAGGTCGGGCCGAAGCACGGCGCGCACAACGTGGCTTATCGCGTGCGCGGACTGCTGCGAGATCCGCTGGCCTGGCAAGTAACGTTGTATATGGGGCTGCAATCGTCACTGGCGTACATCGTATTTGGCTGGTTGCCGTCGATCCTCATTGGACGGGGTCTGACCCCGACCCAGGCCGGTCTGGTGCTGTCCGGTTCGGTGATCATCCAGCTTGCCAGTTCCCTGGCCGCGCCGTGGTTGGCGACGCGTGGCAAGGATCAACGCCTGGCGATCGTCGTGGTCATGGCGCTGACCCTGGGCGGTCTGTTCGGTTGCCTGTACGCGCCGATCGAAGGGTTGTGGGGCTGGGCGATTCTGCTGGGGCTGGGGCAGGGCGGCACGTTCAGTCTGGCGCTGACCCTGATCGTTCTGCGCTCGCGTGACTCACATGTAGCGGCGAACCTGTCGAGCATGTCGCAGGGCTTTGGCTACACGCTGGCGTCGATGGGGCCGTTCGCGGTCGGCGTGGTGCATGACTGGACCGGCGGGTGGAATGCCGTGGGCTGGATTTTCGGCATTATTGGCGCGGGTGCGATCCTTGCTGGGCTGGGTGCCGGGCGTGCGCTGTATGTGCAGGTCACAAGCGAAAAGATCTGACGCGGTTCAAATTGTAGGAGTGAGCCTGCTCGCGATCGCGGTAGTTCAGTCAGCACTAATGTTGACTGGAAGAAAGGTATCGCGAGCAGGCTCACTCCTACAGGAGGGTGTGGATACGGGTATTCGGTACGCGAATGCCGATAGTGTTTCTCCGCTCCGCAGATTATGGTGCTGGCAATCTGTACCTCTTTTCTCTGGAGATTGCCTTGAGCGAAGCCCATAGTGCCCTGATCACGCGTTTCTACCAAGCCTTCCAGCGCCTCGACGCCGAAGCCATGGCGGCCTGCTATACGGACGACGTGGTGTTCAGCGATCCGGCGTTCGGCGAACTGCGCGGCCGCGATGCCGGTGACATGTGGCGCATGCTCACCACTCGCGCCAAGGATTTCTCACTGACCTTCGACAACGTCCGCGCCGACGAGCGCACGGGCGGCGCGCATTGGGTGGCGACCTACCTGTTCAGCCAGACCGGCAACGTTGTGGTCAACGATATCCAGGCACGCTTCGTGTTTCGCGACGGCAAGATCTGCGAACACCACGATCATTTCGACCTGTGGCGCTGGTCGCGTCAGGCGCTGGGCTTCAAAGGTCTGCTGCTGGGCTGGACGCCGCTGGTGCGCAATGCCGTGCGGGCTCAGGCGCGTAAGGGACTGAAGGCATTTCAGGCTGGTCGCTGATAAGATCGCGGCCTGTCTCCTGCGTGTCTTGATTCGAAGTGACCAGCCTTATTGAAAAATCTGTCGATGTTGCCGAACCGGTGAGCAAATCCTGGTTCGTCTACCTCGTGCGTGCAGCGAATGGCTCGTTGTACTGCGGGATCAGCGACGATCCGGTGCGGCGTTTTGCCAAGCATCAGAGCGGCAAAGGTGCGCGTTTCTTTCTCTCCAGCCCGGCCATGGCCCTCGTCTACACCGAGCGCTGCCAAGACAAAAGCGATGCGCTGCGTCAGGAACGGTTGATCAAGAAGCTGCGCAAAAGCGCCAAGGAATGTCTCGTCGCGTCTTATCAATCTGACTGATTGGTTCCCATCAGGCAGATCTGTAGGCCTGTCTGGCAATGCGCGCTAAGCTGCGGATTCATTTTTCCAGCGGCGGAGCCGAGCATGTCCGAGTTGATTCTGCACCACTACCCCACCTCTCCTTTTGCCGAGAAGGCCCGCCTGCTGCTGGGCTTCAAAGGCCTGTCGTGGCGTTCGGTGCATATTTCCCCGGTGATGCCCAAGCCTGATCTGACGGCTTTGACCGGTGGCTACCGCAAGACGCCGGTGCTGCAGATCGGCGCCGATGTTTATTGCGACACGGCACTGATCGCCCGTCGCCTGGAACAGGAAAAAGCCCTGCCGGCGTTCTTTCCCGAAGGTCAGGAAATGACCACGGCGAGCTTTGCGACGTGGGCGGACTCGGTGGTGTTTCAACATGCGGTGAGTCTGGTGTTCCAGCCAGAATCGGTGGCGGTACGTTTCGGCAAGTTGCCGCCGGAAGCGATCAAGGCCTTTTTGGCTGACCGCGCCGGGTTGTTCAGCGGTGGCAGCGCCACGCGACTGTCTGCCGAGCAGGCCAGGCACCAGTGGCCGACGATCATGGCGCGGCTGGAGCAGCAGTTGCAGCGCGAGCAGGGCGACTTCCTCTTTGGCGAACCGTCGATTGCCGACTTCGCCCTGGCGCATCCGCTGTGGTTCCTCAAGGCGACTCACGTGACGGCACCGTGGGTGGATGAATATCCTGCGGTTGCGGCATGGTTGGGTCGGGTGCTGGGGTTCGGCCATGGTGCGGCGAGCGAGATGTCGTCCGCCGAGGCGTTGGAGGTCGCGCGTAACGCGACGCCGACGGCATTGCCGGAGGAGCGGTTCGTTGATCCGAATGGTTTTGAGGCAGGGCAGCAAGTGGCGATCGCGGCTATCGATTACGGCGTCGATCCGGTGGTAGGTGAGCTTTTGTTTGCCGGGCGCGAGGAGTTGATTGTCCGTCGTGAAGACGAGCGGGGTGGCGTGGTGCATGTGCACTTCCCGCGCTTTGGTTTCCGTATCGAAGCACGCTGATTTATCAAGTCCGCTGCAAAACCTTGTAGGCCTTCGCCTGCTCGCGATAGGGGTGCGCCAGTCAGCGGATTCATCGACTGAAGCGCCGCAATCGCGAGCAGGCTCACTCCTACAGATTATTCCAGGGCCGCGAGGATTTCTTCCGGATCAAACCCGCGAATCAACGTGCCGTTCACATCGATCAGCGGAATCCCGCGCCCGCCCAATGCCTCGTACGCCTTGCGCGCCTCGGCATCTTTCTCGATATCGAACTCCTTGAACGGTATGCCCTTGCTGTCGAGAAAGCGTTTGGTCTGCTTGCAGTAGCCACACCAGTCGGTGGCGTAGAGCACGACACTGGCCTGCGCCCGCGTTTGTTCCGAGACCATTTGCGAGGGATTGAACACCCGCTCGATCTTGCCCCAGTTCTGGTAAACCACGACCACCAGCAGAACCAGGGCAACCTTCTTCAGCACCTTGCCGAGCATCAGTTGCGCCGCTTCAACTGATCGGTCAGCGATGTCGGCAGGCCCTTGATGATCAGCGTGCCGTTTTCTTCGTCGTACTCGATCTTCGAACCCAGCAGGTGCGCTTCAAAGCTGATCGACAGGCCCTCGGCGCGGCCGGTGAAGCGGCGGAATTGATTGAGGGTGCGTTTGTCTGCCGGAATCTCTGGCGACAAGCCGTAATCCTTGTTGCGGATGTGATCGTAGAACGCCTTCGGCCGCTCTTCGTCAATCAGCTCCGACAGTTCTTCAAGGCCCATCGGTTCGCCGAGCTTGGCCTGGCTGCTGGCGTAATCGACCAGGGTCTTGGTTTTCTCGCGGGCAGATTCTTCCGGCAGGTCTTCGCTTTCGACAAAGTCGCTGAAGGCCTTGAGCAAGGTGCGGGTCTCGCCGGGGCCGTCAACGCCTTCCTGGCAGCCGATGAAGTCGCGGAAGTATTCCGAGACCTTTTTACCGTTCTTGCCTTTGATGAACGAAATGTACTGCTTGGACTGCTTGTTGTTCTGCCATTCGGAAACGTTGATCCGCGCCGCCAGGTGCAATTGGCCAAGGTCGAGATGGCGCGACGGTGTCACGTCCAGCTCTTCGGTCACCGCCACGCCTTCGCTATGGTGCAGCAGCGCGATCGCCAGGTAATCGGTCATGCCCTGCTGGTAGTGGGCGAACAGCACGTGGCCGCCGACCGACAGGTTCGATTCTTCCATCAGCTTTTGCAGATGCTCGACCGCGACTTTGCTGAAGGCGGTGAAGTCGCGACCGCCTTCCATGTATTCCTTCAGCCAGCCGCTGAACGGGAACGCGCCGGATTCCGGATGAAACAGACCCCAGGCTTTGCCCTGTTTGGCGTTATAGCTCTCGTTGAGGTCGGCGAGCATGTTTTCGATGGCTGCGGACTCGGCCAGCTCAGTGTCACGTGCGTGCAGAACTGCGGGCGTGCCGTCGGGTTTTTTGTCGATCAGGTGGACGATGCAATGACGGATCGGCATGGGCTTCTCGGCTGTTGGAAGGGAGGAGGGCGGGCTCCCCCGAAAAAGCGCTCAGTGTACCGCAACCACTGGTTTTGGCGTGGGTTGCAGGGCGAAACCGGGGCGCGGGCCCGGCCTTATGCAGTTTTTTACCGATTTAGCGCAATAAAGCTGACCAAATGGGTAGCTAGAGGCGGATATTTAACAGGCGTTGTGCTAGTTTTGCCCGGTCTTACGCGAAGTCACTGCGTTAAGCGTGCATTCAGCATTTGTCAGGTCGAACCAAACCCTGATTTCGGCATCTATAACCCGACTCGTCGTGGTTATCGCCGAGGGTGCCAGATCCAGAAGATCGGGCTCGATGGCTGACACTGCACTCTGCAATCCATATGAATTTGATAGGGAAGGAACACTACATGGCTCTTACTAAAGACCAACTGATCGCCGACATCGCTGAAGCTATCGACGCGCCGAAAACCACCGCGCGTAACGCTCTGGACCAACTGGGCCAAATCGTTGCCGATCAGCTGGAAAATGGCGGCGAAATCACCTTGCCGGGTATCGGCAAGCTGAAAGTGACCGAGCGTCCTGCCCGCACTGGCCGTAACCCTTCGACTGGCGCTGCCATCGAAATCCCTGCCAAGAAAGTGATCAAGCTGGTTGTGGCCAAAGGCCTGACCGACGCTGTGAACAAGTAAGACGCAGCGATAAAAAAAACCGTGCTTCGGAGTGATCCGGGGCACGGTTTTTTTGTGTCTGTGATTTGGCGACTGACTCGCTGGGCCAAAGTGGGAGCGGGCTTGCTCGCGAAAGCGGAGTGTCAGTCGACATGTTTATTGACTGACCCACCGTATTCGCGAGCAAGCCCGCTCCCACATTCAGTCTCGCATTCCTTCAGAAATAGCTTTGTTTAGCGCACCCAGCGCTCACGCCGCCAGATCTGCTGCTCGGATTTGGTCTGGAACGTCCACGCCACGAAGCGGCTTTGCTTCTGGCCCTGAGACATTTCCACGACCTGGCTTTCCAGCACCCCAGCCTTCTTCAGCGCGGTTTCGATAGCCGGCAGGTTTGAAGCCTTCGACACCAGCGTGCTGAACCACAACACCTTGTGCTGAAAGTTGGCGCTCTCGGCGATCAGTTGCGTCACGAAGCGCGCTTCGCCACCTTCACACCACAGCTCCGCTGACTGTCCGCCGAAGTTCAGCACCGGCAGTTTGCGTTTCGGGTCGGCCTTGCCCAATGCGCGCCATTTGCGCTCGCTGCCCTTGGTCGCTTCGTCCATTGAGGCGTGAAACGGCGGGTTGCACATGGTCAGGTCAAAGCGCTCGCCCGGCTCCAAAAGGCCGATCAGGATGTGCTTGCGATTCTCCTGCTGACGCAGCTGGATGACCTTGCTCAAATCGTTGGACTGGACAATGGCTCTGGCGGCCGCCACAGCCGTCGGATCGATTTCCGAGCCGAGGAAGTGCCAGCGGTATTCGCTGTTGCCGATCAGCGGATATACGCAGTTGGCGCCCATGCCGATGTCCAGCACGTTGACGATCGCGCCACGCGGCACCTTGCCGTCGTTCATGCTCGCCAGCAGGTCGGCGAGAAAGTGCACGTAATCGGCACGGCCCGGAACCGGAGGGCAGAGGTAATCCGCCGGGATGTCCCAATGCTGGATGCCATAGAACGCCTTCAGTAGCGCCCGGTTGAACACGCGCACCGCGTCGGGGCTGGCGAAGTCGATGCTTTCCTTGCCGTACGGGTTAGTGATCACGTACTTCGCCAGTTCTGGCGTGGTCTTGATCAGCGCCGGGAAGTCGTAACGACCCTGATGGCGATTGCGCGGGTGCAGACTGGCCTTCTCGCGCGGCTCGACGGCTTTGCTCGGGGTCGCGGCGTCAGGCTTTTTGCGCGCAGGTTTGGGGGTGCGGGGGGCGTTCATGGGCGTGGTCGATTCGGGTATGGCTGAAAGTGGCGGGTATTGTCCCACATCTAAAGGCAACACCGTTCAAACTGTAGGAGTGAGCCTGCTCGCGATAGCGGTGTGTCAGGCGAAGATATGGCAATGGATAGACCGCGATCGCGAGCAGGCTCACTCCTACAAGGGATTTGAGGTGTTGCAGAAATAAAAAAGGGAGGCCACTTGGGCCTCCCTTATTTATTGCGATCCGCCGTTACAGACTGGCAATCCGCGCATGCTGCTCGGCCAGCTTGCCCAGGGCCTGTTCAGCCTCGGCCAGTTTGGCGCGTTCCTTGTCGATGACTTCGGCCGGAGCCTTGTCGACGAATCCGGCGTTGGACAGCTTGCCGCCCACGCGCTGAACTTCGCCCTGCAAACGCAGGATTTCCTTGTCCAGACGCGCAAGTTCTGCGCCCTTGTCGATCAGACCGGCCATCGGCACCAGCACTTCCATCTCGCCGACCAGGGCGGTGGCCGACAGCGGTGCTTCTTCGCCTGCCGCCAGCACGGTGATCGATTCCAGACGCGCCAGCTTTTTCAGCAGCGCTTCGTTCTCGCTCAGGCGGCGCTGGTCTTCGGCGCTGACGTTCTTCAGGTAGATCGGCAGTGGTTTGCCCGGGCCGATGTTCATTTCGCCACGGATGTTGCGCGTGCCGAGCATCAGTTCCTTGAGCCATTCGATGTCGTTTTCCGCCGCCGGATCGATGCGCTCTTCATTAGCCACTGGCCAAGGCTGCAGCATGATCGTCTTGCCCTGAATACCGGCCAGCGGCGCAATGCGCTGCCAGATTTCTTCAGTGATGAATGGCATGAACGGGTGCGCCAGACGCAGCGCCACTTCCAGTACGCGCACCAGCGTACGGCGAGTGCCACGCTGACGCTCAACCGGTGCGTTCTCGTCCCACAACACAGGCTTGGACAGTTCGAGGTACCAGTCGCAGTACTGGTTCCAGATGAACTCGTACAACGCTTGTGCAGCGAGGTCGAAACGGAACTGGTCGAGTTGACGGGTCACTTCGGCTTCGGTGCGCTGCAGTTGCGAGATGATCCAGCGATCGGCCAGCGACAGCTCGTAGGCTTCGCCGTTCTGGCCGCAGTCTTCGCCCTTGTCCAGAACGTAACGCGCGGCGTTCCAGATCTTGTTGCAGAAGTTGCGATAGCCTTCGACGCGGCCCATATCGAACTTGATGTCACGTCCGGTCGAGGCCAGCGAGCAGAAGGTGAAGCGCAGGGCGTCGGTACCGTAGCTGGCGATGCCGTCGGCGAACTCGTCGCGGGTCTGCTTCTCGATCTTTTTCGCCAGTTTTGGCTGCATCATGCCGGAAGTGCGTTTCTGTACCAGCGCTTCCAGTTCGATGCCGTCGATGATGTCCAGCGGGTCAAGGACGTTGCCCTTGGACTTGGACATCTTCTGGCCTTGGCCATCACGCACCAGACCGTGCACATAAACCGTTTTGAACGGTACCTGCGGCGTGCCGTCTTCGTTCTTCACCAGGTGCATGGTCAGCATGATCATCCGGGCAACCCAGAAGAAAATGATGTCGAAACCGGTGACCAGCACGTCGGTGGAGTGGAATTTCTTCAGGAACTCGGTCTGCTCGGGCCAGCCCAGGGTGGAGAATGTCCACAGGCCGGAACTGAACCAGGTGTCGAGGACGTCGTTGTCCTGTTGCAGCGCCACGTCCGGACCGAGGTTGTGCTTGGCGCGCACTTCGGCTTCGTCGCGACCGACATAGACCTTGCCCGACTCGTCGTACCAGGCCGGAATCCGGTGGCCCCACCACAGCTGACGGCTGATGCACCAGTCCTGAATGTCGCGCATCCACGAGAAGTACATGTTTTCGTATTGCTTGGGCACGAACTGGATACGGCCGTCTTCAACGGCAGCAATCGCAGGCTCGGCCAACGGCTTGGTCGACACGTACCACTGGTCGGTCAGCCACGGCTCGATCACGGTGCCGGAGCGATCGCCTTTCGGCACTTTCAGGTTGTGATCGTCGACGCTGACCAGCAGGCCGGCGGCGTCGAACGCGGCGACGATCTGTTTGCGCGCTTCGAAACGCTCAAGACCGGCGTATTCGGCCGGGATCTTGCCGTCGATGCTGTCGTTCAGCGTACCGTCGAGGTTGAACACTTGTGCGGCAGGCAGCACGTTGGCGTTCTTGTCGAAGATGTTCAGCAGCGGCAGGTTGTGACGCTTGCCGACTTCGTAGTCGTTGAAGTCGTGGGCCGGGGTGATTTTCACGCAACCGGTGCCGAATTCAGGATCGCAGTAATCGTCGGCGATGATCGGAATGCGGCGGCCAACCAGCGGCAGCTCGACGAATTTGCCGATCAGGGCTTTGTAGCGCTCGTCGTTCGGGTTAACCGCGACGGCGGAATCGCCGAGCATGGTTTCCGGACGGGTGGTCGCGACGATCAGGAAATCATTGCCTTCAGCGGTTTTTGCGCCGTCGGCCAGCGGGTACTTGAGGTTCCACAGGAAACCTTTCTCGTCGTGGTTTTCCACTTCGAGGTCGGAAATCGCCGTGTGCAGCTTGGTGTCCCAGTTGACCAGGCGCTTGCCGCGATAAATCAGGCCGTCTTCGTGCAGACGCACGAATGCTTCCTTGACCGCTTCCGAGAGGCCGTCGTCCATGGTGAAGCGCTCGCGGCTCCAGTCCACGGACGAGCCGAGACGGCGAATCTGACGACTGATGTTGCCGCCGGACTGATCCTTCCACTCCCAGACTTTCTCGAGGAATTTCTCGCGACCGAGATCGTGACGATTCTGGCCCTGGGCTTCGAGTTGACGCTCCACCAGCATCTGCGTGGCGATACCGGCGTGGTCGGTGCCCGGCTGCCACAGGGTGTTGCGCCCCTGCATGCGGCGGAAACGGATCAGGGCGTCCATGATCGCGTTGTTGAAACCGTGGCCCATATGCAGGCTGCCGGTCACGTTCGGCGGCGGGATCATGATCGTGTAGGAATCGCCCGCGCCTTGCGGTGCGAAGTAGTTCTCGGACTCCCAGGTCTTGTACCAGGAAGTTTCAATGGCGTGCGGCTGGTAGGTCTTATCCATGCGCGGCGGGACCCTATTGGCATTTATTCAGGAAAAGCCGGGAAGTATAGCGGGGCATGGGGCCGAGGGCGAGCGGGGGAGGACCGTGCGGTTCAAATGTGGGAGCGGGCTTGCTCGCGAATGCGGTGTGCCAGGCGACACATCGGTGACAGACACACCGCATTCG